>URTF01000034.1 GCA_900550695.1 uncultured Ruminococcus sp.
AGCAATTAGAAATATATTCACATCAAAAATTCACTATTTTTTTACTCGTTGAAATGCCGTGATAAATTACACGATTTCTATTGAAATTTCCCGACTTATGTGGTATAATTTACTTTAAATATAAGTATGTCAGGACTACAAAAGGAGCTATATTTTAAATGGCAGAAAAATTTATCCAATTTGCGGTGAGGGACAGCAATGATCTTTACAGGCTGGAGCTTTGCAAGACCTTGCTGCATTTCACCGAATTTGATTTCACATATTTCTGGGAAAGATGCATGGACGCAGGCAGAGCCGCCAAAAAGTCGGGGCATCTCCCTGCAAGCACGGTCTCAAATGCGAAGTCCGTTATTTCTGCTGCCCACCCTTACATTGAAGCCATGATCGGTGCGGATTACTCCGATATCGTTACCGACTGCATCATCGAATACATCTGCCACTCCGAACGCATCAGTCTTGACGAGCTTTGGGTCCGCTGCATTTCCCCCAAGACGAAATACGAAGAAGCCATTTTCAACCGCATCTCCATGTTCAAGTCGGGCAAGGCTTCAAACGGCTGGACGAACATTGTCCGCTTACAGGAATATGCGCAGAACAAGCTCACTTTTATCTATGACACGAACGAGGACAAGACCGTTGACCCTGCGCAGGTCTTAAAGGTGCGAAAGGAATATTTTGACGTTTCCTATTCCGTTGCCGCCAACGAGCTTGGAATGGCCGGTAAAAATCTTCCCTCCGTTTCCGTATGCAACCCCGGTTTAACACCGACTGCCTCTTTTATGAACGCAAAGGTCGCAAAGGCTGTTTACCGCCGCTTCTCCGAGGCATTCAGGCTTGGGGGAGATATGTCCGTTCCCGAGGGCAAAAACTGCGAATACATAAAAGACAAGCTCGCAATGGACGCTTATGATCTCGTCCGTGGAATGAAGCGCCCGGGTGAGCTTGATATGAAATTTGCGCTTGAAGCTATGGAGAACAACCCCGTTGAGGTCTATCTTCCCGACAGCTTCAAGGCAGTGATAGACCTTGAATTTGACCTTATAATGAAAAACGGACTTGCTTTCCGCAGATGTGAAGAATGTGGAAAATTCTTTGTTGCCGATGATGAAAGCTTCCTCTGCAACCGAATAAACAGCTCGGGCATGACCTGCCGACAGCAGGCTGACGCTCTGAGGACTGCCATTGCCGAGGCGGCGGAAACGCTCAAAGCCTCCGAAAAGGCAGAAGCACCCGAGCCGACCGTCCCCGAAGAACCAAAGAAGCCCGAACAGATACCTCCCGAGCTTGAAAAGAGAGGTCAGAAGATATACAATGCGCTTTACAAGCGTGTCGGAAAGGCTATGGACGAAAAGGAGTTCCATGAGTGGAGCAGATACCTTTCCGATATGAAGAAGAACATCAAGGCAGGCGAGGCTACGGCTGACCAGCTCGGCGAGTTCCTCGATTATTCCGACAAGCTTTGCGCAGAGGTCAAAAAAGGCAGAATGACCGCCCAGACGCAGTTCCGCTACCCCGAAGATGTTGAAAAGTCGGAAAAAATGTCGCCGCAGCAAGCCGTTCAGCCTACCGCCGCTACCGATAAAGAATCCGAACCTCTTCCCGAGGTGATAAAGGCGGACGCAAGCTCTGTGCGCATCATAAAACCGTTCAGACCCGAAACCTTTGACAGCCTTGCAGATGCTTTTATGGCAGGAAAATTTGACGAGGACGAGGAAGAACCTCCGAAAAAGCCCGAACCCGAGGTCAGGGAGTATAACTGGACGAGAATGACCCGTGAAGAAGCTTACGGACTGAAAAAAGGCGGTGAGAGCGAATGAATTTCATCAATGAAAGTGCGGCTATAAACGGACTTGCCGATTATATCGTAAAGAGCGGCGTTTGCCTTTATAACTCCGTAAAATACATCTATTCGCTCGCCGAAAATGAGTTTTACAATGTCGATATAAGGGACATACTGAAAATAATCATCAACAATTTCCCCGAAACGGACGGGATACGCTCGCTCGGGCTTCGCATTGACGACTACACCTGCCGTCAGATGCAGAGCGAGGAATACAACAAGGTGCTGCCGCTCATGGTCTACAGCCTTGCGGTGCGCATACCCGTGCTGAAAAACGTCAGAAACGGTGACGACGTTATGACGGACGACCAGCTTTACAGGCTTTACAACGCTGTTATCGACAAGGGTGCGGAGAATTATCGTGAGATAATAACGGAATCGTTCCTCGAAACGAAATATCTCGTGCGAAAGGGGAAAAAGCTTCCGCCTTTCACAGCCGACTGGTTCAAATCGTATATCCTGAGCAGCGTTCCTGCGCTGTCGGTGATAACCAACAAGAATATGTTCCTGCTCGGGTTTGCGGACACGCTTTTTGCTGTCTTTTACACCTGCATGGAGGACGGCTTATCCGAAAAGCTGCTTGAATATGCTGACGAAGCGCAGGCGGTTGACGGGGAATAATTACGGGAGAAGATGACTATGAATAATAAAAAGAAAACTGTTTTTCTCTGCGGCTTTATGGGCTGCGGAAAATCGACCGTCGGAAAGCTGCTCGCGCATAAGCTTGGCTGCGGCTTCACCGATATGGATAATTATATTGTCGAAAAGCAGGGAATGCCCATTCCGCAGATCTTTGCCGAAAAGGGCGAGGATTATTTCCGCGATGCCGAAACGGACGCTGTAAGAGAGCTTTCCGAAAAGGCAGGGGTTATCGCCTGCGGCGGCGGCGCAATGCTTCGCAAGGTCAATGCCGATATCGCAAATTCGGCAGGAACGGTCGTTTTCATCGATGTTCCGTTTGAAAGCTGCTATGCACGTATTTCGGGCGACAAAAACCGTCCTATCGTTGCGAACAACACCAAAGAGGAGCTTAACCTTATCTATGACGGCAGAGCGCCCATTTACAAGGAAAACTCCGCTTTCACCGCAGACGGCAGCGGCACTCCCGAGGAGATCGCCGAAAGGATAATCAAAGCACTGAAAGACTAACCGAGAGGAAATGAATAAATGAACAAAGTCTATGCACTCGGAGTCGATGTCGGCTCTACCACAGTTAAAACCGTAATTCTTGATGAAAACAAGCAGATAATTTACTCAAAATACGAAAGGCATTTTTCCAAGGTAAAGGAAACCGTAAAGTCACAGCTTGAAATTATTGCAAAGGAATATCCCGATGCAAAGTTCAGGCTTTCGATAACGGGTTCGGCAGGTCTTGGACTTGCTACCGCTTCCGAGCTTCCGTTCGTTCAGGAGGTTTTCGGCGCTTTCATCGCAGTTAAGGAAAGCTATCCCGATGCCGATGTTGTTATCGAACTCGGCGGTGAGGACGCAAAAATAATCTTCCTCACGGGCGGCGTTGAGCAGCGAATGAACGGCTCATGCGCAGGCGGCACGGGCGCATTCATCGACCAGATGGCTACGCTCCTCGGCATTACCACGGACGAAATGGATAAGCTTGCGCTCAATGCGGAAAAGGTATATCCTATCGCTTCACGCTGCGGCGTTTTCGCAAAATCCGATATCCAGCCGCTTCTCAATCAGGGCGCACGCCGTGAGGACGTTGCCGCTTCTATCTTCCAGGCAGTTGTTGACCAGACCGTTTCGGGTCTTGCTCAGGGCAGACAGATAAAGGGCAAGATACTTTTCCTCGGCGGTCCGCTTTCGTTCCAGATGGGACTTCGCAAGGCTTTCGTTGATACTCTTCATCTTTCCGAAGAGAACGCTGTATTCCCCGAAAATGCACCCTGCTTTATGGCTTACGGCTGCGCACTTCACGCTAACGAGGTTTCGGACGAATACTCTCTCGATGATGTAATCAATAGGATCGAAAATGCCAAGATGACCGATGATATCATCACGGGCGATCCGCTTTTTGCTTCAAAGGAAGAATACAACGAATTCGTTGAACGCCACAAGAAATGCGACCTCGAATATGAGGATATCAGCACTTACGAGGGCGGCGCTTATCTCGGTATCGACGCAGGCTCAACAACGACAAAGCTTGTGCTTATCACCCCCGAGGGCAGGCTGCTTTATCAGCACTACACCTCCAACAAGGGCAGACCGCTTGACGTTATCACCGATAAATTAAAGGAAATGTATGCTCTTATGGGCGACAGGATAACGATACTTTCCTCCGCCGTTACGGGTTATGGTGAGGATCTCATCAAAGCAGGCGTGGGCGTTGACTTCGGCATCGTTGAAACCGTTGCGCACTATAAAGCAGCTTCATTCTTCAAGCCCGATGTTGACTTTATCATCGACATCGGCGGTCAGGATATCAAGTGCTTCAAGATAAAAAATCACGCTATCGACAGCATTATGCTCAACGAAGCCTGTTCTTCGGGCTGCGGCTCGTTCATTCAGACGTTCGCACTTGCACTCGGATATGATATCGCAGACTTTGCACAGCTTGGACTTTTTGCAAAGCACCCGGTTGACCTCGGCTCACGCTGCACGGTATTTATGAACAGCTCCGTTAAGCAGGCACAGAAGGACGGTGCTTCGGTCGAAGACATCTCCGCAGGTCTTTCCTCGTCAATTATCAAGAACGCTATATACAAGGTTATCCGTGCGAAATCCGCAGACGAACTCGGCGAAAATGTCGTTGTTCAGGGCGGTACTTTCCTCAACGATGCGGTTCTCCGTGCATTTGAAAAGGAACTCGGAAAGAACGTTGTCCGCCCTGCCATCGCAGGACTTATGGGCGCATTCGGCGCGGCTCTTTACGCTAAGGAAAAATGCAAAGAGGCTTCGCATATAATTTCCGCAGAGGCTCTCGAAAACTTTACATACCAGTCAAAGCAGCTCAACTGCGGCGGCTGCGGCTCTCGCTGCGCACTTACAATGATAACATTCAACGACGGAAGAAGATTTATCAGCGGCAACCGCTGTGAAAAGGGCGCAGGAATCAAGCGCACCACCGAGCCGCTCGACCTCTTTGAGTACAAGTACAGACATCTCCTCTCAAAGGCAGACGAAAAGCCGACCGTTACACCTAAGGCAAAGGTAGGAATACCGCTCGCACTCGGACTTTATGAACAGCTCCCGTTCTGGGCAAAGCTTTTCACAGAGCTTGGCTTTGAGGTCGTTATCTCCGAGGAAAGCACAAGAAAGACCTACTATAAGGGTCAGAACACTATCCCGTCCGATACGGTATGCTACCCTGCAAAGCTTGCGCACGGACATATTATCAGTCTGCTCGAAAAGGGTGCTGATTTCATCTTCTACCCCTGCGAAAGCTATAATATCGACGACGGCGAAAGCGATAACCATTATAACTGCCCCGTTGTTGCATACTACCCCGAGCTGCTCCGTGCGAATATCCCAGAGCTTAACGATAAGAATTTCATCTCGCCTTATATCGACATAAACCTCCCGAAGCACTCGGCAGAAGTTCTCTCCGAGGCGCTCAAAGACTACGGCATTACGAAAAAGCAGGCAGCCGCAGCTTATGTTAAGGCTATGGACGCACTCAAACAGTATATGACCGAGATCGAAACCGAGGGCGAGCGAATGATCGCCGAAGCAAGAAAGCAGAATATGCCTATCATCGTAATTGCCGGCAGACCTTACCACCTTGACCCCGAGATAAACCACGGCATACACAAGCTCATCTCCTCGCTTGACCTCGCAGTTATCACCGAGGACAGCATCTTCAAAAAGGGTCACACTCCAAAGCTTGATGTCCTCAACCAGTGGACATACCATTCAAGACTTTACCGTGCAGCGCAGTATGTCACAACGCAGAAGGATATGCAGCTTGTACAGCTTGTATCATTCGGATGCGGCATCGATGCTATCACAACGGACGAGGTAAGAGGAATACTCGAAAGCGGCGGAAAGCTCTACACCCAGCTTAAGATCGATGAAATAAACAACCTTGGTGCGGCAAAGATACGACTTCGCAGCCTTGTTGCGGCTATGGAAGAAAACGACAAGAATTAATTCGGAATGCGGAATTCGGAATGCGGAATTATTTATATTCCGTGAGTTTGCTGCAAAAATCGTAGGGGCGGATTCTATATCTGCCCGTTGCGAAAAACTATATTTCGGGTGAATTTTTCATACAGATATAATAAGACCGCCGACCGTGTAAAAGGGATAACCTTTACGCGGTCGGCGGTTTTTGTTATTCTCAATATCTTCTTATGTCGTAAGAGCCTCCGCCGAGTTCGCAGACTTCGATCCCGCATTTCGGGAGTGCCTTTTTTATTGCCTTGGCGGTCTCGTCGGAAATGCCCGTGAAATCGAGCGTGAGCTTTTTGAGCTTTTTCAGCGTTGAGAGCTTCTGCATATTTTTTATTCCGCAGAATGAACCGTCCGAGATGCTCAGCTCCTTTATATCCATTCCCTCTATCCAGTTCACATTGAATGAGGCGTTATTGTTGTATATCTGCAGGCTTTCAATGTTTTCACAGCCTTTGATGTTTATCATATTCGTGAATTCACTAAGCCATATCGAAACATTTTTCAGGCTCTTATTCCCGAAAAGGCGCACGTCATTGCAGCCCATGATAAAAAGATTTTCAAGGCTTTTCAGATCCTTTATAAAGGACATATCATACGTTCTGCCGTTGTTGATATCCATGAGCCGAAGTGTTTTAAGTCCTGCAAGGTTTCTCATTCCATCAGTGAAAGAGCTTTTTACATAGGAAAGTGAAAGCTCGTCCAACGCAAGGCTTCCGATAAAGGAAAGATCGTCGTCGTTTGAGTCGACGGAAAGACTGCGCAGGCGGTTCATCTTGGTCTTGGCGGCGGCATTGAGGTTGGTCGTGTTTCCCGAGACATCGAGCGTTTCGAGATCGTCAAGCTTTGAAAGGAAAGACATATCCGTTCTTTCCGAGGTGAGGTCAACAGAAAGGGAGCGAAGCTTTTTGAAATTGCCTATCAAAGCAGCATCGTCACCGCCGATGTTTTTCAGCTCCAGCGTTTTCAGCCTTTTTAGCCCTTTTAGCGGAGCGATATCCTTTATCGCAGACGCTCTTACATCAAGATAAAGCTCCGTCACATTTTTCAAGTGGGAGACGGGGTCTATGCTCTCGCAGACCTTATCTGCCCATGTGCTTGTGTAGCGGAATTTTTTCAGCCCCGTGAGCTTTTTCAGGAAGGAAAGATCCTCCGAACCGCTGCACTGGTGCAGACCGAGCCATACAAGATCGTCGAGCTTGCTAAGATAGGATATGTTGCTGACATCTGCCCTTATAACGACAAGGTTCTGCAGTTTCGGGAGCTTCTCCGCAACGGCTTTGATATCGACCGTATTATCCCCGACATAGTAATACTTTTTGAATGACGGGTCATACATTGTATCAAGGAATTCATATTCGCCCTTTTCACCCTTTACAAAGCATATCTGTTTTGCATCGGCGGAAATTTTGTTGCCGTAAAGAACGACCTTTTCCGACTTTTCGGCTTTCGCCGCAAAGCACCCCAGCGGCAGAACAGTTACAGCGATCACAAGCGCACACAGTAAGCACAGAATTTTCTGCATTTTATTACCTCCAAGCAAATTATTATAATAAAATCTTATCATAAACGAAATATTTTGTCAATATTATATAGCAAAAACCGAAAATTTTTATCTCTCTTTGAACGACTCAAAAGCTATAATATCACTCACGGTATTCTCAAACCATTCCTTTTGTGAAACCTTTGTCATAAGGCGGATACGGCTTGTTCCTGCGGCATCGGCGAGGTCTTGACTTTCGCTGTCCAGACATTCTCTTATAACGGGTGCGGCATCGGTGGAGAGGTCATCGGGGAAGCTTGCCATCACGCCGCTTTCGATAAGCTTTGCATCATACCTTGCGATAAGTCCGTCCGCATTGCATAAGCAGAGCAGGAGCGAGGCTATGGTTATTACCGCCGCACCTACGCTTGCCGCACGGAACTTTTTAAAGCGTGAGATAATTATAAGCACGAACACTGCCGCAAGAATGAACATTGCCCACGAGGTATAAACACGCTTTGAGGTCAGTCCGAAGCGGTCGATATAGAGGAACATCTTGCTTTCGGCGGTCGCAATAAGGATAAGCGTGAACACAGAGAGAATGACCGTGACGGTTTTGAGTGCGGTATTTTTCCCGTCCCTGCGGCAGAATGCATTGACGGCGGCAATGACGGCGAGGTTTATAACTGCTACTGTGCAAAGCTCAAAAAATCCTCTCCGTGCATATTCCGATGCGCTGAATTTTTCGGGGAGAACTCCTCCGAATGCGGAAATGAAATAGCCAAGCTGTGAGAAGAAAAACAGCACATATACTATTAAAATAGGAGCTGTGAATGCGCAGACGAGGGCAGGCGGAGCAATGTGCATTTTCCCGTTTTTCGCTTCGTACAAAGCCTCGTCCGTGCGAAGCTTTCCCTTTGAGGAAACTGCGCCAAAAATAACGCCGAACAGCAGGAACGACACGGGCAGACCGACGAGGAAAAGCCAGAACTCGGTAAGGCTTATGCCGTCGAAAATTCGTCCGAGCATATCCTCAAAGCCGCCATCCGCACTCATAAGCAGTGCGCAGACAACGACCGTTATCGGCACGGAAAGCACAAGTCCTATCACTGCATATCCGACATTTTTCACACCGCTCTTTCGGCGTAAGATACCGCAGGCGGCTTTCGGGCAGGCGGTAAAATTGCGTTTAGGTACGCCGAAAACCGCTTCGCAGACGCTGTGGAAAGCACTTTCGCCGAAGCCCTTCCACTCGGGATTGTTCAGTGCGAACGCCCACATCGCATAGTATACAGCCGCAAAGCAGAACGCCAGAAACCGTATCAGTCCGTTTGCGCTCACGCCCGTTCCGAGGGCGAAAACCGCCGTCAGAACGAAGTAAAGCTTTGACGACCTGCTCCCGTCAGCCTTGCGGAGCTTTGCCAATACTGCCGACAAAGCAAGCACTGCGATAAGGAACAGTGCGGCGGCGATACCACAGCTATGCTGTAGAAAAAGCTTTATAAAGGTATATCCCGTGAAAAGAAATATCAGCGCAAAAACGCTCTCGGCGGTCGAACAGAACGGCGGCTTTTCCGCAGGCGGAGTTTCATTTTCGGGGGCGGCGTTTTCGCTCGGCTCGGACTGTTCGGGACACTCGCTCTGCACGATCTCTTCTTCGGGAAGAGTATTTTCAACATTCTCGGAAGAATTTGCGGAAAGCTCATCGGGGGTCATTCTTCATCGCTCCTTTCAAAATCAAGGATATCGCCCGGCTTGCAGTCAAGGATATCGCAGAGCTTGTCGAGGGTGGAAAAGCGTATCGCTTTCGCCTTGCCCGTTTTGAGTATCGAGAGATTAGCAGGGGTAATATCAAGCTTTTCCGCAAGCTCGCCCGAGGAGATCTTGCGCTTCGCCATCATAACATCAAGATTAACTATTATAGCCATTTGAGTCACCTTTCCTTAAAGCTGTGAGGATCATATATAATATCAGACGTGCCGTACAGAATATCGCTGCGATGATATATGCTGTTTCCATGATCAGAAATGCAGTGCCTAACAGCAGCGAATCCAGACCTGCGACATTGCCTATCATCAGACAGATCGGGATCACCAAGAACGGTATAATGACAAACCAGATGAAGAATTCGCCCTTGGAAAATCCGAATTCTATGCCGAGCCTTTCCGCTGCGGCGTATATCACCGAGACCGCCGCAAAGGTCAGCAGGAGCATCATCGGCAGTGCATTTCCACCGTCAGAGGCATAACGCAGACCGCACAGCTTTATCATAATCTCTGCCCACGCAGTTCCGATAATTCCGCAAGCGGCAATGCTTATCAGCGACAGCAGAGGATATTTTGCTTTCATATCGTTCCCTCATTTTCTTCCTGAATTTGAACAGCCTTTTCAAAGACGTTTTTCAGCACACGGATTATAAGTCCGAAAAAAGCCGCCGCTGCCGCAATTACGATGAAAGGATATGCCCAGATGCTGTAAACGGCAAGGACTATTCCGACAAGATAACAGCACCACGAAAGGATCCGGATAAGCTTGACATTTTCCCCGATGAAAACTTTTCCTCGGCTTATGTTGGAGAGGAGCTTATTGAGGAAGAAAAGCGCCGTGAACGCAAGCACTGCGCAGGCATAAAAAGTTATGTAAAATCCCACGGGGTCAAGTCCCATATCCCACACCAAGGCGAGCGGTCCCCACGATGATGAGATAAGTGAGGTCGTAGCGTAAATAACGGCGGCGGCAAATATCACCGCAAGCACCCATACGATGACCCTTGAAAGCGTGAGCGACATTGTATCTGTCCATTTTTTGTTTTTCTTATTGTTCATAATGACCGTTCCTTTCTGTATGCGGGATATCACCCCGAGGTTTTTCCCTTTGACAGTATGATAGCATATTGGATATCATTTGTCAATACCTTTTTATCGATAAACGATAATATTTTCTTGTTTTGCATAAAACCGACATTGAATTTCGGTGCTTTTTGCACAAATATCGAGCTGTACATTTTATCGGACAGCAAAAGCTTGAAAAAAAACGCCTTTTGTGATAGAATAAACACAAAAGGAGAGATCGGAATGGAAAATCAGTTTTACTCAATGCTTTCACGAATGAAGCTTATAAACCGCTGGGGACTTATGCGCAACACAAGAAACGAAAATATCTCCGAACACAGCCTTGAAACGGCAATGATAGCGCACAGCCTTGCGGTCATCGGAAATACCTATTTCGGCAAAAGCTATAACGCCGAAAGATGCGCCCTGCTCGGCGTTTTTCACGATGTTACCGAGATAATAACGGGCGACCTGCCCACTCCCGTGAAGTACGGCAGTCCCGAGATACGCTCCGCCTATAAGCAGGTCGAGGACAATGCGAAAAACCGACTTGTTTCAATGCTCCCCGAGGAGATGCAGGACGAAATTTCGCCGCTTCTGTCCCCCGATGATAACACCTCTGACGAGGAGCGTGAGCTTTGGCGTCTGGTGAAAGCCGCCGACAAGCTCTCGGCGCTGATAAAATGCATAGAGGAGCGTGTGACGGGCAATTCCGACTTCATCAGTGCGGAAAAGACGACACTCCGCTCGATAGAGGAAATGGCAATGCCCGAGGCTGATTATTTCGTCAAGAATTTTCTCCCGAGCTATGGCAAGACGCTGGATGAACAAGCCTAAATCAATTCGTAATGCGTAATGCGTAATGCGTAATTTTTTAGAGCATCACAATTTTGTGATGCTCTTGCTTTTTGTTTACATATATGGTATATTATGTATAAACAGTATAGGAAAAATATGTGGGAACGTGATAATTATGTTGAGCTTTTATCTTACACTCATAGATGAGCCGAGCGATAAGGAAAAATTTACAGAGATATATGAGCATTACAAAGGCATGATGATGCAAAAGGCAATGTCGATCTTACATAGTTCCGCACTCGCCGAAGAGGCTGTTCAGGAGAGCTTTGTAAAGATAGCAAAAAATATTTTTAAAATTTCTTCTCCGATTTGTAGCAAAACGGCTTCTTTCATCGTTATTATAGTTAGGAACACTTCTTATGATATTCTGCGCAGGGAAAAACCCGATAGAAATGTTTCGCTTGACGAAGAGATATCCGCAGAAAATATTGAAATGCCCGATATCAATGAAGTCCTTTCGACCGTTGGGATAAACTTTATTCTGGAAGTTATCAACGGAATGGACGACAAATACCGTGACGCATTATCGCTCAAATATCTGTACGGATACAGCAATAACGAGATCGCCAAGCTGCTCGGAATTACCGAGGATAATGCCAGAATGCGCATTTACAGAGCAAAAGCTATTTTAAAAGCAAAATTGGAGGAGAATGGTTATGCCTTTAAGTAAGGGAGCGAACGAACGCCTTTGGGACGCTGTTATCAAAGAAGCACTGATCGAATCCATGAGGCTCGAACTTGACGAAGCGGAGCAAAATGCCGAACCGCACAGCTTTTCACCGCAGTTTGAGCATAACATGAAAAAACTGAGCAGGAGCATTGGCATAAAGGAAAAAAGCCGTGCGGCTGTTAAGGTCATCTGTAAATTTGCAGTCACAGCGGCGGCGGTAATGGGCATTTCTTTCGGCGGTCTGCTCACACAGCATGAGGTTTATGCCGCTGTCAGCAATGTTGTCAGAGATGTATTTTCAACGCACGACAAATACACATATCAGGGCAGCTTTGATTCCGATGATATGGATTTTGACTACTCCATAGAGCCGGGATATATTCCCGAGGGGTATGAACTGCGAACGGTCAATTATTTGGGGAACGCAAAGCTCATGATCTATGAAACGGACGATGAGATAAAGCTTTATTTTGATTACAGCTTTGCCGATGCTACTTCAGTAACTGTTGATAATGAAACACACAGCTATAAAGAAATAAACAAAAACAATACAACCTACTATTTTTATAAGTCGGACGATGAAAATGATTCCAGTGTGTTGATATGGTATGATGAAAGACATTCTTATCTCATTACTGCACAACTTTCTGAAGAAGAAATTGTTAAAATCGCCGAAAATATAAAATCTTGAAAAATGTTGTAGTAAATCGGATAAAATTGTCGTTTTAGTATATGTAAGGCAATTTTATCAAGGAGAGTGGTTTTTATAAAAAACAAAATAAAATACCTGATCGCATTAATGCTGTCGTGTTTTATGCTCGGAATGGTGTCGGTCACTGCATTTGCCGATCAGATACAGCCATGTTATTCCGACACAAACCCAACAAAGCTTTTATTGAGCTTTTCTTCCGGTAAAGCGACCTGTTCGGTCATGATAACGGGCAAATCGGGAACAACAAGCATAAATGACTGCACAATGACCCTTACCGATGACAACGGAACGGTAATAGCATCTTGGAGCAATTTATCTTCATCGGGAAGCTCTTTATCCTCCACAAAGAAAGCATCGGGTGTAACCAAAGGCAAAACCTATACTTTAAGCGTAACAGCTACCATAAACAGAAACGGTTCGAGTGAAAATGTTTCCGATTCTGTAACCAAAACGTATTAAACTAAATTCAAAGAATTAATAATTATAATTGCCTTACAAAAATTTTTTTATGGAGAGGAGGGATAGGAGAATTTTTAACTGCGGAATTCGCCGTTGAGAACCGTTTTGGGTTTACGGCGGTGTAGATTACTGAATTTTTTAGAAAACAATTTGATTGAAAGGACGAATAGTATGAAATTATTTAGACTTGTTAGTGTATTAACAAGTATAGTTGTTTGCTTGTCGGTATTTACCGGTACAACAATAGTTGGAGCGGAAGATATATCCGAAACAGAAAGCAATGTCGAAAGTTCCGTTGTAGAAGATTTAGCTGATGAAAGCTTTATTGATGAACCGGCTTCATTGAGTATTGACGAAGCAGAATACTATCGAGTTGCCATTGACGACTATACTACATATAATATTAATAATCATACAGTTAAGGCAGGCAACTCCATATCCAGTAAAGACACGTTCTATTTGCGGAAAGGTGATAATTTCTACATAGAGCTTTCTTATACTCCGGTTTCTGATACGGAACAGGTTCAAATCGGTATATTAAATAAGGGTACTAACACATTTTATAACTTCAAGAAAACAACAGGAAGTATAAAAGCATATATAGATATAACAGCATCGGGGACTTATGTTTTTAAGTTAAAAAATTGTACAAGCAATGATATAAAAGTAACCGGTACATTTACACCAATTTTTTATACAAGTTCAGTTGATGTTCCTTTGATTGGACAAACTTATTCAAATTGGTGTTGGGCAGCATGTATTGAAATGTCTGCAAATGCATTGGGGTATGATGACTATACTCAGGCAGATATTGTACATAAATTAAAAGGTACTGACGATGAACCATATCCAAATGTCACTGGCAAAAACGATGATTACCGAAAAGGAATTGAGTATGCAACATCGAACAACTATACAGCAACTGTTAGTAGCAGTACATATAATATTGCAGATATGAATAAGATTTTGGCATCTTCCAAACCCCTTATGATTGCATGGGGAAAGTATTCAAATGGAGTACGAACAGGTGGTCATGCAAATGTTCTTATGGCAGTTGATACGAAAACCTATTATATAAAGATTCAAGACCCGTTGAATGGGGGATCAACCAAAAAGATGCAATATAGCGAACTCACATCTAATTCCTTAAAAAAATATGATAAGTCCATTACAATTACACTTAAATAAGGGAGATTACTTATATGAATTATATGAAAAAATTTCTGATCATCTTTTTTTCGGTTTTAACTGTGGTATGTTTTTTGTCAGCGAATGTCCGTGCAGAAAATTCTCCGCAGATCTTTGCAGCACCGAGCATAATAAATGAGATAAAAAACAATATGTATGACGATACATCGGCGTATGTCTTTTTATTCGGTTCGCAGGATGTTACCTTCGATTTTGACAGCATGCTACCTGTTTATTATGTAGCGGACTGCAACTCTCCCGAATCCCTTGCGGACAATATGGTCTTTTCAGAGAGATATAAAGTGCCTGTTTATGATATAAAGAATAAATTCCTCGGCTTTGCCGAATTTGGAAAAATACTGCCAGTAAATGAACTGCCTGCGGAGCTTCAGAACGACCCTTCCTATGTCAAGAAAAGCACCGAACACGAAGGCGAATGGGAAATAAAAAGCTTTTCCGAGGGCGGATTTGAAGATAGTCTTTTTGCATTGCTGAACAAGCCTTGTCCGCAAAGCTTGTCATCAAGCAGCAATATTTATTATGTCGATATTTATGCTTTGGATATGAGCGGATTTCTTTATGTTTCGGACGGAGATGAAAACAGCGAGTGGTTTTGCGAGGTCACAAACAATTTGACAGAGACCTATTCTTTGCAGGAAAAACCTATGTCGGGAAATGATGTTGCGGAAAAGCTCATTAAATTAATAGACTATGCAAAATCAATAGGCGGAATATGGGATGAAGGAGGTATTGATTGGGATGAAGAAAACGATCACTCCGGAGAAGTAGATGAATACGATGATTCACCGATAGAAGATGATTTGTCTAACTCGGGCTTGGGCATTGATGAATGGGTCAATGAAGAACCCAATGAGGACACCGATGACTATGAACAGACTCTGTCACAGGAAGATAATCAAACAAATGGCGGCGTTGATGACGAAGGCGTTGATAGTGACACCGAACCCTCCAGCCCGAATACAGGGAACACATCATCTGCAATTGCTGTCGCTTCGCTTTGCGGTGCATTGTGCCTTGGGGTCATAAGCAGGAAAAAGAAATAAGCCGAACTTGCGGAAACTGCCGTTGCTGTGCCGACTTTTGAGCAGTACAGCACGGCGGTCATCGCAAAATTCAAAGGGGAAATATCTATGAACACAAAAATCAAAAAAATAATTGTTATACTTACCTCCGTTATTACAGCTGTTATTATTTTGGGAACTATATTTTTGGGGATATTCGATAAGAAATACACCCTATATACACGCCCGATGCCGGGAGCAACGGCAATTGACGGCGAAAGCTATATTACCTTTGCCGATATTTACATTACGAGCTTTTATACATTTTTCCTTCATTATAAAAATCCCGCAGATGTTCAGCTTAATTACGGCGCACTGGATATTGTGGACTATTATTCCGTGACCTGCGGTTTTGTTGGAAGCGGAACAAAGCTTGACTGTGATGTGGTTGAAACAAACAAAAATGAGGCTGTGCTTCATTACAGCGGCGTAGGCGTTGACAAGGACGGCGTGACAACCAATGTGGACGATTACTGGTCGGTCAATATGAATGATCTTTGGAACGGAAAATATACCAATGTTTCGATAATAGAATATTTGCAGGATCAACATTCGCACTGATAAGCTCATCAAATCATATTGTCTTACAAATTTCTCTTCTCGAACATAACCCTATTCCCTCTCAAAGCGAACAAAGCGTGACGTGAACCGACCGCAGGGGCTTCCCTGCAAGCTTTGCTATGTCCGTCATTCAAACAAATTTATTTCGCGGAAATCATTTTTTTCTTCCCAAAACGGGCGCAGCGAAGCGGAGCATAGCGTGAACCGCCCGCAGGGGCTTCCCTGCGTTTTCAGCTTTATTTCAGCTTATTTTCACAAAAGCAACACAAACATAGGTTATTATTATAACCGTAGTCGGGAGGACGCACACACCGACCGGCTGCTTCCTTTCATAGCTTTTATTAAAAGCTTACGGTCATTCACCCCTGTGGTCGTAAGCAGCGGCCCGTTTGCCGCAGATAAGAGCATACTTCGGAATATTCTTACCCCGATATTCCGAGGATCCCCCAATAATCCTATATCATAATCTTTGCCCTCGTCCTTACCCCTGACGAGGGCGCTTTCTTTTTTATGGAAAGGGTGAATTAAATTCGGAATTCGGAATGCGGAATTCGGAATTATTTTAATGCGTAATTCGTAATGCGTAATTATTTTGCTCCGCAATTCCCCCAATTCCCGTAGGGGCGGATTCTATATCCGCCCGATGCAAGCCCTATATTTTAGGCAGATTTCCCGTCCCCTGCAACAATCTATCAATAATCCCGAAAAAACGCTCCGCTCGTTGAATTACCTTGCCGATTTTATTGACAAAACCGTGCAAAAGCGTTACAATTATAATGGCTGAATATGAGTTTTGACAAGCTTTTTCAGTGTTACAGTGAAAGGATAAATTTAAAATGAGAAAAGATTATGACGTTGTTGTCATCGGTGCAGGCGCAGCAGGCGTTTTTATGGCTTACGAATTCGTTACACTAAAAACGAACGCAAAGGTCTGCATGATAGATTCGGGCAGACCTATCTCAAAGAGGATCTGCCCCATTGACGGCAAAAAGATAAAAAGCTGCGTCGGCTGCAAGCCCTGCTCGATAATGCACGGCTTCGGCGGCGCAGGCGGACTTTCCGACGGAAAATACAACATCACGAACAGCTTCGGCGGCGACCTTTATCAGCACGTCGGCGCAAAAGAGGCTATCGAGCTTATGGAGTATGTCGACAGCGTGAACCTGCGTATGGGCGGCGGCGATGCGAAGCTTTATTCGACCGTTTCCTCCGATGTAAAGTCGGAAGCTCTCAAATACGATCTTCACCTGCTCGATGCAAAGGTACGTCACCTCGGCACGGACAGAAACCGTGATATTCTCCAGAACATCTATGATTACGTCCGCAACGATGTTGACATTATGTTTGAAACCGTTGCGGAAACTGTTGAAAAGGACGGCGACGGCTACATCGTCCGCACGAATGAGGACGATATCTACTGCAAGCAGGTAGTCATTGCGGCAGGACGTTCGGGTTCAAAGTGGATATCGGGCGTATGCGACAAATTCGGCATCAAAACACGAAGCAACCGTGTTGACATCGGCGTAAGAGTTGAACTCCCTGCGGCTGTTTTTGAGCATATCACAAAGCAGGTCTACGAGAGCAAGATAGTTTACCGCACGAAGAAATACGGCGACCTTGTAAGAACCTTCTGCATGAATCCTTACGGTGAAGTCGTTGCCGAAAACACGAACGGCATAGTTACCGTAAACGGACACAGCTACTCGAACCCCGAGCTTCACACCGAAAACACGAACTTCGCTCTGCTCGTATCGAACAACTTCTCCGAGCCTTTCAAGGACAGCAATGCCTACGGCGAATCCATCGCAAGGCTTTCCAATATGCTTGGCGGAGGTATCCTTGTTCAGCGCTTCGGCGACCTTATCGCAGGAAGAAGGACCAACGAACACCGTTTCAGTCAGATGTTCTTCAATCCAACGCTCAATGCAACTCCGGGCGATCTCAGCCTTGTTATCCCGAAGCGCCAGCTTGACGATATCATTGAAATGATCTATGCGCTCGACAAAATCGCCCCCGGCACTGCCAATGACGACACTCTCCTCTACGGCGTTGAAGTTAAATTCTACAACTCCGTTGTAACGGTCGATGACAACCTTGAAACCGAATCAAAGGGAATGTATGTCCTCGGTGACGGCTCGGGCGTTACACATTCACTTTCGCAGGCTTCGGCTTCGGGCGTTTATGCCGCAAGAATGATCGACAGGCTTTACAGGTGAAACTGATATGATGATAAAAGACCTCGGCGAAATCTCCGCTGTCATTTTCGATATGGACGGAACTATCCTCGACAGCCTTGATATATGGGTGCAGTCGGATATCCAATTCATCACCGAACAGGGCTTTGAGTATGACAGCAGCGTTTCCGCACAGCTGAAAAAGCTCCACTTCCATTCGGCGTGTGACTTTTTAAAGGAGCATTACTCGCTTGTGATGTCACCCGAAGCTATCGGCGAGCGCATTATGCAGCTTGTCGAGCATGGCTATCTTCACGAAGCGAAGCTCAAAGAGGGCGCAGCGGAATTCATCGGTAAGCTTGCCGAAAACGGCGTAAAAATGTGCGTTGCGACCTCGAACGAAAAGGGTCTTGCGCAGAGTTCGCTCCGAAACACGGGAATACTCGATAAAATGCAGTTCGTTCTCACCTCGGACGAGGTAGGCGAGGGAAAGGAGACCCCGAAGATATTTCTCGAAGCCGCAAAGATGCTCGGTGCCGATATCGCACACACGGTCGTTTTCGAGGATTCTTCCCACGCTCTCCACTCGGCGAAGCTCGGCGGATTTAAGACGGTCGGCATTTTTGAACAGCGTTTCCCCGATGAATTTGACGAGCTGAAAAAAGAAGCGGATATGACTATAAAAAGCTTTAAGGAATTGTTATAAATGGAACTTAAAAAAATTCTTGTAGGAATGAGCGGCGGCGTTGACAGCTCTGCTGCGGCGCTTATACTTAAACAGAAAGGCTATGAGGTTGACGGCTGTACGCTGAAGCTTTTTGATGGCGAAACAGATGAAGCCCCCGACGTTCGCACCTGCTGCTCCGTGACCGACGTTATGGACGCAAAGAGCGTATGCCGAAAGCTTGGCATCGAGCATTATGTTTTCAACTTCAAGGACCTGTTCCGTGAAAAGGTAATGGACGCTTTCGCCGAAAGCTATATCAACGGCGAAACGCCGAACCCCTGCATAAACTGCAACCGCTATATAAAATTCGACAAAATGCTTGCAAGGGCTCGTGAGCTTGGCTATGACGGCATCGCAACGGGACATTATGCCCGTTCGGTCTATGACGAAGCGAGCGGACGATACCTGCTCAAAAAGGCAGCAGACGAACGCAAGGATCAGACCTACGTTCTCTACAATATGACGCAGGAGCAGCTCGCACGCACGCTTTTTCCGCTCTGGAATATGGATAAGCCTGAGATACGTGCGCTTGCCGAGGCGAACGGTCTTGTCAATGCACGCAAGCCCGACAGTCAGGATATCTGCTTCGTCCCCGATGGAGATTATGCTTCGTTCATCGAACAGCACACGGGAAAGACCTTTCCGCAGGGCGATTTTATCGGCACGGACGGCGTAAAAATGGGAACTCACTCGGGTTATATCCATTACACGATAGGTCAGCGGAAGGGTCTTGGCGCAGCTTTCGGAAAACCCGTTTTTGTCTGCGGAAAAGACCCCGTTCTCAATACCGTAACGCTCGGCGAAAGTTCCGACCTTATGAGCGATGTTGTCGAGGCTGACGATATTAACCTCATTTCCGTTCCCGAAATAAAGGGCGAAATGCGTATCACGGCGAAAATCCGCTACAATATGCAGGCTGTCAGCGGAACTCTGACCGCAGTAGGCGACAGCAGGCTCCGTGTTAAGTTTGATACGCCCGTAAGAGCGGCGGCAAAGGGTCAGGCTCTCGTCATTTATGACGGCGACACCGTTGTCGGCGGCGGAAAGATAATATAACCAATCCGATTTTTACCGCATAAAATAAAATATTACAAAATGGAGGTTTTTTGCTATGTCCGAACTTAAAGAAATAAACATTTCCGAGCTTAAATTCAACCCTTGGGATAAAATTTCAAAGGAATGGTTTCTTATCACGAGCGGCGATGAAAAGGCTTTCAACACTATGACCGCAAGCTGGGGCTTTGTGGGCGAAATGTGGGGAAAGAACATCTTTGAAGCCGTTGTCCGCCACAACCGCCATACCTTTGGATTTATGGAGAAAAATGACCTTTTCACAGTAAGCTTTCTCCCTGCCGAACGCAAGGATGCGCTGAAATTCTGCGGCGCACATTCGGGACGTGACTGCGACAAGGCTAAAGAAGCAGGACTTACACCCGTTTTCCTTGACGGAACGACAGCTTTCGGGGAAGCGGAGCTTGTTTTCGTCTGCAAAAAGGTATATTCGGCTGATTTCGACTTTGATAAAATTTCCGATGAGGACAAGACAAAGTGGTACTCGAAAGACCCCGTTCACCGTCAGTATTTCGGCGAAATTTTAAAGGTGTACACGAAATGAGCGGCAAGCAGAAAAAACTCATAATCATCAGCTCCGTCATTGCTGCGGTCATTGCGATCGCAGCAGGAGTAATGACATATCTCTTCGATTATTATCCCGTTGACAGTGAGGCAGCAAAGGCTGCGAGCTCGGGTTACTGTTACGTTGTCGAATACGGCGATGATCTGAAAGCCTATGAGCCTGTCGGAGAAACAAATTACGGTCTTATTTTTTATCCGGGCGCAAAGGTCGAATACACGGCTTATGAGCCGCTTATGGAGTGGCTCGCAGGGGAGGGAGTTCTCTGCCTGCTTGTAAAAATGCCGTTCAATCTTGCGATATTTGACAAAAATGCGGCGTTCGGAATGAACAATATCTACCCCAACATTGAACACTGGTATATTGGCGGTCACTCGCTCGGCGGAGCAATGGCTGCGGACTTTGCAGCGGAAAACAGCGGCATTGAGGGCGTTGTCCTGCTTGCGGCGTTTCCGTCAAAAGACCTCAGCAATACCGATATGCGTGTTCTGTCGATATACGGTTCAAATGACGGCATCCTTGATATGAAAAGCTATGAAAGGGCAAAATCAAAGCTCCCGTCCGACTTCACCGAGCAGGTCATAGAGGGCGGAAACCACGCAGGCTTCGGCTTTTACGGCGAACAGTCCGGTGACGGAACAGCAGCGATAAGCAATGGTCAGCAGATGGTCGCAGCCGCCGACTATATCTCGGATTTTATCCTTGGAAAGGCTGACACGGACAGTTCGGACACAGACGGTAACGGAACGGAGGAAAGCTTTGAAGGTTAAATTTTTCACGATGCTGCTTGCGGCGGTTTTCACAATGACTGCGTTCGCAGGCTGCACACAGGTCGAGGAGGCTGTCCCCGAAGTAACGGAGGTCACGGTCGAAGAAGTCCAGCCTTACCCCGTGACGATAGGTTCTCTCGTTTTCAACGCTGCACCCGAAACGGTCGGTTCGCTTTCGCCTGCGATAACGGATATGATCGCAGAGCTTGGCTTCTCGGACAAGCTTGTCGGCGTGAGCAGCTATTGCAGCTTTGAAGGAATGTCATCATCGCTCGCCGACCTCGGTTCATCGGCGAACCCTGACGTTGATGCGATAATAAAGGCTGCACCGACACTGCTGATATCGCACAGTCCTATTGCGAAAAAAGATATCACCTCTATCGAAAGCGCAGGCACAAGGGTACTTATAATCCCTGCGCCGTCATCGGTGGACGGGCTTTATGACCTTTACCACGACATTTACCGTGTTTTCTGCGGCAATGATGAAAACGAAGACACGGCGGTCTCGTCCTGCTTTGAAAAGCTTGAAAGATCGTTTGCAAACTATGACGGAGTGCTTGAAAATTACGTTTATATAATGTCCTCGAAGCTTGCGTTCGCATCGGACAGCAGCTTCGGCGGTGACTTTTTCTCCCACCTCGGAAAAAATGCCGCTGCGGGGGAAGAGGGCATCTCACTGACGAAAGAGCGGCTTTTGGAGCTTGACCCCGAGTATATCATCATCCCGTCGGGAATGAAAAAGTCCCGACTTCCCGAGGAGCTTTCGGCGGTGAAAAACGGCAGGATCATTCGCCTTGACAAGGAAACGGAGCAGCTTTTGGAGCGTCCGACATCGGAAGTCTATAAGGCTGCGGATTTTGTTGCGGCGGCGGTAAAGGCGCTTGACGAACCCGAACAGACGGACGGGGAATGATGAAACTTTCGCAGCTGCGCCGATTTTGTCTATAGTTTTATTGGTGTTTAGTATTAACCTCTAAAAGAAGAACCACCATTCATATCCCGTCGGTGCTAAACGCTCATCGCTTTGCTCCTCACGTTTATTTGCCGAGGATAGTTGTTCCGAACATAAAGAAT
>URTF01000035.1 GCA_900550695.1 uncultured Ruminococcus sp.
TCACCGCCCGAAAGCAGCCATATCTCCGCAAGACTTCCGCTGCAGAATGCGGCTTTCCGAGGTTCATCGACCGTGACCTCATAACCGAGGTCGTCCGTAAAGGTATAGCCTGCGTTTTTCTGCGGCGTGTTTTTTCCGCAGCCGACCGCAAGCGTTATTACAAGCATAAGCAAAGCTATAAGAAATGCTGTTTTCTTCAGTTTCATAAAATTCCCCCAAAAACAAAAATCGGACAATATCCAAGCCGCAGCAGGGATAATGTCCGATCGCTTTATTCTTTTACGTTTTTTATGATACGCCGAAAAAGCCCTTTGAAATTTTATAAAAATCAAAAAGGCAACACAAATAAGACCGTTTATACGGCCTGATTTTTTTCGCATATCATCGTTTACGTTCCGGAGTTCCGCAGACTATAAACAACACCCTGACACGGGAAAAATACAGGCAAGTATTCCGACTTATTGTCCGCCGAAAACGGCTCACATACGCCTTCCCAAGGGAAAAATACCCTCAGTGACCGACTTTACGTCATGTATGCTTAAGCTATGCCAAAAGAACAGACATAGCTGACAAAATACGGCAACGGCCTTGCTCAGGATTCGCACCTGATTCCTTGTTAGGCTATACAGGCTTAATACTAAACACCATTTAAAATTTGGAAAAAATCAAGCTGACAATCTTGGATATATGTGATTTCAGCGCAGATTTTTTCCTGTATTTTATTGGTGTTTAGTATTAGTATAAAAAGCACTGCTTTTGCACCTATATTTCGACAAATATTCATATAGATATTATATTATCATTTATCTGCAGTATTGTCAATGATTATTTTATATTTATCTTTTGCTTATTTTTTAACTAAGAATGTACAAATGTCAAACAAATTTGAGCGCCCGACTTTTGTGCAGATTTCTTCCTGTATTATATTGATGTTTTGTACACAAAATCTCCCGACTTGAAACGATCAAGTTCCAAGTCGGGAGAAAGCTTTGTATTTTATACTTCCATTGCGCAGCTGTCAACAATGCCCAATAAAGCCGGCATATCAAAGTGCATCGGGGCCTTCCTCGTTTGTACGCACTCTGAGAACATCGTCTACGCTGTATACAAATATCTTTCCGTCGCCGATATTGCCTGTATTGAGAACTTCACGGGCGGTATCGAGGACAAGGCGGAGCGGTACTTCTGATATGACCACTTCGACCCTTATTTTAGGAATAAATGATACATTCGCTTCGCTTCCTCTGAAAAATTCAGCGGCGTGTCCTCTTTGTATTCCGCAGCCGAGAACGGGGCTTACCGTGAAGCCCGAAATACCTATCTGATTGAGCGCATTTTTGAGCTCATCGAGCTTGTTTTCACGGGTTATGATAACTACGTTTCTCATCTTTCTGTCGGAAGTGTATTTATTTCTGTCTATCTTTTCAAGAACGTCCTTTTCATCGGTATCGATGCCCGTAAATTCGTATACGGAGGAAAGGCTGCCGCCGTTGACGATACCGTGTTCGCTCCTGTCAAGACCTGCAATCTCAGCGTCCCTGTCAACTCTGAGTCTGATCGTATGCTTTATTATCCAGAATGCCGCAAAGGAGATGACTGCTGCCCAGACAGCAACCGTTACTGCGCCCGTGAACTGGATACCGAGCTGTGAAAATCCGCCGCCGCAGAAAAGTCCGTTTTCTCTGTGGAACAAACCTACCATAAGTGTTCCGAGCAATCCGCAGGAACCGTGAACGGAAACTGCGCCGACAGGGTCATCGGTCTTGAGAACATGATCGATAAATTCGATCGAAGCGATAACGAGCGCACCTGCCAGAATACCCGTAATGAGTGCGCCGGACGTACTCATACAGTCTGCACCCGCAGTAGAAGCCACAAGTCCGCCGACCGTTCCGTTGATAGTCATGGAAATATCGGTCTTGCCATAACGTATCCTGCTGATAATGAGGACAGTTACGGCAGCTGCGGCTGCGCAGGTATTTGTATTGAGGAATATATTTGCAGCTTCGGCGAGCTTTTCATCGGAAGACAGAGAAAGCGTCGAAGTGCCGTTAAAGCCGAACCATGAGAACCAGAGTATCATTGCGCCCAATACGGAAAATGTCAGGCTTTGACCGTACAAACCGTTTGAGCTTCCGTCGGAGTTGTATTTGCCTGCTCTTGCGCCGACCATTTTTGCTCCGACAAATGCTGCCGTGCCGCCGACGATATGAACGGCTGTGCCGCCTGCAAGATCATGGAAACCGAGCTGTGAGAGCCAGCCGCCGCCCCATATCCAGTGACCGCTTATAGGATAGATGAAAAGGCTCATTATAAGGCTGAATACGCAGTAAGCCGAAAAACGTGTTCTTCCTGCCATAGCGCCGCTGACTATCGTTGCCGATGTTGCGCAGAAAACTATCTCGAAGATAACAAACGCTGCATGGGGAACTCCCTCAGCGCCGCCCGAATTCCTTGCAAAAAAGTCGATGCCGCCGATAAAGCCGTTTCCGTTCCCAAACATAAAGCCAAAGCCTAAGATAAGAAACGCAACACTGCCTATTGCTGCGTCGCTGAGATTTTTAAGAGCAATATTTCCTGCATTCTTTGCTCTTGTAAAACCCGTTTCAAGCATACAGAAGCCTGCCTGCATAAAGAATATCAGCGCACTTCCTATCAGTATCCACGCTGTATCCAATGGATTATACATATATGTCCCGCCTTTCAGTGCATAATGCTTTCTGCGTTATGCAGCTTTTGTTATAGTGATATTGTTTCCTCACTGCTATCCGCTTCGGAAGATGATCCGTTCGTAAGGTTCTGCATCCATTTTCCCGAACGGTAGTGATGCAGATTTATCGGCAGCTTATAACATTCAATGGCTATATAAGCACCGAAAATGACATAGCAAGGCATACCCAAAAAGTACATCGCAGCGGCAAATACAAGACCGATATACCATACGCTTCCCATATCCATGGATATTATGTATTTCGCATCGCCACCGCAGCGGAATATTCCCTCCATAAAGAGTATGTTCGTGCTGTAAATTATAAGATAAACCGCAAGTATTATCATGCATTTTGTAACGATGCCGCCTGCCTGAGTTCCGTAAATGCCGTAGATCTTCTGTATGGGAACAATGAGTGCAAGCACAGCCGCCGCAGAGCCAAGTCCGAAGAATTTGGCTATGAACATATACTCTGTACAGTAGCGTTTTACAGCGTTGGTGTCGTTCCTGCCTATTGCCGCACCGACGATTATCGCTGCCGAACTTCCGAAGCCGATATTCACCGTCTGAGCCAATGACTGAACGGTGTCCATAATGCTCATTGCGCCCTGCTGAGTAGTTCCGAGCCTGCCGTAGATGATGAAGAACATCGCACCGCCAAGACTCCAGAGTACCTCGTTGCAGGTTATCGGCACAGCCTTTTTTACATACCGTGCAAACATTTCCTTATCGGAATGCATAAGCTCGCCGATATTTTTCAGAACGGGGTTTTTGGAAACGATAAGATAGATGATGATCACACCGCCCTCAAAAAGACGTGTCAGCACAGTTCCTATCGCCGCTCCGACTATTCCGAGTGCGGGACAGCCGAAATGTCCGAAAATAAGAACATAGTTCGCTGCGACCGCAACTATAACGGACACTATCGTTGACGCAGTTACGACCATTACCTTGTTCATACTTCTCATAACGAATCCGAAGCAGGAAGCTATTGATGCGAAAACAGGTATTGGTGCAGCCCATTTCATATATTGGACCGCAAGCTCCATTACCGCTTCGTCCTTTGTGAACAGCGAAAGCAGCGCACGGGGGTAAAGGATTATCACCGCTGAAACCGTTACTGCCACGGCAAGACCTATCCTCAGCATAATGCCAAGTATCTTTCTTATTCCCGAATAATCGTCCTTGCCGTAATACTGCGTCATAAAGATCGCACCCGAGCTCGATATGCCATAGCAGAAAAGCTGATAGATAAGAAATATCTTCGTGCAGGCTGTGACCGCCGCTATCGCTTCAAGTCCGAGATGACCTATCATAAGCTGATCGATAAATGTGATGCAGTTCGTAAGGACAAGCTGACAGATGAGCGGCAGCGACGTTTTCAGTATCCTGCGCCGAAATGTGCGGCGGTCGCAGCTCTCATTTTTTAACGTACATTCCATCGGAAACACTCCTTCCCTTCAGATTATCGGAACGGACAAAGCTTGACCCGTCCGTTCCGTAAACTTTCGTTTTTTACTGCATAGATGCCTTCTGCTTGAATTCTGTCCAAAGAGTATCATACTTTGTCATTTCTTCGCCGAGGTTTTCAAGGAAGAGTCCCTTTTCTTCCTGTTCTGCAGGAGGAAAGATGATACTTGAATTCTTTTCATAATCGTCCAGTGTTTCACGGAACGAGATCGAAGCATTTCTTGTGCCCGGGTTATCTGCGTGGCTTGCTGCATAATACTCATCACTGAGCATACACTTGATAACAGCATAAGCCGCATCAATATCGGAGCAGGATGTCGGGATAACATAGCAGTCATTGTACATATGCATACCCTCGGAAGGATAGATGTATTCCCAGTTTTCAAGCTGCTTTGACATCTGGAACGCTTCATGAGACCAGCCTACAGCAATGGAACATTCGCCGTTGAGCATCGGAGTATACTGTGTAAAGCTGAGGAACGTCTTGATGTTCGGAAGAAGCTCTTCAAGCTTTGCCTCGGACTTTTCGAGCTGTGCTTCATCGGTGGAGTTGAAATCGCCGCCGGTAAGCACGTTGCCGATACCCATAAGGATACGCTGGTCATCGAGGATAACGATCTGACCCGCAAATTCAGGATCCCAGAGATCGGCATAGCTTGTGATCTCCTGCGTTACCTTATCTCTGTTTACCATGATTCCGACCTGACCGCCCGATGATGGGATACAATATTTGTTTCCCGGATCGTAAGCCTTGTCGAGAAAAGCAGGATCGGTATTTGCGAACTGATCCGCAAGGATATCATGGTCAAGCTCTGTCAGCATACCCTGCGATGCCATTGTATTGATCATATAATCTCCCGATATTACAACATCATAATTGATGCCGCCGCTGAGAAGCTTTGCAAGCATTTCTTCAAGCATTGTAAAGTTTGTGAAGTTTGCTGTGATGCCCGTCTGTTCCTTGATGATATTGATCTGCTCGTCTGTGCCGTTTCCCGACCAGGCAAGGATATTCACCGACTCTGCCTTTGGCTTTTCAGTGCCGTCTGATGAACCGCCTGTGCTTTCATTGCCGCAGGCTGTAAGGATACCCGTACACATAAGGGCTGCGATAGCTGCTGCATAGATCCTGTTCTTCTTTTTCATAATAATTTCCTCCTTGTTATTTTTTACATAAAAGCCGCAGGGCTTTATTGGTGTTACTGATCCCGTTCTTCTTTCCGTCCTATCAGCTGGGAAGCTACTCCCAAGGCAACGGAAACAACGATAAGTATTGTTGAAAGGGCATTGATATCAGGCTTTACGCCCTTTTTCAGGCATGAATAAATGAACATTGAAAGTGTGTTTTTACCTGCTCCGGCAACGAAGAAGCTCGTAAGCACATCATCGAGGGATATGGTAAAGGTTATCAGCGCCGCAGAGATTATTCCGGGCATTATATTCGGAACGATGACTTTGAGTATCGTTTCAAATTCGCCGCAGCCAAGATCTCTTGCCGCTTCTTCAAGCGAACGGTCAAAGCCGTCCATCGCACCTTTGATAGTTGTGAACGCAAACGGCGTACAGAACGTGATATGGGCAATGATTATCGTCATTGTTCCAAGCTTTATCCCAAGGATATTGTAAAGTGACAAAAGTGCAATGCCGAGAAGCAGCGGCGGAACTACCGCAGGCAGATACAAGATCGAATCGATTATCTTTTTGCCCTTGAAATCGTACTTGTAAAAGCCTATAACGCCGACTGTTGCAAGGACGATCGATATCACAGTCGCAGGAACGGATACCTCAAGGGTATTGAGCAGTGCATTGCGCACATCGTGCCTTGAAAAGAGCACCTTATACCATTCCGTTGAAAATCCGCCCCAGATAGAGCTTATTTCCGAGCTGTTAAAGGAATACGCTATCATTATAAGTATCGGTATATAAAGGAATGCGAGCAGTCCAACGATATACACCGAAGCGAAAATGCCTTTTTTCTCTTTCCGCATAATTTCCACTTCCTTTTATGTATTACTTCTTTGACTTTGCTGCGTGTCCGCCCGATTCCGCAAGCCGATTTGCTTCGGAAACCAGAACAGCCGAAACTATCATCAGAATTACCGATATCGCCGAACCCAAAGGCCAGTTGTTCGAGGTCGAAAACTGATTCTGGATAACATTGCCTATATTTATGCTCTTGCCGCCGCCCATAAGGTCTGCGATGAAGAAGTTTGCCATTGCCGGTATGAAAACAAGTGCGATGCCGCCTGCAAGTCCGGGAAGACTTATCGGGAAGATGACCCTCCAGAAAAGCTGGAACGAGGAGCAGCCAAGATCTCTGCCTGCTTCAAGCACCGATCTGTCCATTTTCTGCAGATTGGAATACAGCGGAAGTATCATAAACGGGAGCGTTGTGAAGATCATTCCGAGATATACCGCAAAATCGGTATAGAGCATCTGTATTGGCTCTGAAATTATGCCGAGTCTGATAAGCATATTATTGATAAGTCCCGATGTTGACATAATATTCATCAGCGCATAAACTCTTAGCAGCGAGTTCGTCCATGACGGGATCATTATCAGCAGCATAAGCAGCGATTGCGTTTTTCTGCGAAGCTTTGATACGAAATATGCATACGGATAAGCTATAAGAATAACGATGATCGTCACCTCAAATGCCATTTTAATGGATTTGAGCATTACCTGCATATATGTTCCCGTAAAAAATGTCCTATAATTGTCAAAAGTCAGGTCGTATTTTATCTGACCGAAGGCATTTCTCTGGCAAAAGCTGATAAACAGAATATATATCAGCGGAAACATAAAGAATGCCATATTCCACAGGATCATCGGACCTATCGTTCCGCCCCTGCCCGTCATATCCCGTCGTTTGAGCAGCTTTCGCCTTTCTTCGGGAGAATAGCTCAAAAGCTCATTTTCCTTTTCGGGAGTTGTCATATCTATCATCCTTTCCTGCGAAGGTTCTTGTACGAAGTATTATTTGGAAACCTTGATGAGAACACCGTTTTCAGGCTTCCAGTTCACATATACTTCAGAACCCTCGGCATAATTTTCCGCTTTTTCGGAAAAATAGACCGCATTGATCGGCGAGCCGTCCGAAAGAAGCGTGATATGCTTGGTAAGATTTCCGACATATACTGTCTGGCTGTATCTTACCGGGATAGAATTGCGGTCGGCTTTAGGCTCAGTGCTGACGGTCATATTCTCATTTCTTACGGAAATGCCTGCTTTTTCGCCGATATCGAAATCCATATCGCTCTCGACCGCCATTGTGATGCCTTTCCATTCAAGAGTATAGGAGCTTCCGCTCTTTCTTGTTACGACCGCATCTTCAAAGAGGTTCGTTTCGCCGATGAACTTTGCAACGAAGTTAGTGTGCGGACTTTCATATATCTCTCTTGCCGTTCCGATCTGTTCAAGGTTTCCCTTGTTCATAATAATGATGCGGTCGGACATCGTGAGCGCCTCTTCCTGATCGTGGGTAACATACACGAATGTCATTCCAAGCCTTTTCTGGAGCGCCTTCAGTTCAAGCTGCATCTCCTTTCGGAGTTTGAGGTCGAGCGCACCGAGCGGTTCGTCAAGCAAAAGCACCTTCGGGTTATTGACGATCGCTCTTGCGATAGCAACTCTCTGCTTCTGACCGCCCGAAAGCTGGAGCGGAGATTTATCGGCGTGTTCTTCCAGCCTTACCATGTGAATTACTTCTTCGACCTTTTCGTTTATCTCGCTCTGCTTCATCTTTTTCAGCTTTAAGCCGAAGCCGATGTTCTGACGGATATTAAGATGAGGAAAAAGTGCGTAATTCTGGAATACCGTATTAACGGGTCTTCTGTTCGGAGGAAGATGTTCAACGTGCTTGCCCGAAATAAGTATGCTTCCGCTTGTCGGGTCTTCAAAGCCTGCGATCATTCGCAGTGTTGTTGTCTTTCCGCAGCCCGACGGACCGAGGAGCGTAAGGAAATCTCCTTTTTTTACATTTACATTGAGGTCATTTACCGCAGTAAAGTCACCAAATTTTTTGTTCAGACCTGCAAGGATTATCATATCCTGGAAATCGGAAGATCTAAGTTCACTCATGATCCATCTCTCCTTTATTATCAAACGTTTTGCAAGTTTTGTAGTTAAAACTTGTAAAATCATCTTTTTTAATAATCATATTGTGATTTATCTCTCTGACAATAGAATAAACCTTTGTCCAACGCAAAAGTCAAGTGTTTTTTCGCATTTTTATAAATTTTGTTGAATTCACAATAAAATCATTTCACTTTTAAGGTTAGTATTGTGACATTTTTCAACACACGTCAAAATTGCAAATATGCAATTTTTGTTACACCAATTATGCAAAAATGTAAAACTTCGCTCACTCTTATTGACACAGCCGCACACTGTATTTATAATAGAAAATATAAAAAATCGGGCAAGGGATATCTTTGCCCGAAACAGCACTTGGAGTGATTATAATGGATAACAAAAACGGATTTTTAACTATATCGGAATTTGCCGGGCTCCGCGGAGTAACTTCCGAAACACTGCGGCATTATGACCGCACGGGACTTTTGAAACCGGTGCATATCGATGAACAGACAGGCTACAGATACTATTCTATATTGCAGTACGAACAGCTCGGAACGATAAAGGAGCTTCGCCAGCTCGGATTTTCGATAGACGCTATCTCCGAATATTTTAAGGAAAGGAACGTCGCAAAATCAATAGAAATGCTCGACCACAAGCACACCGAAGTCCTTTCCAAGCTAAAAGAACTCAACGAGCTTGAAAGGGTCCTCCGTCAGAAGCTCGACTATCTCCACGAAATACAAAAACCTCGGGAAGAAATGACACCGCACATCGTTTCTCTCCCCGAACGATACTGCATCACCAACAAAACTATCGTTGACAACAGCGAGGCTCTCGGAATGAGCTATACCCTTCTTGAAAAAAAGCTCTCCGACCTCAGTCCTATCCTTGCGACCAACAGAATGGGACATTTTCTTCCCCTTTCGCACAGCAATAAACTCGGAAACGAATACATACCATTTATTTTTGCCGCTCCCGACAGCGCCCCCGAGGAATACAGCCGAAGCTTCCCTGCAGGAGATTATGTTACCATATTCTCCTCGGACGGTCTTGAAAAAGAAAGCTACAGAAAATGCTTCGCCAAGATAACCGAATATATGGAGGAAAACGAGCTTGTCCCTGCGGATAATTACGTTATCTGCTACTTCCCCATCGACCTCACCATAACCGACAAGGAAAAGGAGTTCTCGATAGAAATGCAGCTTCGGGTAAAAAAGAAGTGCTGACCCGACCAGACGATCTTATACTAAACACCAATCAAAAACTATACAAAAAATCAAGCAAAAATTCTGATATATGGTTTTTGCGCCGATTTTTTGTCTATAGTTTTATTGGTGTTTAGTATTATCTGCACTTCCAATACTTATCATTTTTCTTCGACTTTTCTTATGACCTTGCACGGAACGCCTGCGGCGATAACATTCGGAGGAATATCCGCCGTTACAACGCTCCCTGCGCCTATGACGGAATTTTTGCCGATCGTAACGCCGCCCGTTATCTTCACATCGCCGCCGAGCCATACATTATCTTCGAGAACGATAGGCTTCGCAGTGCAAGCACCGTTCCTGCGCTTTTCGGGATCAAGGGAATGATTCACAGTGTAAAGTCCCGTCCTCGGACCGCACAAAACATTGTTACCGATATGCACTTCGGCATAATCAAGGATAATGCAGTCAAAATTCAGCAGCACATTATCTCCGATGAAGATGTTTGAACCGACATCACACTGAAATCCCGGCTCGATTATCAGATTTTTGCCGTAGCTTCCGAATAATTCGTCAAATATCGCATTTTTTATATCATCTTCATACTCACCCGCTGCCGCAAGCGCTCTCGTAAGCTGACGGCAGCGGTGTCTTGCTTTATTGGCAGCTTCGCAAGCATCATTGTACTCTTTTCCCGAACGTGCAAGAGCCGCAAACTCAATTATATCTTTATCCATATCAGAACCGACCTTTCATCTAATAAAAGATGCCTGCTTCACATTACAGAAGCAGGCACGAAACATAGGGAGATGTTTCAGAAAGTGAAAAAGGAGTATATCTGCAAACCGCAGTCAAGCTGCAGGGTGCATTTTAAGTAAAAACAGTTTACTTTCCCGACTTCTTAACTTTAAGGATATTCTTATTGTAAGAAAGTATCGCTGTAAATTCACGGAGGATATCTCTTGCTGCCACGCAGGTGATCTCGGCAGGGTCATACTCGGGAGCGACCTCCACAAGATCCATTCCCACAATGTTAAGTCCCGTAAGCGAAAGTCGGAGCAGCTTCAAGGCTTCGGCTGTTGTGAAGCCGCCGATAACAGGAGTACCTGTACCGGGAGCAAAAGCAGGGTCAAGGAAATCAATATCGAATGTTACGAAAACGGGTGCATCTCCGACCTTTGCACGGATACGGTCAGCGGCAGCTTCCATGCCGATATCCGCAAGCTCGTTTGCGGGAATGATCTCAAATCCGTTGGAGAAAGCATAATCATGATCGTGAACGGAATTAAGTCCGCCTCTCATACCGACCTGAATGGAATGAGCGCCGTCGATACATTCCTGCTCAAGAGCAAGACGGAACGGAGTGCCGTGGTGGATAGCGGTCTGTCCAGAGAAATACTCGCCTGCCCATGTATCTGTATGCGAATCGAAATGCACGATAGCGACCTTGCCGTATTTCTTCTTCAATGCGGAAAGCTCGGGGAAAGCCAACGTGTGATCTCCGCCGACACCGATAGTTACCGCATCGGTATTTTCAAGTATTCCCGAAAGCTCGGTGATGACCTTTTCCATGCTTTTTTCGATATAGGAAATAGGCATATCGAAGTTGCCGTAATCGACCGCTTTGAAATTATCGAGAATGTTGAAATCAAGCTCCTCATGATAATTCTTGCAGGAAGAAAACTTTCTGATGGCGTTGGGGCCGAACTTACAGCCGGGGCGGTTAGTTACGCCGAGGTCGAACGGCATTCCGTAAAAGACCGCATCTGCATCTTTGATATCCTTTGTATATTCAAATCCGAGGAATGTATAGAGTCCCGTGAATTCAGGCTGGAAATTATCAAGCATTGTTCTTACCTCCGTTCTTATTGGCTTTTCTTTTTGCAAAAGCCGCAACGCTGTCACGCATAATGCTTTCAACGAGCTGGGCTGTGATATGTCCCGGGTCGTAGGACGGCGTGAAATCAACAACGTCCATTGCCTTTACATCAAGCTCAACGCCGATGTATCTGATGATCTGACGGATATCGACCGAAGCGAAGCCGCCGCTTACGGGAGTTGTTACGCCGGGAGCAAAAGCAGGATCGACAAAGCTCATATCGACAGATATAAAGCATGGCATATCTCCTACCGTTTTGACAATGGCGGACATTATCTCGCTTCGTGTCATTTCGTGCATCTGCGAAGCGGTCAGTACCTTCATTCCGAGATCCTTTGCATAGTCACATTCTTCCTTGCTGTAATAGCCGCCCCTTATTCCAAGCTGAATGGAGTGGGCAGGGTCGATAAGCTCTTCCTCGATGACCTTCCTTACAGCAGTTGCATCGTCATATTCAGCGCCGAAGTTTCTTACATCTCTGTTTGAATCGAAATGAACAAGAGCGACCTTGCCGTACTTCTTCTTTACTGCTCTGAGTTCTGCAAGCGTGATGATCTGACCGCCGCCTACTGCAATAGAGATCGCACCTTTATTGATTATCTTCGCTGTATATTCCTCTGCGATCCTCAAAGACGGAGCAAGGTATCCGAACTTGATCGGAGCTTCGCCGAGGTCAGTTCCGCAGAAGTCATCTCCGACCTGTATCTGAAGATCGGACGACCAGCCGATACCCGACTTGAACGAAGGTTCGGAACGCATATCGTTCGGACCGAAGCGAGCATCTGCTCTCATTACCGATGAGCAGTCATACGGGATACCGACGACCGCATAATCCATTCCGTCAAGCTCGGCCTGGAACGGGATATTCTGAAAGGTGGAAATTCCCGCATAGGACGGACAGTTTTCATTGAACAAAGTCTGTTTCATTTTTATCGCTCCCCTCTTTTATTCTCCGAATCCTTTATAGGACGTGATACCTGCCTTTTTGCAGGCTAAAAGTGAAATAAATTCGTATGTGACCCTCGAGCCTGCCATTGCTGTGATATCGCTGATATCATAAAGCGGATCGACACAAACAATGTCAAAGCCCTTGATATCCATTCCGATGAGTGACTTTCTCATAAGTTCGAGCGCCTGCCTTGTCGAGAAGCCGCCGCTCTCGGGAGTTCCCGTACCCGGTGCATAAGCAGGGTCAAGGAAATCAATATCAAATGTAACATAAACGGGAACACCCGCAAGTCTTTTTCTTATCCGTGCGGCAGCCTCGTCGATACCGATAGCGTGAAGCTCGGTCGCAGGTATCATATCCATTCCCGAATTCTTCGCAAAATCGTGAACATGGCTGGTTCCGACGTATCCTCTCATTCCGACCTGAATAGAATGTTCGGTGAGAATGCAATTATCATTGATAGCATCGAAAAACGGCGTTCCGTGGTCGGACGGAGCTTCAGGGTCGATCTCGTGATAGCTTGTATCCGAATGGGAGTCAAAGTGTACGATAGCGACCTTTCCGAAAACATTTCTGTATGCTCTCAGTTCGGGAAAAGCGATCGAATGATCTCCGCCGAGGATAACGGGAGTCATACCCTTTCTTAAAAATCCCTCAACGTGTTCCGTGATAGAATCAAATGTCTTAAAGGCATTTCCGTTGAAAACGGGAATATCACCGTAATCGGCACCTTCAAGATAATCGGAGATCTGTATTTTCAGATCGGGATTGTAAACATTGTTTCCATAAGCGCCTCTGATAGCCTCAGGGCCAAGTCTTGTACCGCCTCTGGCTGTTGTCAGCGTATCGAACGGAACGCCTGCCACAATGAAATCCAGATTTTCAGGGTTCTTTGTATAAGGCAGCTTCATATACGTTGTCATTCCGGGCATTCTTTCGGTTGATCTTTGCATTTTTGCATACCTCCTAAAATTCATATTGATTTTTTGATAGCAGCGATCTGTTTATCAATGCATTATTGCATTTTTATTGCTGCATTTTCTTTTTTGATCTGCTCTTTTGTTTCTGCCCCTAAGTATAGACTTTTGTGCAGGGCAAATGTCAAGAGGTTTTATAAAAGAAAAAGCAATTTCGTCTTATTATACAAATAATATAATATGTCAGCCGTGTTTTTATGTGGATTTTCAGCTAATACAAAAAGATATACAGCAGATAGCGGCATTTCATTTTACAAAATCCACTTCACTCAATACGAACACCGGTTAAAGATCCACCAATTGTAAATTCGCATCAAACCGGCAGTAATGCAGGTTTGTTATACGAAAGTTGCAAAATTCCCAAATCGAAGCGGTAAAGTCGCTTACATTCCGAATTCGGCAGACTGTTTCCGTTTAAAAGCAGCAAATTTCTGTTGGCACTTTGCAAATAATACGAAGCATTGTTCAAAACTTTTCTATTTTGCTTGATTTTCTCCCGATACAATATTTATTCTTGACAAATGTGCGGTGTTAAGGTACAATATAATTGTATAGTTTTTCCGTTTTATCGATATTGAGGTACATAGAATGTCAAATAAAAAGAAGAATAAAAAAACTGCCGTTCGGCGACGCAAAAAGCAGCTTTCACCCGAAGCGAAGCGGCGGCAGCGTGCGGCTCAGGCTAAAATAGGTTCATTTCTCGGCGTTGCGGCACTCGTTGTCGGAGTTGTCGTGATGATAACGATAGGCAACAACAGTGAAGTTCCGCTCGAAATTCAGACGGACGGTTATGTCTGCCTTGAAACGCAGGACGGGAGCAGCACACAGACCGTCATTGACGAAAACGGCGAGGTCATTGAGGTGCAGAATATCACCGAAGCCGCCGAACCCGAAGACCCTCTTGCCGAAAATATACGCAAAATAAAGATAGATATCCCCGAAACTCTCCCCATAGATATGGTCATTCGTTCGGAGTACGCTATCGTCTACGATTCGACCGCAAACAAGGTGCTTTATGCGAAAAATGCGGACGAAAAATGCTATCCTGCGAGCACAACGAAAATTCTCACCTCTGCTGTAACTATTAAAAATGCGGCAGACGATATGGTTTTTAAGGTCGGTGATGAGCAGAGTATGGTCAACGAGGGTTCAAGCCTTGCGATGCTCAGTGTCGGAAACGAGCTTGATCTGAAAATGATCGTTGACGGAATGATGCTCCCCTCGGGCAATGACGCTTCATACTGCGCAGCGGCAAATATCGGACGTGTACTCGGCGAGGACGAAAACCTCTCCGCTGACGGTGCTTTGAAGCTTTTTATGGACGAAATGAACAAAACGCTGAAAAACATCGGCTGTGAAAACACTCATTTTTCTGCGCCCGATGGTTTCCATGATGCCGACCACTACACCACCGTCAAGGATATGCTCCGTGTAACACTCTATGCACAGCAGTTCCCTCTGCTCCTCGAATCGGCTTCAACGCCGAGCGAGTATGTGACGTTTCTTTCGGGCGAGGGCGCTTCGTGGGAAAATTCCAATAAGCTTATCCACGATTACAGCGATTGCTATTATATGTATGCGAACGGAATGAAAACGGGTATGACCGATGAAGCAGGCTACTGTGTTGTTGCGACCGCAAGGCGTTTTGACCACGATGTTGTGTGCATAGTCTTCGGTGCGTCTGCATCCGATATACGCTGGAACGATACAATAGCGCTTCTTGACGCTGCCTTTGTACAGATCAGAACAAATTGAGGAAATGAAAATGGTCAATATAGGAAACGAATGGGACGAACTTCTTAAAGGCGAATTCGACAAGGAATACTACCTCAGACTCAGGCAGTTCCTTATCAGCGAGTATTCGCAATACAAAATTTATCCGAATATGTACAACATTTTCAATGCGCTGAAATATACATCTTACAGCGATGTTAAAGCGGTAATTCTCGGACAAGATCCATACCACCAGCCGGGTCAGGCGCATGGACTTTGCTTTTCCGTGCAGAAAGGCACACCTCAGCCGCCCTCGCTCCAGAATATTTTCAAGGAGCTGAAAAGTGACCTCGGCATCGAACCTCCGCACCACGGTGAGCTTATCTCGTGGGCGCAGAACGGAGTTTTGCTTATGAACACGGTGCTGACCGTCCGTGAGGGACAGCCGAATTCGCACAAGGGCAAAGGCTGGGAAATTTTCACCGACCGAGTTATACAGCTTCTCAATGAGCGAGAAAAGCCGATGGTTTTCATACTCTGGGGCGGAAATGCACGCTCGAAAAAGTCGCTAATAACAAATCCTGCACACCTTATCCTCGAATCTCCGCACCCAAGTCCGCTTTCCGCTTACAACGGATTTTTCGGCAACAGACATTTTTCAAGGACGAACGAGTTCCTTGTTTCAAAGGGCATTGAGCCTATCGACTGGAGAATACCCGAATAAAAAATTGCCGTTTGGCGTTGATCCAAACGGCATTAATTATAGTAGCATTAGCTTCCTTCACCCGAGATAAGAGCAATAGGGTCGATCCACTCGCCGTTCTTTTTGAGTGCGAAATGAAGATGTGTTTCATCGTCAATTTCGCCCTCGGCGGTGTCACCGATGCTGCCGATAACAGTTCCTGCGGAAACGGTCTGACCCGAGGTCACGGCGATATCCTCCGAAAGATTGGAGTAAAAGCCGATAAGTCCGCTGCCGTGGTCGATCTCAACGGTCGCACCGAGCATAGGGTCGTTGTAGACCTGCGTTACCGTGCCCGAGGTCATGCTCTTGACCTTTTCGCCCATTTTGCCTGCGATGTCAACGCCGTCATGAGTTTTCCATACATTGAGCGTTTTCGACTTGACAAGCTCACCGCCCGAAAATTCGCAGACGATCTCGCCGTTCACGGGACGGACGAAAACATTGTATGCACTGCTTTTCTGCGTCTGCTCGGTCTCGGCAGGTTGCTCGGTCGCAGTTGTTTCCTCGGGAGTTTTCTCGGTCTTTTTGACCTGTTCCTGCTCGGCGTTTGCCTGCTTCGCACCGTCTGACTTTTCGGTAACGCTCGGCTTGTTCATATCGATAAGCTCCTCATTGAGCTTGTCTGCCGCCTTTCGGTAGGAATAAAGTCCTATACCGCCTGCCGCAAGGATACAAACGCACAAAGCGGATATAAAGCCTTTTCCGCCGAGATTTTCTTTGCTGAAAAATTTTTTCATTGGTTATGTCCACCTTTCATTAAATAGGTAACTTATTATAAGGCAAAAGCCTTTTCAAAGCATAGTTTTGACAGCAATGCTATTTTTATACCAAAAACATAGGAGAAATTTATGAGCGATATCATAAAAGAGATAGAAACCGAGCTTTTTGCGCTCCAAGACGAAAAATACCGTGATTTCAACGCCTCGCTCGTGCCGACTCTTGACAAAAACAGCTTCATCGGCGTTCGCAGCCCCGAGCTTCGCAGGCTTGCAAAAAAATATGCGAAAGATGATCGCATCGAAGCGTTCCTTTCCGCACTTCCTCATAAATATCAGGAGGAAAACACTCTCCACGGCTTTATAATTTCGCTTGAAAAGAACTTCGATAAAGCAATAGCGGAGACCGAACGCTTTCTGCCGTATATAAACAACTGGGCGGTATGCGACGGGACTTCACCTAAAATTTTTGGGAAAAACAAGCCTAAACTGCTTGAATATATAAAAAGGTGGATAAAGTCGGACGAGACCTACACCGTTCGCTTTGCCATGGGAATGTTGATGCGGCATTTCCTTGATGAAGAATTTGAACCGTGGCAGATGGAGCTTGTCATTTCGGTCGAATCGGAGGAATATTATATCCGAATGATGCAGGCATGGTATATGGCGACCGCACTTGCGAAGCAGTATGATGCCGCTTTTGAGGTGATAAAGGCGAAAAAGCTTCCGAAACAGACGCACAACAAGTCGATACAAAAGGCTGTTGAAAGCTACCGTATCACGGACGAACGGAAAGAGATCTTGAAAGGGTATAGGATAAAATAAGGGAGCAAATTCTGCGGCAGCTTTTTCATTTCCCTTTGTGCTGGGTGCCGCCCCAGCGTGGTGATAAAATGAATTTAACTGAACTAAATAAGAAATATGATGAAATGCAGCTCAAATATGGAGACCCGAACTTAAAATCAATTTTTTATGGCGGATGTAATGAAAAGCCCGACATATGTTTTGTTTTTATGAATCCAACAGGGAAAAATATAGCCTCATATCCTGACTGGGCAGGCATACGGGCACCATGGATCGGTACTAAGAATATTTGGGATTTATTTGTCGCTATTGGAAAATTTGATGAAGGAATTTATAAGGAAATAAAGAAACGAAAGCCAAAGGATTGGACACCAGAATTTGCAAATCAGGTATATTCGGAGATAACTAGAAATAAAATCTTTTTAACAAATTTAGGAAAATGTACCCAGACGGACGCTACATTGATATCTAACAAAATATATTTTGAGTACTTAGCGTTGCTTGAAAGGGAAATTGAAATAATAGCACCAAAAGTAATTGTGCTTTTCGGGAATCAAGTGAGTACTGTTTTCCTAAACCAGAACATATCTGTTTCTCAGTGCAGAAAGAAACAATTTGCCAAAGATATTGGTGGTAAGGCTTTTAAGTGTTTTCCAGTCTTTTATCCTGTCGGAAACGGACGTGCTAATATAGGTAAATCTATTGAGGATATTAAGTGGATTTACGAAAATGTCCTATCTACAGAGGGTGAAAAACAATGTTGATTGTATTTGAGGAATTTGATAACTGCGGTAAGACAACCATAGTGGAAATGCTTAAGGATTATTTCGTTCATGTGGGAAAACATGCAGAGTTCACAAGAGAATTTGAAACAAATATCGGTATTGTCATTAAAGAAATGGCACAGGCTGGATCATTGGACACTATATTAAAATCATATCTGTTTGCAGCAGACCGACATATTCGGACATCGGGACAGTTTAGATCTGGGGGAGAAAATGAATATTTCCGCATTACGTTGCATATCCGTTTGAAATTTGCGAGGAGTAGTTTTGCCGAAATGAGTTGACATTTTCCGCATTTCGGCTATAATTATATTAGGAAAATTAACAGTATAGGAGTTATAATTATGTTTGATATCGATTTTTCAAAGCTTCATTTCGGCGTTGACGGCGACAGCATCACGCAGGGCAACCAGTGGTCTTATCATGTTTACAAAAATCTCGGCTTTGCTTCGCACCACAATGTTGCGGTCGGCAGCTCCGTTTGGTATAAGAGAGTTCTGACCTGCGAAAAGGGCAGCGTTGAAACTCAGGATTTCAATGCCCCCGATTTTGCGGGAATAAGCGACGGCTGGGAGCCTACGGACGACCTCGTTGAATTGCAGAAGCGCGCTAACAACTGCGCAGTTGTACATATCCAGCGCTTTATCGCAGAGGTAAAGAGCGGCGAACACCCTGTTCCCGACGTTTTTGCATTCGCAATGGGTACGAACGACCTCATTGGCGACCTCGGTGATCCCGAAAAGGCTCTTACGGGAAAGTCGCTTGAAAACAATGAAAAAATCGACCTTTTCACCGAGGCGGGAGCTATGCGCTGGTGCTTGCAGACGATAATGGAGGAGTATCCGCTGGCGAGAGTTTTTGTGCTTACGCCAATTCAGACCGCAACGCCCGAGCATAACGCAAAGATCGAAAAGCAGATCGAAATTATGCGCAGGGTCGCAGGTGCAATGAGTGCGCAGGTCATCGACTGCTTCCACAACAGCGGTATATGCGAAAAGTTCGAGGTCATCGGCGGCACGGGCAAGTATCTCCGTGACGGACTTCACCCCGATGTTCCCGGACAGACCCTTGAAGGCGCTTACGCATCGAAGGAAATTCGCAACAATATGTTTTAATTAAGACAAGACCGATAAAGACAAAAGCCGCACGAAAAGTATGCGGCTTTTGATTTTACAGTTTAAAGGAGAAAACTATGGAAAACCTAAAGTGGGTGTGCGCATGGGGAAATGCTATCTCTATCGCAGAACGCAGACCCGAGAACTACGCAAAGGATCTGACGCTTCGCTACCCCGTCAGCATACCCTTTGCAGGAGATAAAATCCGTCTGCATTTCGATAACTTCTGTTCAAGCGAGGACGTTATCCTCAACCGTGTGAGCGTTGCCCTCGGCGCAGGCGGCAGCCTTATCCACCCCGAAACCTCGACCCCCGTTACATTCGGCGGCAGACCCGATGTTATTCTTCACGCAGGTGAGGACTTATACAGCGATGAGATCGAATTCACCGTCGGCGCAGGTGATGATATCGCAGTTTCGTTCTATCTCAAAGGCTTCACCGAGATGCGTTCGGGCGTTGTTATCACGGGTCCGCTTTCGAGAGCGTTCTTCGCTATCGGCGACTGTACGCAGGAAAAGGAACTCCCAGAGGACACCTCGAAAACAACGAACACATACTATTTCCTTTCGGGCGTTGACGTTCTCACGAGTGACGAGAACAAGGCGCTGATCTGCTTCGGCGACTCTATCACGGCGCAGAGCTGGCCCGACTATCTGCTTATCCGCACAGCGGCGCTCGGTCTGACGCACCGCTCCGTTATAAGACGTGCGGCGAGCGGCACAAGAATCCTCCGTCAGTATGACAACATCACCTACGATTCCTACGGCTTGAAAGGCTCGGTGCGTTTTCCCCGTGAGATCAAGGTCGCAGGGGCAGACGGCGTTCTCATTCAGCACGGCATCAACGACATTATCCACCCCGTCGGCGTAATGGAGAACAAGTTCCGTCCGTGGAGCGATCTTCCGACTGCGGACGATCTTATCGAGGGTATGAGAGGCTACATAAAGACCGCCCGTGAGCAGGATCTCAAAGTCTACGCAGGAACGCTTCTTCCTATCTACGGCTGGCGAACCTATGCCGATTTCCGTGACAAGCTCCGCTGTGAGTTCAACGACTGGATAAGGACTACGGACGAGATCGACGGCTGTGTTGATTTCGATGCGGCACTTCGTGACCCCGAAAATCCTGCCGCTTTTGCCCCCGGCTATGACAGCGGCGACCACCTCCATCCGAGTGCAAAGGCTTATGAAAAAATGGCGGATGTAGTCCCCGAGGAGCTTTTGCGATGACGAAAAAAATAAATGGCTTGACCTCGTTCACTCTCCATATCCTTGCGATGCTTTTTATGCTCTGTGACCACCTCTGGGCAACGCTTTTCCCTGCGGCAGAGTGGCTCAGCTGCATCGGCAGGCTTGCATTTCCGATATTTGCATTTATGATAGCGGAGGGTTATTCTCATACTTCAAACGTGAAAAAATACGTTCTTCGGCTTCTGATATGTGCAGTGATAACCGAAGTTCCGTTCGACCTTTTCTACGGCGGAACGGTGTTCTATCCGTTTCATCAGAATGTACTGTGGACTTTTCTCATTGCTCTGCTCACAATAATCCTCATCGAAAAGGCGCTAAAGTTGAAAAAGCGTTTTCTCGGCTGGGTGCTGGCGGCGGTCACAGTGCTTGTCAGCTATGCTGTGGGAACGCTTGCAATGGTCGATTACTACGGCGCAGGCGTACTGACGGTGCTTGTGTTTTACTTTTTCCGTGAGCGGAAGTGGCAGAACTTTGCGGCGCAGTTCGTATGTCTTGCCGTGATAAACATCGGTATGCTCAAAGGAATGTACTACACGTTTTCTTTCGCAGGACACGAATTTGAGCTTGCACAGCAGGGTCTGGCGCTCCTTGCGCTTATCCCGATATGGCTTTACAAAGGCGGGCGAGGATATCATTCACGGTGGTTCAAGTGGTTCTGCTATGCTTTTTATCCTGCACATCTGATGATATTATATATTGTTTTAAATGTTCTGACGTGAAAGATTCCCCAAGAAGAAATTTTCTTTTTGGGGGATTTTTACGGTTGTGGGTCAACGGGTTTGACAAGATCCCGTAGGGGCGGATTCTATATCCGCCCGTTCACAAATAATAATACTAAACACCAATAAAATACAGGAAAAAATCTGCGCCGAAATCCTATATA
>URTF01000036.1 GCA_900550695.1 uncultured Ruminococcus sp.
GCTTTTGTCTAAATGATACAACTCTTTTGAGTTTTCAGATACGCTCTAGTATTACTGAGAGGAAATATGGTAAAAGCAGCGATCTGTCATTATTTTTATCACTCAAAGGGAGTAAACGAGATCTTTTCATATTCTGCGGTAAGCGGCATTTTGCTGTCGTCAAATGGTTTGAGCCAGCTGTCAACGCCCGTTCCGCACCATGCGTTCATCATAATTTTGCTTTCGGTGACGGGGATATTTTCCGCAGCCGTATGAGCCTCTTCGCCGTCAACGAACCACACTATTTTATCTTCGTGCCACTCAAAAGCGTAGTCGTGGAAATCTTCCGATGCGTCAAAGCCGAGGTCGTACATAAATTCATGGCTGCCCTGACCGTTGGTGAAGTAATTGAACTGGACTTTCGTTGTGTCCTTGCCGAGAATTTCAATATCTATCTCGTCCCAAGGGTTATTGTCGGACGGACCTGTATAAGTGAAAAATGAGGAAACAACGCCGTCATTTTTTATCGCTTTCATTCTGACTTCGTATCTGCCATAGCCGTAAAAATCCTTGGAGCGGTATTCTGCGCCCGAATACGGAACTGTTCCGGCTTTGCTGTCCTTATCAATGGCAAGACCCATTACGCCGTTCTCAAAGGTACAGTTTTCGGCACGCCAAGTGACGTTGAACATATTTCCGTTCGTCCAGCCGTCCGAGCACTCAAAGAGCGAAGAACTGCCGTTTTCAAAGGTCACGTTTGAGATGCTTTCCTCTTGTGGCTTTTCCGAAGCGGTGTTTGAAGTTGAGCAGGAGCATAACATTACTGTGCAGGAGATAAAAATTGCGGCTGCTTTGATTTTTTTTACAATATTTTTCATAGGTGAAGTTCCTTTCGCTGTTTTTTCTATAGGAATCGCTGATTAAAGCGAAGCGTTCGTTTTGCCATTTTGAAAAATGTACGAGTTTGCGCCTTTGAGGACATTTTGAAAAATGACAAAAACGTGTTAATCAGCGTTTCCTTATTATAGTAGGAATTCACACTTCTATATATCAAAAATTTGCTGTAAATATCATTTCTTTGCCCTTTTGTGTGTATTATAGCCCCAATTGTCACGGTAATATTTTTTACGGAACTCATTCGGGGTCATTCCGGTATATTTTCGGAAAACGCTTATAAAGTGGCTGTGCGAGGTGAAAGCGAGGTAGTTTGCGATATCTGCTGACGAGGAATCGGAATATTTGAGCATATTCTGCGCAGTTTCAACACGCTTTATTGCGATATATGCTGATATCGTCACGCCGACCTCGCTTTTAAAAAGCCGTGACAGATAGGAAGTACTCAAAGAAACATGATCGGCAATGTCGTTTTCGCTTATTTTTGAGTGGAGGTTGTCATAGATATAGTCCATTGTCATTATAACGGGTTTGGAATAGATATTTCCGTGGGCAAGCTTGTTCATAAGCTTGGTGAACTCGATAACGGCTTCTTTATGGAGCCTGTGAAGCTCTGGCTCGGTCGAACACTTATCCGCTTTCATTATATAGAGGTCGCTGAGGGTATAGGCGGTTTCCATTTCCATTCCGCCCTCGACACAGAAGCGTGTTACAAGCGCTATCGTTACGATAAAATGATATTTAAGGTTGCGAAGCGGATCTTCGGAAAGCACACCTGCGCCGTTTCCGCCGAGCGGTGTCATAACCTTTTCAACTGCGCTGACATCGCCTTTCTTAACGCAGTCATAAAATTCAAATTCTTTTTCAAACGGCGAATGTCTGAACTCATACTCTCGGTTCAGGAACGCCTTATAGGATAGCTCCTTTTCATATTCCGACATATTGATTCACCTCTTTGATTTTATTATATATTATTTCGATCAAAAAAGCAACAATATTTTGATATAAAAAGCAAAATAATGATATTTTTATCCTTTGCGATATGTTAAATTATAGGTACAGTAATTCGTGACACCGTTAATCAAAAAGGAGAATGAGATCATGAAAAAATTTAAGAGGGTACTTGCTTTTACAGCTGCGATCGCACTTATCGGTTCAATGACCGCCTGCGGAAATTCATCAACACCTGTCGAAACAACGGCAACGACCGCACCAAAGGAGCTTGACGAAGAGGACAAGGCTGCTGTTGCCGAAGTTGACATCGGCGAAGATGAAAAGCTTGAAAACGGAACTATCAAGTGGCTTGCGACTTATGACATCAACCCCGACCTTGGAAAGCCGAAGATGTTTGCACTTGAACTTTTTGAGTCCAAGTACGGCGGAAAGGTTGAATGGATACCTACAACCTGGGATAACCGATACAACGATCTTTCAACGAACGTTCTCGGCGGCTCTTCACCCGACCTTTTCCCTGCGCAGGAATTCGATACATTCCCGAGCAAGGTAATTGACGGAATGTTTGAACCTTTTGATGATTATCTTGATTTTGACAGCGATCTCTGGTCGGACGGCTGCAAAAAGCTTGCGGAGCTTCACACTATCGGCGGAAAGCATTACGTTGCGCCCGTTGCCACCGACTCAAAGTGTGTAATGATCTACAACAAAAAGACTATCGAAGAAAACGGTCTTGCCGATCCTGTTGAGCTTCTTGAAGAGGGCAACTGGACTTGGGACACATTCAGACAGATGTGCCTTGACTACTGCGACCGTGAAGAGGACAAATTCGCATACGACAGCTGGTATTTTGAAACGCAGTTTATTCTCACAACGGGAACTGCACCTATCAGCATGGAGAACGGCAAGGTCGTAAACAACATTTCGAGTGCTGCTGTTGAGCGTGCGGAAAACTTTATGTACAACCTCAAAAAAGACGATCTCCCACTTCCGAAGGCTGAATTCAACTGGACTGAACAGCCTTTCAGGATCAGCGAGGGCAAGACGCTTTTCTGGCCTTGCGCAACATGGGCGCTCTGGGAGGCTGATCTTTCCAAGTTCGGTGAGCAGGGCGAGATAATGTTCGTTCCGATGCCGAAAGACCCCGAGGCTGACAACTACTATCTCCCTGCAAATATGGACGCTTACGCACTTTGCAAGGGTGCGCCTAACCCCGAGGGTGCTGCTGCATTCATCAAGTGCAAGCTCATCGCAGAGCAGGACGAAAGTGCGCTCGCTATCACAGAAAAGCAGTATCGTGAGGACTACGGCTGGACAGACGAAATGATGGATATGTGGCACAAGGTAAGAGAAATGACCGATGCAAACCCTGTTGCAAGCATTCACATGGGACTTCCCACCGAGCAGGCAAACATTATCGATGATGCTATCAAGCAGGCATCATTCAACGGCACGGACTGGGCAGTAAAGAGAGAAGAAATTGCAACGCTTTGTCAGGAAACCGTTGACGAACTCAACAAAAAGATCGAAGAGAATTTCTAAAAAGGAAAGGGATTTTATGACTGAATTCAAAGGCTATAAAAAAGGTGTTGACTTTGGCGGCTGGCTTTCGCAGTGCGTTCACACCAAGGAACACTATGATACATTTATCTCCGAAGAAGATGTAAAAACGGCTGCGTCGTGGGGCATAGACCACATTCGTCTTCCGATCGATTACAATCTTCTTGAAGATGAAAACGGCGCTCCCACCGATTACGGTTTCGGTTATATTGACAATGCAGTAAAGTGGTGCAAGGCGGCAGGACTTAACATTATCCTTGATCTTCACAAGACGGCAGGCTATTCTTTCGACAAGGGTGAGGGAGAGTTCGGTTTCTTTGACAGCGAACCACTTCAGGAACGCTTTATGAAGCTTTGGGACAGAATTGCGGAGCGTTATGCTGTAAGTGACGGAACTATCGCATTTGAACTTCTCAACGAAGTCACAGATCAGAGCTTCAGCGAAAAATGGAACAGGCTTATCCGCAGCACTATTGAGAGAATACGCAAGATCGCTCCCGACACCTATATTCTTGTCGGCGGTTACTGGAACAACAGTCCCGATGCTGTTCCCGACCTTGACGCTCCTTATGATGACAAGGTGATCTACAACTTCCACTGCTACGATCCGCTCAATTTCACGCATCAGGGTGCATACTGGGTAGACGGTATGGACACTTCGTTCAGAATGAATATTGAGGACAGCGAGCCTGCGATAACTCCCGAATATTTCATCGGAAGATTCAGCCGTGCTTATGAGGCTGCAAAGGCTAACGGAACGATCCTTTACTGCGGAGAATACGGAGTTATTGATCTTGCCTCGCCCGAGGACACGGTAAAGTGGTTCAAGGCTATACACGAAGCATTTGAGCGGCTTGGCATCAGCCGTGCGGCTTGGAACTACAAGAAAATGGATTTCGGTATTTCCGATACAAGGCTTGACGGTGTGAGGGACGAGCTTATCAGATATTTATAATATACAAACACAACCCGCCCTGCAGACGGCTATGATACGCCGTTTGCGGGGCGGGGTATGTTTATACTGATTCTTGATCAACCTATAGACAAACTCTCGGCTATAATACTAATTTTTAATCAAAGTGTAGACAAAAAATCTGCGCAAAAGCCATATATGCGAGCTTTTGCTTGATTTTTTGTACACTTTCAGTTTAAAAATTAGTATAATAAGTTCATTCTGCGTCAAGCTCCCTTGTCAGGCGTGTTCTCTCCCGGTAGGGGGAGGTGTCGGCATTATGCCGACAGAGGGGCTGACCGACAGACCGGCCTGTCTGCGGCCGCTCTCCAAGGTCAACGGAGTGACCTGACTGAACTTATTCTATCTGTCGATTTTGTCTATAGAACGATCGAGATTAGTATAAGAAAACAAGCTCGTAATGCGAAAATTTTGATCGGCATTGCGAGCTTGTTTCTTGTTTTTTGCTGGCAGAAAAGTTTATTATTTGGGGAGCGTTTCCGAAAATATCTCCCAGTAGAATTTCCGTGCCGACTGTGGAAAATCGGTCAGGATACCGTGTTCGGGATCATAGAAAATCCCGTCCGAATAGAGTGACCAGTGCCAGCAGCGAGGCGTTTCAAGGCTCAACAGCGCACAGCACGGAAGCTCGGCTGCGGTTTGAGCCTGTTTTCGTTCGGGGGAGAATTTTACACCGTGTTCGGTCAATGCACGTTTCATTTCTTTAAGGTCGGTTTCACGTTCATTGCCGAGATATTCGCATATATATTCGGCTGACGTTCCAAGCAGCATTGCAAGGACTGCCTGACCGCACTGCAGGTCGGTAGGTTCATGGATATAGTTTATGTTCATATTTCTATTTTTAGTATTATTGAAAGGCGGCGATCAAAAACCTTATTTTTTGATTTTCTTTATCGAAGAATATACCAGAAGCGGAAGAGTACACAGGTCAACGATGCCAAGCACGGCTGAAACAACAGGTGAAAGTGCTGCTCCAATTATGTTTGATAATGAAAACGTCAGCGATACGAGTGATATCACAATAAGGCTCACTGACCATATCAGATCAATTCCTTTATTCATTTCAACACCTTCTTTACGGAAAATACAGGGTATTATTCTGTTTCGTTTTTTTACTCCATAACAATTATATTATAACGCTTTGCTGTATAAAAGTCAATACTCTGTAATTTGTATTGTCATAAGTTATAAAAAATGCTTAACAGATCAGTATAATGTCAAATTCCGATAAAGCCATAGAAGAAATCAACAAAAAGCTCGCATATAGGTGTTTTGCGACGATTTTTTATGGTTGCGGCACGATAAATGTTATACTTGACAAACAATACTGTGCTGTGTTATACTGTGTATAGGTTAGCGATTGCTAACTGAAAATCGATGCGATAAAAATTCAACGGAAATCAATTTTTGGTGTTTTTATCGTTCGGTAAAATGCAAATGGCATGAAATTCTCACACAAACGAATTTTTCTTGACGATGTGAGCATAATAATCAGGGAAAGGCATTGCTGATACGTGACATAAGGATTTTTACGGATCATTGTAGGGAAATTTGAGGAGTGAGCAGGTCGATTTGTATAGTTTGCACAATGCGGTTAGCAATGGCTAATCGGAATGAGGTGATAGAATGTCAAAAGCGGAATATAACAGCTTTGGGCGAAAGCTCGCATTCCATACAGCGCCGACTTTGCTCGGGATAAAGTGCGCAAGCCTTTTTTCACTTTCATCTTCGGAATTTGACCTTGCATTTCACTCTCGGTATTTCAACCGCAGAACTGCGGCACTCGGACTTGCGAGCAGGATATTGTGCAGCTGCAAAAACCGTTCGCTCATACTTGTTTACAGCAGGGAGCAGCTTGCGAAACGTCTTGCGGACAGATCGGCAAAAGCGATACTCGAACGTTACGGCTATACCTCGGATATGACGGTCGATGAATGTCTTGACCGACTTTCGGAACGCATCGGCGGAAGTGAAAGCTTTCCTCACGAGATCGGCGTTTTTCTTGGCTATCCCGTTGAAGATGTTATCGGTTTCATCGAGAACAAGGGCGAAAATTTCAAGCTCTGCGGTGCTTGGAAGGTTTACGGAAGTGTTGAGAATGCTCGGCGTACATTTGCGGATTACGATAGGTGCAGAAATTTTCTGTGCAATAAATTAAACGGGGGAGCTGACATTTATCAGACCCTTGTTAACTTATCAGATTGATCAGGAGGACAAAGTTTATGAAAACAGCAGTAATTTATTGGAGCGGCACGGGCAACACCGAGGCTATGGCAAAGGCAGTTGCGGAGGGTGCGGGCGCAGAACTCTTCACGGTTTCCGAATTTTCGGGAAGTGTTGATGATTATGACGCTGTCGCATTCGGCTGTCCTGCAATGGGCGCTGAAATGCTCGAAGAGGACGAATTTGAGCCGTTCTTCACCGAGATCGAGGGCAGGCTCAGTGGCAAAAAGGTCGGACTTTTCGGCTCTTACGGCTGGGGCGACGGCGAATGGATGAGAAACTGGGAGACCAGAGTTGAGTCTGACGGAGCTGTTCTCGCTGGCGGCGAGGGCGTTATTGCAAACGATGCTCCGTCCGATGATGACCTTGAAAAGTGCAGGGCATTGGGCAAAGCTCTTACAGAATAATTACTTGATTTTTACCCAAATATGAATGGTTATCTAAGGCTAACAAAGTTACCTAAAACTAACTAAGCGGGTTTGTGCAGATATACAAATCTGCGAAAAACTATTGACAACAGAGTAAAATGATAGTATTATTAAGTACGGTTAGTAAAAGCTAACATGGTTAGCGGCTACTGACCGTACTTAAAGTTCAAAGGTTAGCAAAAGCTAATGCAAGGTCGGAGTTTGCGGAAATATCATCGCAAAAGTCGGATTCGGACAGTTTGCGGGATTTTTCCGAAAATTTTTGGCTGTATGGTTAGCAGATTCTAACGATAAAAAGGAGTGAAGCTATGATGCCGCTTACGCTTGCCAATACCGGCGAAGAAAACATCATCAAAAAGGTCGGAGGAAACCCCGATACAAGAAAATTCCTCGAAAATCTCGGATTCGTTGCAGGTGGAACGGTAACAGTCGTCAGTGAGATCGGCGGAAATGTTATCGTCAATGTAAAGGAATCAAGAGTTGCCGTTTCAAAGGAAATGGCTTGCAAGATCATGGTATGATTTTTTTTAAATTCGGAATTCGGAATGCGGAATTCGGAATTATCGGGTGTTGTAAATTTGCATCAGGATATGTAAGAAACAGTTCTTTTCTTGATGCGTAACATAATTTGAAATGAAAAGGAGAAATGGAAATGACACTGAAAAATGCTGCGATCGGTTCAACTGTTACTGTAAAGAAGCTTAACGGTGAGGGTGCTGTAAAGCGCAGGATCATGGATATGGGTATCACAAAGGGTACTGAAATTTATATCCGCAAGGTTGCTCCTCTTGGCGATCCTGTTGAAGTTACGGTCAGAGGCTATGAGCTTTCACTTCGTAAAGCTGATGCTGAAATGATCGAGATCGCTTAACTTTTATTTATTTTACATATTGGTTAGCAATGACTAATAAAGTTAGTCTAAACTAACATCAAGAAAGGATAAATTGGATATGGAAATTAAAATCGCGCTTGCGGGAAATCCGAACTCAGGCAAAACAACGCTTTTTAATGCCCTCACAGGTTCCAACCAGTTCGTCGGCAACTGGCCCGGCGTAACCGTTGAGAAAAAAGAGGGTAAGCTGAAGGGTCACAAAGATGTTATCATCACCGACCTTCCTGGTATCTACTCGCTTTCACCTTATACACTTGAAGAAGTTGTTGCGAGAAACTACCTTATCGGCGAGCGTCCGAATGCGATCCTCAACATCATCGACGGTACAAACCTTGAAAGAAACCTTTACCTTACAACACAGCTCGTTGAGCTTGGTATCCCTGTTGTATGTGCTATCAATATGATGGATATCGTCCGCAAGAATGGTGATACCATTAATATTGAACAGCTCTCAAAGGAACTCGGCTGCAAGGTAGTTGAAATTTCCGCTCTTAAGGGAACGGGTGTAAATGAGGCTGCCGAGGCTGCTATCGCTGCTGCAAAGGCAAAAGAACCGATGATCCCACAGCACAAGTTCTGCGGCTGCGTTGAACACGCTATCGCACACATCGAAGAAGCTGTTCTTCACGATGTTCCCGAGCAGAACCAGCGCTGGTACGCTATCAAGGTATTTGAGCGTGATGAAAAAGTCCTTGAAATGCTCAAGATCGACAGCGCAACAATGGATCATATCAAACAGGATATCGAAGCTGCCGAAAAGGAAATGGACGACGATGCAGAGAGCATCATCACCAATGAGCGTTACATTTATATCGGCACTATTATTAAGGAATGTTATAAAAAGAAAAACAAGGGCGGTCTTACAACTTCCGATAAGATCGACAAGATCGTTACAAACAGAATCCTCGGTCTTCCTATTTTCGCCTGCGTAATGTTCCTCGTTTACTACATAGCAATGGTAACAGTCGGTGCTTCCGCAACTGACTGGGCAAATGACGGACTCTTCGGCGACGGCTGGCATCTCTTCGGTATCGGCACAAGCGCTTACGAAGAGGCTGCTGAGGAATACGGTGATTCGCCTGCGATTATTGAAGCATTCATCGAAAAGGCTCAGGAAAACGGCATTGATACTGCTGCTGTTGAAGAAGCTATCGACAGCGAATCCGAAACATTCAATGTTGACACAGCCAAGACAGAGCTTGACGCTCTTGCTGCAAACTTCACAGATGCAGACACAGTAACATACACCGTTGAAGATGAAGAAACTCTTGCAACGGAAGATGTTGAAGCAACGGGTGCAGACCTTGCAGATGCAGTCGATGCATTCGTTAAGTATGATTGTGCAGACCCCGATCCTGCTGCTTACGGCGTATGGGTCCCCGGTGTTCCCGTACTTATCGGCGACCTGCTTGAATCCGTAAACTGCGCTGATTGGCTCAGCGGACTTATCCTTGACGGTATCGTAGCAGGTGTTGGTGCGGTCCTCGGTTTCGTACCTCAGATGCTCGTACTCTTCCTCCTCCTCGCATTCCTCGAAGCCTGCGGTTATATGTCCCGTATCGCATTCGTAATGGACAGAATCTTCAGAAAGTTCGGTCTTTCGGGTAAATCCTTCATTCCTATGCTTGTCGGCGTAGGCTGCGGCGTTCCGGGTATCATGGCTTCAAGAACCATTGAAAACGAACGTGACAGAAGAATGACGGTTATGACAACAACATTCATTCCATGCGGTGCTAAAGTTCCTTTCATCGCAATGATCGCAGGTGCTATTTTCGGCGGTTCTCCTATCGTTGCAACCTCCGCTTACTTCATCGGTGCGGCTGCTATCATCGTTTCGGGCATTATGCTCAAGAAGACAAAGATGTTCGCAGGCGATCCTGCTCCGTTCGTAATGGAACTTCCTGCATACCATCTTCCTACAGTCGGAAATCTTCTCCGTTCAATGTGGGAAAGAGGCTGGTCCTTCATCAAGAAGGCAGGTACGGTTATCCTCCTTTCTACGATCTTTGTATGGTTCACAACCTACTTCGGTGTAGTTGACGGAACATTCCGTATGCTTTCCGAAGAAGAGATCGACTCCAGTATCCTTGCTGCTATCGGCGGTGTACTTGCTTGGATCTTCAAGCCGCTCGGCTGGGGCAACTGGCAGGCAACTGTCGCATCTATCACAGGTCTTGTTGCAAAGGAAAACATCGTTGGTACAATGGGTATCCTCTACGGCGGCGGAGAGGGCAGCGTTTATGACGCTATCGGCGCTGCATTCACAGGCGTTACAGGTTACTCGTTCCTCGTATTCAACCTCCTCTGCGCACCTTGCTTCGCTGCAATGGGTGCTATCAAGAGAGAGATGAACAACGGCAAGTGGACAGCATTCGCTATCGGCTACCAGTGCGGATTTGCTTATGTAGTTGCACTCTGCATCAACCAGTTCGGCAATCTCTTCACGGGCAACGTAAATGTTATCGGTCTTATTGCAGCCCTCATCTGCCTTGCAGGCATCATCTATATGCTTGTAAGACCTTACAAGGAGAGCAACAGACTTACAGCAAACGTTAAAGTAAAATCATAAAGCAATAAACCAAATTCACCTGCGCTCCCGACAAATACACGGGAGCGCAGGAGTTTATAAAGAATATTTCTAAACTTAAGAAAGGTCGTGGCAATATGTCTACTTTGATAGTCGGTCTTATAGTTGCAGGTGTTGTCTTTCTGGCAGCAAGGCAGATATATAAGGATAAGAAAAAGGGCAAGTCATTCTGCGGCGGAAAATGTTCCTGCTGTCCTAACGGCTGTGCCTGCAGCGGCGGTAATTGCCACGGGGAGAAGAAAAAGTGAACGGACTTACATATTCCCAGAAAAAATATCTCTTCGCAATATATAAGCTCGGTCAGAACGGCGGCGAGGTGAAATCCTCCGACGTTGCGAAGATAGTCGGCGTGAGCAAAGCAAGCACCGCCGCAATGACCGCAAAGCTCTGCGAGAGCGGATATATCGAAAAAGAGCATTACGGTCAGATAAATCTGACAGAAAGCGGCATCAAAGCTGCGAACCCGATCTTCACAAGCTGCATAATCATTCGTGATTTCCTCGAAAATGTTATCGGACTTGACCCGAAAGCGGCTGACGATGATTCGGTAAAGATAGTCAGCCACGCTTCGGAAAAAACAGTCGAAAGGCTTGCCGAATACTTCTTGGGGAAAAAATAAAACTTCGGTATTTGCATATCACATCGGGAAAGGGTGAAATACGAAAATGGCAACGGGAATTATAATCGCTGTGCTTATCGTTGTATGCGTAACAGCGGTAAAGAGCTATATGAACAAGCTTGCGCACGGCTGCTGCGGAGCAGGTTCGGACGATGTTAAGGCTGCCGAAAAAAAGACCGATCTTTCGGAATATAAATATAAGACGACCGTTCACATCGGCGGAATGTCCTGTAAAAACTGCGCAGAGAGGATAGCGAACGCTCTCAACAGACAGGGCTTGTATGCGGAAGCAGACTATAAAAGCGGCATCGCCGAGGTTTATTCGGCTGCGCCCGTTTCCGACTTCACTATCCGTCAGACTGTGATAGGACTTGGCTACACCGTGGAAAGGACAGAAGAAAATGAGCTGTGACTGCGAACTGAATTTTGAGTATCATGAGTTCGTCGAGTGCATAACCTCGGCACTCGATGCACGTGACCCGTACACGGGCGATCATTCGCGGCGTGTGAGCGATATGGCTTGTTTTATCTGCGGCAAAATGGGCATTTCTCACCACGAAACGCAGGAAATACATATCGCAGGACATCTCCACGATATCGGAAAAATAGGCGTTCCCGACCGTGTTTTGCTCAAACCCGAGCGCCTAAACGATGAGGAGTGGGTGCTGATGAAAAAGCATTCCGAAATAGGTGCGGAGATACTTTCAAAATCGGAGCATTTTTCAAGAATAGCCGCCATAATCCTCCACCACCACGAACGCTGGGACGGAAAAGGCTACCCGTTCGGCGCAAAGGGCGAGGAGATACCCCTCGGGGCGAGAATAATCGCTGTCTGTGACTCGATCGACGCTATGGCATCGGCAAGAGCGTACAGAAAAGCGCTTCCGCTCGATATCTGCCGCAGCGAGATAGAGAAAAACGTCGGTCTTATGTATGACCCGAAGGCTGCGGAGACAGCTTTACGGAATTGGGACGAATTAACTTCCGAGTACAGAAAAAGTTAATTCAATCTAACTTAAAAGTTAATCAAAACTAACTTGATAAATACAAAAAATCTATACTTTTTGACGGATTTTTCATAAAAGAACTCTTGACAGGAAAAAAATTTTTAGTATAATATTTTAGTAAGAAATTTTGATCGAATGATGCAGAAAAATGTCAGACCTGAAAACATAGGACTTTACTTGTCTTTTTCAGCATTCTCGGTCAAAAATATAAATCAAGGAGTGTTTTATTATGACAAATATTTTCAAAAATGAGAAGTTCCTCTGCGCTCTCGGCGGTGCGGCAGCAGTTATCGTAGGCAAGAAGATACTGACCGCAAAAAAGACCCGTCAGCTTGCTGTTTCGGGACTTGCAAAGGGAATGAAGCTTTCTCACGATGCAAAGGAAGCTTTTCGGAATATGAAGGACGAGGCTTCGGACATCTGCTATGATGCAAAGACCGAGGCAGGAATTGATCAGGAAGAAAATGATGACTAATGAACTTTAAAATAGTTTATGACCGTCCGCACCGTATAAGATTCCGCTGCGGCGGCTTTGCGTTCGATAAGGAGCTGGAATACAGCATCTACAAGCGCATCACGTCCGAAGCCTATGTTACCGATGCGGAGATACACTGCGAAAACGGCGGCATACTTATCTTTTATAAAGACGGTTCGAGAAGCGATGTAATAAAGCTTGTTTCAAGCCTTGACCCGAGAAAAATGGAGATAGTTCCCGTCAGCTCGGACTACAGCATCGCCGAGATAGACCGCAGATTCAAGGACAGTATCCTCGATGTTACGCTGAAAAAGCTCGCTTCAAAGCTTTTTCTGCCGATGTGCATAAGAAAGTACATCATCATTTACAGGGGACTTAAATATGTCTTAAAGGGCATAAAAACTCTGTTTGACGGAAAGCTCACGGTCGATGTGCTGGACGGTGCTTCGATAGGCGCTTGCCTTATCCAAAAGAACTACAAGACTGCAGGCACGGTAATGTTCCTGCTGAATATCTCGGGACTTCTTGAGGATTATACGAGAGCGAGAACGAAAGCCGCACTCGCAGACAGCCTTGCGGTAAAAGCCGATAAGGTATGGCTCGTTCAGGACGGCGCAGATGTGCTTATCCCAATGTCCGAGCTGAAAAAGGGCGATGTTATCCGTGTGCGCACGGGCAGCGTTATCCCCGTGGACGGTGAGATCACCGAGGGCGAAGCTTATATCTGCGAAGCCGCAATGACGGGCGAACCGCTTGCCGTTATGAAAACGGTCGGAAACTCGGTCTTTGCAGGCACAGCAGTCGAAGAGGGCAGTGTTGCCGTTGCGGTAAGAGAGCTTTCAACGGGTACAAAACTGAGCAGGATAATAGAGCTTATCGACAACTCGGAAAACCTCAAAGCAGGTGTTCAGAGCCGTGCGGAAAAGCTTGCGGACAGCATTGTCCCTTTCAGCTTCATCGGCTTCGGGCTTGCACTGCTCTTCACACGGAACATCACCAAGGCAGTTTCCGTGCTAATGGTCGATTATTCCTGCGCAATAAAGCTTTCAACGCCTATTGCTGTCATCTCGGCGATAAAGGAAGCCGCAGATATGGACATCACCGTAAAGGGCGGAAAATATCTCGAAGAATTCGCTTCGGCGGATACGATAGTATTCGACAAAACGGGTACGCTCACAAACGCAGAACCCGTTCTCGAAAAGGTGATCCCGTTCGGAAAATATTCCGAGGACGAAGCGCTCAGGATCGCAGCCTGCCTCGAAGAGCATTTCCCTCACAGCGTGGCAAAAGCTATCGTAAAAGCCGCTGCGGATAAGGGACTTGACCATGCGGAGGAACACGCTGAGGTCAACTATATCGTTGCTCACGGCATCGCAACAACGCTCAACGGCGAACGTGCGATCATCGGCAGCAAGCACTTTGTCTGCGAAGATGAGGGCATCGGCATAACCTTGGAGCAGCAGAAAAAGATAGATGAACAGTCGGGCGCTTGCTCGGTAGTATATCTTGCTGTCGGCGACACGCTTTCGGCGGCACTCTGCATTGCAGACCCTCCGAGAGCCGAAGCAAGGGACGTTGTTGAAAAGCTGAAAAAGAGCGGCTTCAGGAACGTTATAATGCTCACGGGCGACAGCACAAAGGCGGCGGAGATGATCGCTTCTCAGCTTGGCATAACCGAGTTCTATGCTCAGGTTCTCCCCGAGGACAAGCACGGTATGATAGAAAAACTCAAAGCGGACGGAAGAAAGGTCGTTATGGTCGGCGACGGCATAAACGACGCACCCGCACTTGCCGCAGCGAATGTTTCGGCAGCCGTCAGCGACGCTTCGGATATCGCAAAGGAAGCTGCGGATATAACCCTACGGGGAACGGGACTGGAGGAGCTTGTCCGTCTGCGTGAACTCAGCGAGCTTCTTATGGAAAGAATACATAAGAACTACAGCTTCATACTCCGTTTCAATTCTGCATTGCTCCTGATGGGCTTCTGCGGAATGATCGCACCGGGAACATCAGCGTTCCTGCATAATGCATCAACAATGGCGATATGCGCAAAGAGCATGACAAAGCTTTTGCCCGATAAGGAAAAGTGATATAAAAAGGCACGGTTCGGAAAATGAACCGTGCCTTTGACTTTTGTTTGAATGATATCCGCTTTATACTAAACACCATTTAAAATTTAGGAAAAATCAAGCCGACAATCTTGTAGCTGTTTTTAACAGGTTTATATTGGATTTAGGCGCAGATTTTTCCTTTATTTTTTTGGTGTTTAGTATTATGCAGAATATTGCGGTCGGTTTGCGATAGCAGAGTATCTCCGTTGTATGCAGCTGCAATATCTGCGCAGGGAGGTTTTGATACTGCCTTAACGGACGAGGAAAAGGCAGTATCAAAGCGGATATGACTTTAAATGTTACGAAGGAGTATGCCCTATAGAAACTGCCGTTCATTTGCTTAAAAGGAGTCATAGCTTTTGATAGGCTTTTTCTTATACTCAATCTGATTAGCCGTTGCTAACCGTGCTTATATTCTAACATATGATCCCCTAATTAGTCAAGCATAACATTAAATTTTTAAAAAAATTTTTTCTCAGCAGAATATGCTCTTTTCAAAACAGACGGTTTGGCGAAGTTTATTGGGGAAAATTTTTATTGGAAATAGCCATTTTTCCGTAGGAGAGGGTCGCTCGTCCCACTTCTTAAACGGTATTGATGACTGCGGTGCGGGAAACCCGCCCACTGCTATAGTCCGTGTTCAAATACTGCGGCTACGCCATATTTTCCCTTGACAGAAAGATGTGAAGATGCTATAATTAAATCGATTAGCATTAGGTAACTGAATTGACAGAGGTGATGATTTGAATATTTCAGATGTTGTGCGAGGGCTGGCGATACCGTTTATCGGAACTTCGCTCGGGTCAGCGTGTGTATTGTTTATGAAAGGCGGTCTGAACCGCACTGTTCAGCGGATACTGACCGGCTTTGCGGCAGGTGTTATGACGGCGGCTTCGGTGTGGAGCTTGCTTATCCCTGCGATAGAGCAGTCGGAGAAAATGGGAAAGCTTGCGTTTGTTCCTGCGGCGGTCGGATTTCTTATCGGTATCTTCGTGCTGCTCCTTATCGATGGCTTGGTTCCGCATCTGCATTTAAACAGCGACAAAGCGGAGGGTGTGCGTTCACATCTTTCCAAAAACACGATGCTCCTGCTTGCGGTGACGATACATAATATCCCCGAGGGAATGGCTGTCGGTGCGGTCTATGCAGGACTTATCTACGGAGGTCGGAATATGACGGCTGCGGCGGCACTTGCGCTTTCGGTCGGCATAGCGATACAGAATTTTCCCGAGGGTGCGATAATCTCCATGCCGCTCCGTTCGGAGGGAATGAGCAAGGGAAAAGCGTTCGTCTGGGGCGTTATCTCGGGTGCGGCAGAGCCTGTCGGCGCAGTGCTGACGATACTTGCGGCAGGCTTTGTTATACCTGCGATGCCGTATTTTCTAAGCTTTGCGGCAGGTGCAATGATTTATGTCGTAGTCGAGGAGCTTATCCCCGAAATGTCTGAGGGCGAACATTCCAACATCGGAACGGTATCGTTTGCGGCAGGCTTTGCGGTGATGATGATACTTGATGTTGCACTCGGGTAAATTCAACAAAGAAAAAATAACTTAAACGTTCAAGTTTGTGTATATTAAATCTTGTTAGATAAGGCTTGATATGGTAAAATAATATACAGTTAGCCACTGCTAATATGAACCTTTGCTCTTTGCGGAAAAGAAAGCAAAGGCATAAAATTTACAGTCGAGTTAGTTAATGCTAACTTAATAAGCGGCGGCAGGAATTGAAATTTTTCGGGCAGAAATTGCCTCAAAGGGAATGAAAGGGTGAAGAGAATGTTTATTGAGATAAACAATATCAAAAAAAGCTACGGAAGCGGTGAAAGCAAGGTCGAGGTACTCAAGGGGATAAGCGTCGGCATTGAAAAGGGAGAATTCTGCGTTCTTCTCGGACCTTCGGGCAGCGGCAAATCCACGCTTCTTAACATAATCGGCGGAATAGATGATGCTGATTCGGGTTATATCTCCATTAACGGCGAAAAGACCGAGAATATGAACGAAAAGGCTCTCACAAACTACCGCAGAAAGCATCTCGGATACATTTTCCAGATGTACAATCTTATCCCGAACCTCAACATAAAGGAAAACGTTGAAACGGGCGCATATCTGAGTGATTCTCCGCTCGATGTTGACGATATACTTAAAACTCTCGGACTTTATGAGCATCGTCACAAGCTCCCGTCCCAGCTTTCGGGCGGTCAGCAGCAGAGATGCTCTATCGGCAGAGCTATCGTAAAGAACCCAGATATCCTCCTCTGCGACGAGCCGACGGGTGCGCTTGACTACAACACCTCAAAGGAAATTCTGAAGCTTATCGAAACGGTAAATCAGAAGTACAACACGACCGTAATAATGGTAACGCACAATGAAGCTATAAAGGATATGGCAGACAAGGTTGTAAAGCTTCGTGACGGAATGATAAGAAAAGAGATACATAACGAGCATAAGCTTTCTGCCGAAGAGCTTGACTGGTAAGGAGGAACGAAGATGAGAAATCCCCTTACAAAGCGCCTGCCCCGTGAGTTTGCAAAAGATGCTGCAAAGTACATCGCAATATTCATTATGATGGTGCTGCTCATTTCGATATGCTCGGGTATGAGAGTCGGAAATGAGAGCCTTAAAGCGGCGTATTATGAAAGCTTCGACCTATACAACATCGAGGACGGACATATCACATTCGATAAAGCGCTCCCCGATGAGCTTAAAGATAAGCTTGAAAGCGGTGCGGATCTAAAGTTTTATGACAGCTTTTATTTTGACGAGGACACCGCCGAAACGGGCGCTACCGTCAGAGTTTACAAGCAGACCGATGCGCTCAACGACCCGTGCTTATTGAGCGGTGAGCTTCCGACAAAGGATAATGAAATTGCTGTTGACCGTGTTTTTGCGAAGAATAACGATATCAATGTCGGCGACACGATAACACTCAACGGCAAGGCTCTTACTATCACGGGTTTTGTCGCTCTGCCGAACTACAGCACACTCTTTGAAAGCAACACCGACTCGATGTTCGATTCGATCAATTTCTCTATTGCGGTAATGACTGACGGCGGCTTTGAAGCTGTCGGAAGCAAGAATCTTAAATACAATTACGCTTGGCTTTATAACGAAGCTTATGCAGATGATATCGAAGCCGCAGACCGCTCCGACAAGTTCCTTGACCTTATCGAAGATGAGCTTACCGATTATGACGAAGCTATCGTTCAGGTGCAGATAGACGAACTCACCGACAAGCTCGAAAAGGCTTCGGAAGAATATGCCGACATCTACAAAAAGACTTTTGAGGACAAGGTGAACAGCCTCACCGATACTATTGAAAAAGGCGCAGAGGAATACGGCAGCATCTATCAGAAGTCTATCGAAGAAAAGGTTGCAGAGGTGACCCGTAACATCACCGAGGGTGCGGAAGAGTATGGTATGCTCTATGCATCAACGGGTGTAAAGCCTGCAAAATCCGACCTTTCGATAGATGTTGACGACTTCACATTCGGCGTTATCGAAAAGTCCGTTGAAGCAATGATGACGGGAACGGCTTACGCAGGACCTACCGAGCAGGAGTTCATCGATGAATACCTCGATTCCGTCAAGAAGCCGACACAGTCCGAACTTTCGGTAGAAACAGATGACTTCACATTCAGGATAATCGAAGATTCCGTAGCCGCCGCAATAAAGGGCGAGGAATACGAAGCTCCCTCCGAGGACGAATTCAAGGATCAATATATCGATTCCGTTGAAAAGCCGAAGAAAGAAGACCTATCCGTTCAGCTTGACGATTTCCTCTTCGGAATTATTGAGGACGGCGTTGAAGCCGAGATAAACGGCGAAGATTTTGAAATGCCCGATGATGAGGAATTCGAGGACGAGATCGACAAGACGGATATTATCACCGTTGAAAATTATATTCCGAGATATCTCAATCAGGGCATAAATTTCTCCATTGACGATATCGGCGGCGACGAAGCGGGAACAATGGTAATGGTATATATGATGATCGCTGTTATCGCATTCATTTTTGCAGTGACCATTTCAAACACTATCGTTGCCGAAGCAGGCGTTATCGGTACTCTCCGTGCTTCGGGATACACAAAGGGCGAGCTTGTCCGACATTATATGCTTCTTCCGATAATCGTTACGCTCGTTTCGGCAGTTGTCGGAAACGTCATCGGCTATACAGCTATGAAGGATTTCTGCGTGAACCTTTACCGCAGCTCGTATTCGCTCACGACATATAAAACCGTCTGGGATCCGTCTGCATTTGTGCTTTCGACAGTTGTTCCGATAGTGCTTATGCTGATAATAAATCTGACGGTTCTTGCTTCAAAGCTCAAATTAAGTCCACTCAAGTTCCTCCGTCACGACCTTAAAAAGAACTCCAACAAAAAGGCAATGCGCCTTAACACAAAGATACCGTTTATGACGAGATTCAGCCTGAGAATTTTCTTTACGAATCTCCCCGGATATATTGTAATGATAGTCGGAATTCTCTTCGGCGCAGTTCTTATCAGCTTCGGTGATATGATGCCGAGAATGATGGACGAATACAAAGCGAACGTTGTCAGGGATATGATAAGCGACTATCAGTATATACTTTATGATTATGAAGAAACCGATGAGATCGACAATATTTCAGCGGAAAAATTCGCCTCCGCAAGCTTTGATTATTCAAAGGAAGGCTTCCTCACGGACGGTATTACCGTTTACGGCATTGAAAAAGACAGCCGCTATATCCATTCGGAAATTCCCGAGGGAAAGGCGCTCATTTCAACGGGCATAAGCGAAAAATACGGTATCAAAGCAGGCGACAGCATTACACTTGACGAAAAATACAAGCGCAACAGCTCCTATACGATCGAAGTCGGTGGAGTTTATGACTACAGCTCATCGCTTGCGATATTTATGAACATCGACGATTTCAACAGGACATTCGGCAACAAGAGCGGCTACTTTACGGGTTATTTCTCCGATGCCGAACTCACAGAGCTTGATGAAGATGAGGTTGCCGCAGTTATTTCAGCCGATGATTATACAAAGCTTTCCGACCAGCTCATGGTCTCTATGGGCAGTATGATGAATATAATGAAGATATTCGGCTCATTGTTCGATATCATCGTTATCTACGTCCTCTGCAAGCAGGTAATCGAGAGAAACTTCCAGTCGATATCGATGACGAAGATACTCGGCTACAAGGACAGTGAGATCGGTGGGCTTTATATCGCCTCGACCTCGATCGCAGTCGTTGTCGGACTTATCATCGCAGTTCCTTTCATCGATATTGCAATGAAAGCGATATTCAAGGGTTACCTTTACACAATGATGACGGGATATATCCCATGCTCGATCAACCCGATGACGTATGTTGTCACGGTCACAGTCGGACTTGTCTGCTACGCAGTTGTTGCGATCCTCCAGATGAGAAAGGTTTCAAAGGTTTCCAAGAGCGAAGCACTCAAAAATGCGGAGTGATATCCGATCTGCACAGACACGGTATACTTTTCGACAGACACGCTCCCCTTACAGGAAGTTTTGTAAGGGGAGCGTTTGTCTGTTGAAAAAGTATATTATTGAAAAAAGTTGCACAAAATTAAAGTTTACGTCCA
>URTF01000037.1 GCA_900550695.1 uncultured Ruminococcus sp.
ATGCATCACATACCTAACGGCGGCAAGCGGAGCAAGTCAGAGGCGGCACGCTTTAAGGCTCAGGGCGTTAAGGCAGGCGTTCCGGATATTTTCCTGCCGTGTGCAAGAGGCGGCTATCACGGCTTGTATATCGAGCTTAAACGCACAAAAGGCGGCAAGCTGTCAGCGGTGCAAAAAGAGTGGATAGATGCGCTGAGAGGTCAGGATTATAAGGTCATTGTCTGCTACGGCTTTGACGAGGCGAGAGAGGTTATTATTAATTATTTGGAGGAAGCGAAATGAAATACTGTTTATCCGAGCAGACGACAAGAAGAGCGTGGGAGCTTGAAAAAGCAGGTCAGAGCCGAACGAAAGTTGCAATGCAGTTTTATGTTTCCGAAAGAACTCTGCAAAGGCTGTATAAATACTACGGTTTAGGCAGTCCTAAACGCCAAAAGAAGGTGAAAAAGTGAAAAAAGCCTGTCCTTATTGCAATCAGTTTCACGAAATAAACTATGTTTGTCCGAAACGTCCGCAGCGGCAGCGGAATAAAGCGGCAAACGCAATAGTCAAATTTCGTAACTCAAAGCAGTGGCAATATAAACGTGCGTATATCCGTATGCGTGACCGCAATATGTGTCGCTTGTGTGCTATCGGCTACGGCAATAAGCCTATCGCATACGTCAGCGAGGTCAGCGTCCACCACATCGTACCGCTGTCGGTGGATTTTGACAAGAGGCTGGATGATGACAACCTCATCTGTTTGTGCGGCTATCATCACGAGCTTGCGGAGAGCGGCAAAATACCTGCAATTTTGCTCAAAAAATTAGCAAAATCCGAGGTTTCTTCCGACCTCACCTAAAAATCAAAGTAGTACCCCCGGTATGTCACGCTTCTTCGGGGAGAATCTCGGACACCTACTCCTGCCATATAGAGACAATTTATTCCCAAAATGAGCAAATTATTTTTTATAAAAATGAATTTTGTTCAAATGTCCGTTTTTGAGCGGCGGTGTATGCTATGATAAAAACAGGGTAAGAGTGGGAGGTGAGCAGATTGGGAAGACCGTCAAAAACGGCGGGCGTTATAAAAGCTGAGGGGAAAAGTCATCGAACAAAGGCGGAGCTTGCGGCGAGAGAGGAAGCGGAGAAATCCGTTTTGAGCGGTCAGCCTTTATGGGAGCGGAAAGAGGTCCGCAGCAACAAGACTGCTCACAAAGAGTTCCTGCGCATATCGAAGCTTATGGCGAACATCGAAAAAAACGATGCGCTGTATTCTTCGGGGATAAACACTTACTGCGAGCTTTATGCGGAGATAGTCGAGCTTGAAGAGGACATAAATCATCTTCGTGAACTCACGAACGAGCTTGAACAGGAATTTAAAAAACTGGAGGTCAAGGACTTTGATGCGATTATGTCTTTCTCGAAGCAGATCGCCAAACTGAAATCGCAGAAAATAAGCATCGGTGCGGCAATTGACCGAAAGCGGAATATGATGCTTGCAATTGACAAAGAGAACGTTATGACTATCTCGGCGGCTTTGCGAAATATACCAAAGACACCGCAGAAAGCAGAAAATCCGCTGCTTGCTGTCCTTATGGACGATGAGGAGGATATTGACACGCCCGATGCAGGCGGTGAAAAATAACTGTCCGTTTCTCCGCTTGGTTTTATGTTAAGATAAAATCACGGAGGTGAGCAGGTTGACGATAAAAGAGAGTCCGGCATATAAATATGCGCTTTGGTGCATTGACGATACAAACAGAAAAGCGCCGAAATATGTTAAAAAGCAATGCGCTGCCTGGCTGGCTATCGTTGACGGAGCAGACCCCGATGCTTATGTTTGTGAAAAGACTTTCCACAAGTTATGCAAGCTGTTAAAGCTTATAATACACCCCGATCTGCACAAGCAGCTAATAAGCTGTATGGAACGTTACGCCTGGCTGCTCATTGTTGCTGTATTCTGCACGAAGAACAGAGCGGATGGCACTCGGTACTATCGGACGGCTTTGTTGGAGATATGCCGAAAGAATTTCAAGACGTTTTATTCGGGCGTTATCTTCATCATTGGAATGCTGACGGAGGGGAGATTCGGACGCTTCTTCTCGGTCGCACCCGATCTTAAACTATCGAAGGAACTTCAGGCGGCTATACGCAAGATAATAAAATCCTCTCCTGCGCTCAATGACGGAGAAATATTCAAGCCGCTGAGAAGTGAGATTCGATGCTTGCTGACAGACAGCGAATACACTCCGCTTGCTTATTCCGAAGACAAGATGGACGGTAAAATGGCGAATATCTTCCTTGCAGATGAGGCGGGAGCAATGGACGATTACCCCGTTGAGGCGATGCGCTCTTCGCAGATCACGCTGAAAAACAAGCTCGGTATCATCATTTCCACACAGTACCCGAACGACAACAATGTTCTGCTGACGGAAATTGATATGGCGAAGAAAATTCTTGACGGCTTCGGAAATGAACTGTTGAGCAAGAGATATTTTGCACTGCTGTACGAGCCTGACGATGATCTTCTGACGGGTGAACAATGGCAGACGAACGACCTTGTGATCTATCAGAGCAACCCGGTTGCAGTTGACTACGAATACATTTTCGATGACCTATGCGAAAAAAGGGCGACTGCGGTTTTATACGAAAGCAAGAGGGAAAATTTTCTTTGTAAGCATTGCAATATCCGATACAAGGGACTTGGCGTTGAGGGCTTTGTTGATATTACGCTGGTTCGGGAGTGCCGAAAAGAGGAAGGCCTTGATTTCTGGCGTGACCGCCGTGTATGGCTCGGGCTTGACCTATCGCAGACAGAGGACAACACGGCTGTTGCAATGGTCACGTTCGAGGACGATACTGTTTATGCTAAAGTGTGGGGCTTTATCCCTACGGACAGCATTGGTAAAAAGACGGACCGTGAGCAGGTCGATTATAGACGGCTTATCCGTGAGGGCGTTTGCTTTGACTGCGGTGACAGAATAATTGACTACGGCTTTATAGAGAATTTTATTTTATCAATTACCGAAAAATACGGTGTTGATATCGTACAGCTCGGATTTGACAAATACAATGCGATATCGACGATTCAAAAGCTTGAAAGTGCGGAAAATCCGATAGAGTGTGTCGAGATAGGGCAACATTCAAGATTTTTGCACCGACCGACAAAGCTTCTGAAGGAATCCATACTGCACAAGACGTTCCGATATGACAAAAACGAGCTGCTCGAAATAAACTTTGAGAACGCACGATGCACCGAGGACACAAACCTCAACAAATATGTCAACAAGAAAAAAAGCGCAGGCAAGGTCGACTGTGTTGTTGCGCTGATAAATGCAATGTATCTGATGCAGCTTGAAATGGAATCGTCCGTTTCGTGGGGTGCGCAGGTATTCTGATGAAGAGGAGCTAAGAGAATGGGTTTATTCAGAAAAAAGGAAGAGAGAGCAGCAGAAACTACTGCGGTAACGGACGAAGAGAGCCTTCTGAAAGCGTTCATCGGCGGCACGTCGTATATCGATAAGACTTCGGCTATGGAGATACCTGCGGTTCAGGCGTGCGTTGACCTTATTTCCGATGTTATTTCGACTTTGCCGATATGTTTTTATGAAGAGAAAAAAGGCGAGGTAAAAAAGATAACCGATGATATCAGAGTGCATCTGCTTAACAAGGACACGGGCGATGTACTCAACGGAACGGCACTGAAAAAGCTGTGGGTACTTGATTATTTTCTCGGAAAAGGCGCATATACATACATTGACCGTGACATTTATGGCAATGTCAAGGGCTTATATTACGTTGACGAATCAAGAGTGAGTATTGTTCCGAATGTTGACCCGATTTTTAAAGACTACACGATCTCTGTAAACGGAAAGGGTTACCTCAGAAGTGACTTCGTCAAAATCTTACGCAAGAGCAAGGGTGACGGTAAAGGAACGAGCGTTATCAAGGAAAGTGAGACGCTGCTGCTCGTGGCGTACAACACTATGAAGTATGAAAATGCCATAGTAAAAAAGGGCGGAAACAAGCGTGGATTTCTTACATCGCAGGCTCAGCAGAGCAAGGAATCGATGAAGGCTGTGAAGGCTGCTTGGGGAAGAATGTTTTCCAACTCTCAGGACGCAGAGGATAACATCTGTGTTCTTAATGCAGGAATGGACTTCAAGGAAGCTTCGGCGACATCGCTTGAAATGCAGCTGAACGAAAACAAGAAGACCAATTCGGACGAAGTGTGCCGCTTGTTCTGCGTTCCGCCGTCAATATTCTCAGCTGCGGACGAAAAGTCAAAACAAGCTTTTATATCCAACTGTATAACGCCGATGCTGAATATGATCGAGGCGGCTCTTGACAGTGATTTGCTGAAAGAGAGTGAAAAGGCTGACAGATATTTTGCTTTTGACACAAGAGAGCTTACAAGGGGCAATATATCGGAACGATACCGTGCGTATGAGATAGGACTTAACAACGGATTTTTACAGCTTTCCGATGTGAGAGATCAGGAAGACTTGCCTCCTATTGACTTCCCGTTTATCAAGCTTGGCGGACTTAACAATGTATTCTATGACCCGACCGCAAAAACGATATACACGCCGAATACGAACGAAACGGCTGTTATGGGCGGAAATGGAGCTTCGTTGTTTGAAAAGTCAGATGAAAATAATTTACTTCCAAATGAAAACAGTGCTGATATAGCTGAAGGATCGGGAAGTGATGAACGGGCTGAATTAAGATATAATCAAAATCATGATCCAGATTGATTAAAAAATGCTATAAACCGTTTTGCAGTTAAATGCAAGGCGGTTTATATTTTTTAAACAGAGTAAAACAACTGTCCGTTTTACTCTGTTTTTTTGTGCTATAATGCAGGTAAAGGACGGAATGTCCCTATAATGCATCGAAAAACGAACACAGGAGGAGATAATGCAATGAGCAGAACAAAAACAAGCAGAACTATGAAGAAGCGCACAGCTGAGTTCCGTGCGGAGCAGGTCAAGACCCTTGAAGAAAAGAGGGGCGCACTGCTCACCGAAATGGACGGTATCATCGACGGCGCAAAGGCAGAAGTCAGAGCATTTACGGAAGAAGAAAACAGCAGGATCGAAGCTATCACAGATGAGGTTGAGAGCCTCAATGCTACTATTGCTGCGGAACGCAGGGCGGCAGATATCAAGGCGCAGCTTGCGGCTGAAAACAAGACCGATGACAGAGAAGCTCCGACACCTCAGCCTGAAAGCAGAGCCGAGAACGGCAAGCCGACCGATGCGGAGATCAGAGCGGTTGCAAATTATATCAGAAAAAACTGCAATGCGGCAGTAGCTGAAACAAGAGCGGACAAGAACCTTACCATTGGCGAAAACGGTGCCGTTATCCCTACGTCTATCAGCAATATGGTAATTAACAAGGTCAAGGAAATTTGTCCGATCTTCTCGGGAGCAACAATGTTTTCCGTCAAGGGTACGCTCAAAGTTCCCGTATGGGGTACAAAGAGTGACGGCAGCGGTATCACAGTAGGTTTTCATCAGGAATTTGACGAGCTTACAGCTTCCGCAGGAAAGTTTACTTCCATTGATCTCAGCGGCTATCTTGCAGGCGTGCTTGTAAAGATCGGCAAGTCGCTTGTAACGAGCAGTGACATTGATATCATTGATTTTGTAACAAGCGAAATGGCAAAGGAGATCGCATATTTTCTCGAAAAGAGCTGTCTTATTCCCGAAACGGAGGTTGAAACGGAAAATCACACAAAGGTCAAGGGCGCACTTTCCACAAAGACAACCGTTACAGCGGCAAGCAAGACGGGCGTTTCGGCAGATGATCTTATCGCTCTTCAGTCTGCTATCCCTGCGGTATATCAGGCGAACGCTTGTTGGACAATGAGCAACGATACATTCCTTTCGATCAAGAAGCTTAAGGACAGTACCGGTCAGTATCTGCTTATGCAGAACACAAGCAATATCTCAAACGCTTTCCCGTTTATGCTTCTCGGAAAGCCCGTTTACATCTCCGAAAATATGCCAGCTGCGGCGGCAGGCGTGCGTTCCGTGCTTTACGGTGACTACAGCGGTCTTGGCGTGAATATGCGTCAGCAGCTTGAAATGCAGGTGCTTAACGAAAAGTACGCAACACAGCACGCAGTCGGTATTGTCGGCTGGTTTGAATTTGACTGCAATGTCATTGACCATCAGAAGCTTGCTGCGCTCGAACACGAGGCTAACTGATGAAGCTCGGAGAGATAAAGCTTGACGATGTACGGAAGTATCTGCGGCTCACGGAGGACGAACACGAGGACGATGCTCTTATTGAGGGTATTATGTCCTCGGCAAAGTCCTTTATCCTCAGCTACACAGATTTGACGGCGGAAGAAGCGGACGGGATAAATGATTTTCAATACGCTTTTTTATGCTTATGCTCGGATATGTATAATATAAGAGATATGACCGTACAGCAGGACAAGCTCAATCCGATCGCAAAATGCACACTTGATATGCACCGTGCGAACTGCATAGGATAGGCGGTGAAAGTATGGTGAATTCTTCATCGCTTCGGGAAAGAATAACATTTCAGGTGCTTGACGACAACGAAGGGTGGCACGACCTTATAACGGTCTATGCAGCTCTTACAGGCTTGCGGAATTCGGAATACTGGATAAACTATGCAGGCGGCAATGCTGATGAGCATCTGAACGTCTCCGTGCGGTACAACAAGCTTATTATGGATATTATCCCACAGAGAGGGCGTTTTACTTGTAAAGGCGTGATATATGAGCTTATAACGCCGCCCGATGATGTTCTTTTCAGGCACAAGGAGATAAAATTCAAGGCAAGGAGGCAAATAAGCTGATGGGCATAAATGATGTACTGGAAGCTTTAAAAGAAAACTTTGGCGATATACCGTGCTTAAAAGGCGGTTTTGTATCTTTGCCAAAGGCACATACTTTTGCGACATGGCACATTACACGCCGCAAGGCTGACGGAGCAGACGGGTACAATCTGTACTGGGAAGTCAGCTATGAACTGCGGATTTTTTACCGTGATAATAAAACGGCGCAGGACTGCGAATCTGAGCGAGAGTTCGAGGACGCTCTTCGGGAATGCGAAGAACTCGAAAGCGGCTACGAGTATGACAGTGATGCAAAGCTTGATATCACGGTTTACACGTTTACGGAAAATATTGATTTTTAGGAGGTTATACTATGTACGAAACCAAGGAATACACACTGGGCAGCGGTCATCTTCACGTTGAACTGCGTGACGCGGCAACTTTTGATCCCGACACATACGAATGGGATAAATTTTTCACAAGTCAGACCAACCTTCTCGGAAGAATAAAGGGCGGCGCAAAATTTGAATACAGCACAGAAAAGTATGATGACGGGGACGATCTCGGATTTGTTAAGATAAGCGAGATCACAAAGGAAAATGTCAAGCTCACTTCGGGCGTAATAACGTGGAACGGTGAAGTTCTTGCTGCACTCTGCTCGACAGCAAGAGTGACTAACAACAGTGACGGTTCGCAGCGCATCAAGATCGGCGGTCTTGCAAATCAGAATGACAAGGTTTACATCATCGGCTTTGAGCATAAGAGCAAAAAGCTTCGTGTTATCATCGTTGGTAAAAACACGGAAGGATTTTCGTTTGAATTCAAGCAGGATTCGGCAACGGTCGTCGACACTGTATTTACAGCTGAAGCTGCGGACGATGAGGGTACTCTTATCATCATTGACGACTTTAGAAAGAAGACGTCGGCAGATAAGAACACACCAAGCGGAGAAGACAGCACACCAAGCGGAGAAGACAGCACACAGAATACTTAACGGAGAATAAGCGCTTATGATAAATCTCGGGCTGAAAGAAATTCCGATACAGCTTATGTCGCAGAAGGTAACGGTCGATATCTGCACAAAAGCTGAATGGGACATTATACAGACATATGACGGCTCGGACAAAGCGGCACAAAGAATAAGCGGTATGCTGCTTGACGGCGTACCGCTTAATTTATGCGACTGCAAGCTGTTTGCGGCTGCTTATATTGAGTTTATAAAAAAGCTGCGTGAAAAGCTTGGGCTGGAAGTGCCGTATTATCCGACCAAAAAGGATAAGGAATATGAAGTCAAATACACGGCATACACCGTCACTGACAAGCTTGTTGCCGATTATGCGAATATGAACATATACGAAGTTGACAAGCTGCCTATCCTCGATTACTGGCTGTTGGAGCGTGACGCTTTTATTGCGGCTCTTTCCAAAACTAAGGACGGCAGGAAATATCTCAATGATGCGTACCGCATAACACAGGAAGATGCGGACGATGATCTTGAACTATAAGGAGTGAAAACAATGCAGATAGAAGTAAGAGGCGATAGAGTCGTAATTGATGGATATGTAAATGCGGTAGGGCGTGACAGCAGACCTATCCGCTGTCAGACAGGTGATTTTGTTGAACAGGTCGAGCCGGGGGTTTTCGGGAAAGCGTTAAAACGTGCGAAAAATATAAAGCTGCTGCTCAATCACAGGACAGACCGTGAGCTTGGCTCGACAGCTGACGGCAATCTCACACTCACAGAGGACAGCATAGGTTTAAGGGCGCACGCCGAGATCGGCGACGAGGAAGTTATCCGCAAAGCAAGAAATCATCAGCTTTCGGGCTGGTCCTTCGGAATGTATGTGAACGAAAGCGAAATGGAGCAGAGGAGCAATGCTATCCCACGGCGAAAGTTAAAGGACATTGATATGTTCGAGGTTTCGGTCATAGATACAACGATGCTGCCCTGCTATGCAGGAACGTCCGTTGAATGCCGTGCAGAGGGCGAAAACGCAGCATTACTCGAGACCCGTGCATACGATGATGCGGTTGAGGTCACGGAAAAACTTCCCGAAAATTATTTTGATGATGCAGAAAGACAGCTTGCGCAGCTCCGTGCCGAGAGTGCTTGGCTTGATGCGGAAAAGCGGTTGGAAGAACTGCGTTACAATCCTTATCACGACCCGACTAACGGGCGGTTTACTACAAGCTCGGGTGGCGGCGGATATTTGTTCGTCGGCAAGGGTGAAAAAGGCAAGGGGCAGTATGTTTATGACAGAGACATTGATTCCGAGTATGAAGAGTGGAAGAAGCAGAAAAAAGCTAAACAAACTGCTAAAAGCCATAAAAAAGCATCTGAAAATAATGAAAAAATAAACATTATTAAGCAAGGAACAAACATATATAACACAGACTATGCTACTCCCGACGATTATAAAAAAGCTCTTGCCGAGAAATATAACGGTATTACCGATGTCAGCAAAATAAAAAATGCAAAAGATGTTTCAGACTTTATAAATTATGACACTCAAAGTCAGTACTATGCATCTCATGGCAGCGATAAAGCAATTCAAAGCACATGGAAACCAGGACAATTTAGCGTTGGAACAAACGAATTTGGTTTTGGCGGCGAGGTTTCACCTGTTCGTGATGCGGGTTTTTCAGACAACGGAACAACTGTGATTGATATGCCAAAGGGATATTATACGTTTAAAAACAACACGCATGTTTTTGAAAACTCGTTTAAAAAATTAGAAGATGCCGGCATAGGTATAGGACATTGGTTTGATGATACTTACATGGTTATGAAGAAAAAAGGCAGCAGAACCAAGAAGTGGTTAGAGGGAATCGAAGTAAAGCGTGCTGTCAATGTTGACAATGCAGAAAGACAGCTTGCACAGCTCCGTGCCGAGCCTGCTGGGCATGGCTGAAATGCGGAATTGAGATATAATAAAAATCATGATCCAAATACGGGACGATTTTGTTCGGGGAATGGCTTGACGGTGGACGGTAAAAGTGATATAATAAGCAATGAACTTCTTAATAAAGCAATACAAGAAGGAACTATATCCACAAAACTTGATAAAAGGAAACAAGGTGCGCACATAAAAGGCAATTCCGAATATTTGAGCCGCATATAAAATGGTGAACACCCGAGTTATATTACTATCAGCAAAATGGAAACCCAACAGATAATAAACGAGTATTCCGGAAAAGGGAAAGTTCGTATAGACGGAAAGCGTTTTAAAGAAACTGTTACCGCTGATAGAATGATCGGTGTTTATGTTGAGAAATATACCGGTAAAGAAATCCCAACAAACAGAGGGACTATTCATTATTCAAAGTCAGGCGCTCACATTGTTCCTTCAAAACCGGAGAAATGAAATGTTTGATATTGAATTGGATAAAATCATGTGCGAAAGTCAATTCCATAAGGTAAGGCTCGTCACTAAGGATAACAAGGAAATAATTGATATAGTTGACCTATATGAAAGCGAATGGGACAGCGGAGAAAATGAGCCTTGCATCGGCTTAAAAAACACACCGGGCGTAAATCTGTTCTATATCAGCAGCATTAAATCTCTTGAAATAATTGATTGATAATCATAACCATTCTCCAAGAAAGGCAGAAGAATTAAAGGTCAAAATGAAAGTTAAGAGGTGGTATGATGAAAGTTAAATACATTGGCAAAAGTGACCCTCTTGAATTGATTAATGGCAAAATCTATAATGTCATCTCCATTGAAAAAGGTGGGTATAGAATAATTGATGAAACTTCGGAAGATTATCTTTATCCGCCCGAGCTTTTTGAAATAATCAAATAATATTTCAAATAACCGTTTTGCAGTCAAATGCAGGACGGTTATTTTTTTATATCTTCAAGTGTCCGTTTCGGGCGCTTTTTTTATGGTATCATAAAATCAGAAAAAGTGGGGAGCAGGTGATACTATGGATTTAGAACTTATTCCCGATGCAATTTTAGAGGATTTAAAAGCATACACGGAAGAAAAATCGAAGAAAATTGCGCAGGCTGTCAAGGAATGCACCAAGGAGGCATATACGGACATAAAGCGTGATTCACCGGTTCGGAAGGGAAAAAAAGTCGTATATGTTCACGGTGTAGCAAAGCCGAATTATCAGCCGGGAAGCTATAAAAAAGGTTGGGTAACGACCACCAAAAGCTATGAACGAGGTCGCACACAGGGCTATGTACGCAACAAGACAAATTATCAGCTCACACATTTGCTGGAGCTTGGGCATAAAGCGAGGGACGGCTCTTGGGTAGAGCCTATACCGCACATTGTTGATAATCAAAATGAGGCTCGAAAAAAGCTTGAAAAAATGATAGAAGAGATACTGGAGGAATAGGCCGTGGCTGGAAAATACGGATATATGGCGAAGATCGGTGCTGATACGTCGGGACTTACGGCGGCACTGTCAACAGTTGAAACCAGTTTGAGAAATACCTCTGCAGAGCTTAAAGCGGTCAACGAGGGATTAAAGCTTGACGGCGGTGAGAATGCAGAAAACCTCACGTCAAAGTTTGAGCTTCTACAGTCTGCGATCGCAGACACTGAAACCAAGCTTGAAAAACTCCGCTCTGTTGAAGAAGCGGTGAACAGTGCCGCTTCCAATGGTGATATATCATCAAGTGCGCTCAGGCAGTATCAGAACGAAGTCAGCAACACAGAGAGCAGTCTGAGGCAGTATGAACAGCTGCTGAAAAACACGCAGTTACAGCTTAATAATCTCAATGGTGTGCAGGAAGTGGCGAACGATACGATGCAGTCGTCGTCCGAAATAGCTGATCTTGTACATAGAGCAATGGAGCGTTACACCGGCGGTGCATCTTCGGCTGCGAGTGCTGCGAACAGCGAGAGTGAGGCTTTTGACAAAGTAGCTGAAACAGCTGACAAAGCCTCTACAGCAATGGAGAAGATCGTAAATGTAAAGAGTGTACAGTACGATCAATCAGCCATTGATTATATTGAGAATTACGGTAAAGCAGTTGAAACGACAACGACGGCTTATGACAGGTACAAGTCATCAACAAATGAGACCAATGCAGCCATTAAACAGCTTGAAGCGGAGTACGGACAGCTCGACAAGGCTTTGGCTTCAAATGCTGAAAGCGAAGTCCTTGCTTTACAGAAGAAGCAGGTAAAAAATGAGCTTATAGAGACAGAACGCTACAAGCTTGAAAGCCTGGAAAATCAATATAAAAGCATGCGCTCTGCCGTTGACAGCGGAGACATCGGCGCAGAGCAGTTCCGCGAATTTGAGCGTGAAATCGAAGCCACAAAACAGCAGCTTGAAGAGCTTACGAAGACAAATGGCGATGCTGCAAACTCTACCGAAGAATTAGGCAACTCCACTAAGGACCTCGGCAATCAGATTGAGAACGCAGGTCAAAAAGCTGTAACATTCGGAGATATTTTTAAGGCAAATATCCTTTCCGATGTTGTTATGGATGGTGTACGCAAACTCAAAAATGAATTTGTTGACTTTGCGAAAGAAGGAATAGAGCTTGCTTCCGACCTTACGGAAGTGCAGAACGTTGTTGATGTTACTTTCGGGGACAGTTCGGGGACGATAAACAACTGGGCGAAGCGGGCGGCGACCTCTTTCGGTATGTCGGAGCTTGCCGCCAAGGAATACACGGGAACGCTCGGTGCAATGCTCAAATCGCAGGGTATAACAAGCGACAGCGTTGTACAGCTCTCGACCGATCTTGTCGGACTTGCGGGCGATATGGCGTCGTTTTATAACCTTGATGTAGAAACTGCATTTAAAAAAATACGCTCCGGTATGTCGGGGGAAACTGAGCCTTTAAAAGAGCTTGGCATCAATATGTCAGTCGCCAATATGTCGGCGTATGCACTTGCGGAAGGCATCGAAAAGCCGTGGAAAAAGATGTCGCAGCAGGAACAGACCATACTGCGCTATAATTATCTGTTAGATCAGACAGCGGATGCGCAGGGTGACTTTGCCCGTACCTCGGACAGCTATGCGAATCAGCAGCGTATTATGGAGCTGACCTTGCAAAACCTTTCGGCGGAGCTGGGTGAAAAGCTTTTGCCGGTTGCGCTTGAATTCACGCAGATGATATCAGCATCAGCGCCGAATATTATGAACCACATCGTCGATATCGGAAGTGCGGCGGCTACTGTAGCGACATACCTTATTGAGCATAAAGAGGCTGTAATATCTCTTATCACAGCGTATGGCTCGTTTAAGGGAGCTATTGCAGTCAGCTCTGCTGTGACCGGTGCGATAAACGCATATAAGACGCTGACAACGGCAACGCAGGCGGCAACGGTTGCGCAGGAAGCGAACAACGTTGCTGTTGCGGCTAATCCGTATGTATTGCTTATATCAGCCATTGTTGCGGCAGGTGTTGCTATAGGCTCATATGTGATGCAGCTTGACAGTGCCATTGAAAAGGAAAATGACATAAAAAAGGCTGCTGACGATACTGTAAACAGTGCCAATGCTGAAGCGGCAACCGTTGAAGCCAAAGCGGACAGATACAAGAGGCTTTACGATGAGTATAAGAAGACGGGCGTTGCGACCGGTGAAATGATAGAGCTTGCAAAGCAATTGCAGGAGCTGTCGCCCGATACCATTAGCCTCATAGATGAGGAAACGGGAGCATATAAAGAGCTTGGCAATGAGATAGACAATGTTATTCAAAATATACGGCTCAAAGGCATTGAAGAAGCGAGGAACAACGCACTCGAAAGCTACTACGGTAATATCACCGAGTATTATAATCAGCAGGCAAAGGCTTATCAGAAATATTCGGAATCGGTTGCAGGCATTTCCGATGAAACGCTTGCAGAAATTGAAAAGGGTTCGGAGGGCGCTTACGGAAAGGTAATTGAGCTGCTGCAAGGTGGTTCTGACGGGCTTGACGCCGAAGAATACGCCAATTCGGCAGGGCTTGACTACAGTGCTTTTCAAACATATCAGAACGCTCAGTATGACCTGCATCGAACACTGGATAAAACCAATGAAAAAATTGCAGAGCAGGAAGGACTTATAGAAGAAACTTCCGCAAGTTTTGATAAGCTTGAGGAAACGGTAAGTGGAGCGAGTGCGGCTGATACACAAAGTTCCGAAGGCTCATACTGGGGCGATTATTATAAAAAAAGAAGTGAGGAGGCGGAAAGTTTTCTTGAAGACTTATCTCAAAAGCAAAAGGAAGAGGTAAAACTATACGAAGAAACTCTTCAAGCGGAAGTAGATAAGCTTGATAAAAGAAAATCTCTCCGAAAACTCAGTGAGGAAGAGTATTATACCGAGCTTAAAAAGTATCTTGACAGTCATGTGAATGAGGAATCGGCACTTTATTATAAGCAATTATCTAATTATGAAAAATACATTGATAAAAAGGATAAAGCCGCTAAAAAAGAAGCTGAAAATCAGAAAAAGCAGGCTGACAAAGAAGAAAAAGAAAGCAAAAAGGCTGCTGAAAAGAAAATTGACGATGATATCTATGCGTTAAAGCACAAAGATGAAACCGATGAAAACTACACTAAAAAGCAGATGTGGGATGATATCGAAGTAATTGTCAATGGACTGGACAAGCAGAGCGACCAGTATAAAAAATACCATGACGAGATAATTAAAGGCCGAAAGAAGCTTGCAGATGAGCTAAAAAAAGAAGATGACAAAGCTGCAAAAGAGCAGCTCAAACAGTTGAAGTCTACAGCCGACAAGCAGGGAAAGGAACTTGAAAAGCAGTATAAGGAGCTTGTCAAGCAGAAAGAGAAGGTAAAAAGTGACTTACTTAGTATTGATCTCTCTAATACGGTTACGGACAAAGACGGGAAAGACAAGGAAGTACTTACTGATCTGAACGCAGAAGCCAAAAAAATTGACAAATATAACAACTCGCTCGAAAGGCTAAAAAAACTTGGAGCCTCTGAAAGCCTTATTGATAAAATAGAGTCCATGAAATTTGAGGATGGAAGCAGGCAGACGTTTATTGATACACTGCTTGGCTTATCCGAAAAAAATTTGCAGCTGTACTTTTCCGATTGGGAGCGGCTGCAGGGAAAGATCGAAGAGGTATCGCAAAACAGCGTCTCAGACAAGCTTGATGATCTTAATTCAAAGACAGCAGATGCGGTTGACAGCATATTCGGTGATGTTGCCGAGAATGCGTATGAAGATGGTGCAGAGGTGGCGAAGAACTTTTTGCAGGGCATCGTTGATAATATGGGTGATCTTAATGATGCGGCGGCTATATCTGCTATGCTTGGCATTACTTCCGGAACGGGAGCAGGTGCAGAGGCATCATCGGCAGGCAAAAGCGGGAAAGGCGGCGGCTCTGATGGTTCTTTGGGCGGTTCGGAGGGGAAAACTCCTATCATCATCAATCTTAATGACAAGGAATTCATCAAGACCTATATAGAAGACCTGATAGCGAGCGGAAAGCGTTCGGGCGGAAATACGTTTGGCTTATAAAGGAGGCTTTACAATGGCGGAAGAATATGTTTTACAGAAGGGCGAAGTTCTGAACGGAGGATATTCCGTTACTATCGGCGGATATACGCTGCGGCTCATCGGTGGCTACAGTCCGACATGGACAAACGAATATGACACCGAGAACCAGTTCACAGACTACAAGGGTGATCCGGTACGAATTCTCAGAGGCAGGCGTTTCAGCCTTGAAATTTCCACGGGGCGGCTTTCCGCTGAGGATAAGAACGCTTTGCTCGAAGAACTGAAAAAGGAAACGATCGCTGTCAGCTGTCCCGATTTTACGGGAAATTGCTACACGGACGCTGTTCCTGCGAAGCTTGAACAGGCAAACTTCCTCGGCACACGCTACAGCACAAGCATCACGCTGACGGCGTGTGAGCTGGATAAGTCGGGACTTGGGGACGGGCTTTAGCTACTATCTGATCATTGATGGTGTTTTCTATTACACTTTCGGCGATCTGACACTTATACAGAGTGCTGACGGAATGGGGACATCGGGCATAAGTGCGGCGGAATTCAGCTTCACGGTATCGTATGAAGAATATGCGCAGAAAAAGCCGAAATCGGGTGCAGAGGTTATTTTCGGTTTTCGTGATGATAACAAGATGTACTGTTTTTTTATTTCGCAGAGGTCACGAAAGGGCGGAACAGTATCGTTCAAGTGCTATGACAGGACGCTGCTGTTGGAGATATCGTCCGATCACACCAACATTCCGTACATCAACGTTAACGAGAAGGACAAGGACAGCGGAGATATTTCAATGCTTACGCTTGTTCTATACATTGCGGAATACGTTGGATTTACGGGCTGTACAGAGAAGCTCAAAAACAGTTTCAATTTTGCAAGTTCGTACAACCTCAAAAAAACCGACATAGAAGGCAAATCGTTAAGGTCGCTGCTTGAAACTATATCGACTGTATGGTGCGGATATTTCGCAGCTGCGGCGAATAATTACCTCGATTTTATTTTTTACGGTGAATCGGCACACACGTTGTGTTCGGTGAAAACTCACGCTGCTATTGCGATGCAGTCGGAACGTTCGCCGATCACGAGGGTAATAGCGCACACGGGGTCAGACTATTTCTACGCAACGCTGAAAGATGAGAACGGCATAGAGGTTGTGTCCGATGTTTTTTCAACGATAACCGTTCAGACTGATTTCGCTTCGCAGTCATACGCAGACTGTCTATTGTCGAGGCTGCAGGGTTACACATACAGATCGTGGAAATGCGACAAGGCGATCATTGAATTGTCGGAGTATCTTCCGACGATAAGCCTTGGAATGAGCGGCTATCATTATCCCGATGGAGTTGATCCGCTGACGGAGTTCACGGCGAACAGCTTAACGCTCAAATTTACCGATACCGGAGTGTATGCAGAGGTGGGCTGTAATGAGGTGACGGAAGACGAATGTGCTTATTTGGGCTATTTTTCCCGAAAGCTTGGTGAAAAAATATCGGAGGGTGAAGTGCTTGGCAATAACACGATGGTGACAAGATATCAAGGCGTTGTGCATCTCGGAGAAAAGAAGAAGGACGAAAAGACAGGCGAGGTCACGCAGAGCCGATACGGGTATTCGAGTGCGACTTCGGACGGAGTTGTTGAATTCGATGGCGCTATGGTGTCGAAGAAAGTACCGAAAACTGCAAAGTGGAACAGCGACAAGACCGCCGCTGTTGTGGATTTCGGCGAAAAGAAGTACAAATACAATATCGAAAAGGACGCAGACGGGAATGTGACGTCTTTTTCCAAAGAGGAAGTAAAGGAGGGAACGCAGTGAGTTTTGATGTAGGGTTTTTGCTGGGGGTTTTGATGGGTGGTGGAGGCGGTGGAGGAAGTTCATATACAAACAACGATCCCGATTATCAGCTGTATAAGGCTTTGCCGGAACCAAACGAAAATCAAATAGTTATACTTTTACGCATTGCCGATATCTCCGAACAATCGTATTTCAACGTTCATTTTGATGCGGCATATTCAATTGAAGATATAGGCGAAAATGAGGGCATTATCGACTGGGACGACGGTTCAATCACACATATCGGCACTGCGTCATACGGTTCACACGCTTATAGTGGTATAGGCGATTATATTATTACCATAACCGATAACAGTGGCGGAAAAATAGAATCCGTATGCTGCTGCAAACGTCGGAATTATGGATATCCTATTGCCGTGAAAGTAGGTTCTGCGGTCATTTACGATGACGGTCTTGGTGGGAAATACATCGGCTCGGCAAGTGACTTCAAATACATACAGTTCGCATCGGACTATATCTGGAAAAACGGCTTTGTGTTCAATGGGGCGCAGAGGCTGACAAAGATAGATTTCTTAAGCAGCACCAAACCCGACAAACTTTTGAACAATCAGTTTTACGGCTGCTATGCACTTGACTTTGACAGCCTTATGCCGCTATTCTCGGAAGTGACCGAGGTTGGCAATTCCGCTTTTAGCAGTTGTTATGGATTAAAAAAGCTTGAACTTCCAAAGTGTACAAAGGTCGGAAACAGTTCGATATATCAATGCTACAGCCTTAAAGAACTGGTAATGCCGTTATGCTCCGAAGTTGGCAATTTTGCAATAAGTTACAACAGTGCACTTTCAAGAATAGTGTTGAATGACAGCTGCACTTTCGGTAAAAACACTATGCAGGGCTGTAATTGCCTTATTCCGACACCTAACGGAATATATCCATATTAAGAAGGAGGAAAAACAATGGTAAAAACAGTAACACTCACGGCAGACACGCCGCAGAAGATCACGTTTGATGGAGCTTATCCGTACTACTGGATCGACAACAAGTCCGCATCTGATGTATACGCATCGGTCGGAGTTCCCGAAGCTAACGCTGACGGGACTTACACCGTTGCGGCAGGCTCACAGATGCGCATTTCGGGCGGTGTGGGCAATGACGGCATTACACTGCTCGGTGAGGGTAAGGTGCAGATAGTTGCGTCGGCTATTGCTGCCTGCCCTTTTAAGGTCGCCCCTGCTGTCGGTGGGGGCGGAGAAAGTGACACGGTCGATGAATTTCTGAATATCGCATCGACAAATCCCGTACAGAATAGAGCTATAAAAGCCGAGCTTGACAAGAAAGCAAACAGCAAACACAGCCACAGCGTTGCGGATATCTCGGATTTTCCCGACATTCCTGATAAGAACACGATTGTTGACTGGGGATTTTATATTAAGCTCACAAGCGGAATATCAAAGTCTGACCTTGCGGCAGATGTGCAGACAAGCTTAAACAAAGCTGATACGGCTTTGCAGGAGCATCAGAGTTTAGCGGATTATGTTAAAACAACGGACAGCAGGCTTATGAGTGCGGAGGATAAGGTCAAGCTTGACGGTATTGCTGAGGGTGCAAACAAAACTGTAGTTGACACAACTTTGAACGGAACAAGTGAAAATCCTATCTCGAACAAGGCTGTAAATGCGGCGCTTGCTAAAAAAGCCGCAAGCTCGCACACTCACGATGACAGGTATTATACAAAAAATGCTCTTGATACAAAGCTGGACGAACTCACAAGCGGCAATTCTGCGTGTGTTTGTGGAATCTATACCGGTGACGGTGTTATCCCACGAACAATAAGCCTTGGTTTCACGCCGAGTGCAGTTCTTATTTCGAGCGAAAATGGCGCAATGGGGGCAACTTCAACTGTAACAAAATCAGGTGCGTTGGCTGTCGGAAACAGTGTTGGCTGCACCTATAATTCTGCCTCGACTACGAAATACACTGAAATGGTAGGAATAGTCAGCGGCGGCTTCCAGCTGCTTTCATCGAATAGCAATCACTCGAACGGATATACATATCATTACGTTGCGTTTAAATAAGTGAGGTGTGGAAAAATGATAGTAAACAAAATTACGAAGTCTATCGAGGACAGGTCAGACTGTGACTGCAACTGGCTCGACGATAATTGGATATATGTCAAAACGGGGTCGGCACTTGCAGACAAGTTAATGAAAAGCGCACCGTTCATCGAACTTATTTTCGATGATGTCGGGAATCTCGTTGATATATCGGAGCTTGAACGTCCTGCCGCCGACGAGCCGACCGAGCTTACCAACGAAGATCTTGCCCTTGCGGTGGCGGAGCTTGCGGAAACTTCTGCGGCGGACAAGCTTGAAATCGAAATGGCTATTGCAGAATTAGCGGAGGTGATGACGAATGGCTAAACTTTATTACAATCTTATCAAGGCGAACAAGAAAACGCTTGACGATGTACCGCTTAGATGGCGAGAGGAAGTCAGAAAGATGCTGGAGGCTGAAAATGAAGATAACTGATGCTTTGCTTACGCCGAACAAGT
>URTF01000038.1 GCA_900550695.1 uncultured Ruminococcus sp.
GGCTTTTGTCTAAATGATACAACTCTTTTGAGTTTTCAGATACGCTCTAATCTATACCTCACAATAGCTGATGGATTCAAACATAAAGATACAACTGATAACGGGTGGAAAGATAACTGGATCTATATAAATTGGAGAAAAAGTCAAAAAGGAAATGATCACATTGATCTTCGCCATCCCGGAGATGATGTATTTAAATATATTTTCAACGAAGAAAATAGAAAATCAAGCGTTGAAAACATAATAGATTTTCTTGATGATATAATTGAAGCAGATAAGGAAGATGCAGAATGAATATGTTTATCAATAATGAAGATTACAAAAGGTTCTATATTGAAAATAAACAGTGCTTTACAGAAAAAGCATGGAGCATATTAAATCAACTTGTCGACAATGAAATTACATATATGTTTATTTCAGACACAAAAGAAAATCTATTTGATGGAATAGTTAGCGTTGATTTATCTGAACGTTTAAAAGAATCTCATTTGTTTATTTCTGTTGCAGAATATAAGGAACTGGATCTTTTACTAAAGAAGAAAGCAGAAGTAAAGAAGACAGAAGAAGTAAAGAAGACAGACGAAGATGATTTTAGTTCAATGATCTGTTTTGGAGCAATCTGGTTAGCAACCGATAAAATTCCTGATTTCGATATAAGCGGAATACCTGCAGTTACATTGATAGGAATGGATATAAAGGATGTATCAGAATTCATAAAGATGCATCCTGATAAAACTGTTTTTGCCTGTGATGAAATAAAAACACATAATTTGCTTGTATACCTTCAGACGTGTGATTATATTGGAATTGATTTTGCAGATATTGAAAACAGTTATCAGTCACAAGCTGATAAAATACGATATCTTACTTCTCATAAGTTTTCTGATAAAATTGAATATGATGATTATGCTGATGCCGCAGGAATAATGATCCTTCGCGGAGAAAATACAATGGCAGAGGAATATGAAGCTGTGATAATTGAAATCATGAATAACTTTCATGATTATGCAGATTACATTTATAACGTATTTGATTCATACGATGGAAAATTTCATGTAATGGATTATATCGTATCACATCCGTATCATAATGACGGAAAGCAATATTCCCCTAATGAGGTTGATCAGATATGTCAGGAACGTCATCGCAGAAGGATTGAATTAACGGGTGAAGAGCAGTGACAGAAATGTTGCTGCTTTTTTATTTGGCTGATTGTTATGTTATACAAAACACCAATTAAAAACTATACAAAAAATCAAGCAAAAACTCTGATATATGGATTTTGCGCAGATTTTTTGTCTATAGTTTTATTGGTGTTTAGTATTACAATAGATAGGTGACACAAAGTATAGAAAAAACAACTTCCAAAATGATATAATGTTTAAGAACCACCAAAAACAAAGTATCAAAAAGGAAGTTGTTCAATGGATAGTATATCATCAGAAGCCCATTTTTGTCAACGGGTTTTGAAATATTCGTATAAAAAACAGTAACAGAAGTATCAAGACGAGCATATCCAAGAAGAAAAAATGATCCTTCACAGATTTCCAAGTATGCTTAGGGTAATAAAGAAATGGCAAAACCGAAAATAGAAAAAGCAGCTGGAAAACCCGAATTATATGAAGGAACGGCATATCCGGTACCAATATATAGCAACAGACGAGCGTACAAGGATATGTTATCGTGAAATATACGATGAACACAGTACATACAGCTCCAAAGACTTCTTAATTGTGCAATACACGCAGACAGCGATAGGCAATATAATGGATCGCAGCAAGAATATCCATACGGCAGCATACTCTCTGATGCGAATTATATCAAATCTGCCGACTTTTGCCAAGTAAAGCATTTTTCGCCGTACAGCCCGAAACTGTGCGGCTTTTTTATAAGAAATATTCGGAAAATCCGCACAAACGGTTGATTTTGAATCGAAAATGTGCTATACTATTAGGTAATTCACAGAAAAGGATTGATAGTTTGTGTATGCTTGGGTAAGATATCCCGTTAAATGGCTGTACAAAATATTTTATGATTTCCATATCGAGGGCATAGAGAACATACCGCAGGACAGACCTGTTGTTCTGGCTTCAAACCACCGCAGCTACGCCGACCCCGTTATACTTACAATGCCGATGAAGCGTCCTGTTTCCTATATGGCAAAGGAGGAGCTTTTCCGCAATAGGCTTTTCGGCTGGTTCATACGGAAGCTTGGCGCTTTCCCCGTTACACGAGGCGCAGGCGATATGTCCGTCATCGATGACAGCATAAATATCCTCCGCTCGGGCAGAAACCTTGTCATTTTCCCCGAGGGCACACGCTCCAAGGACGGTAAGGTCGGCAAGGGCAAAACGGGCGTTGCGATGATAGCCGCAAAGTCGGGTGCAGATGTCGTTCCCTGCGGAATTGTATTTGAGGGCGAAAAGCTGCACTTCCGCTCAAAGCTCACGCTCAGATTCGGAAAGCCGATAAAAGCCGCGGAACTCGCCGTTGAGGGCAGCTCTCCCCGTGAGCTTAAAGAGGTAAAAAAACGCATAATGGGCGCAATTACGGAGCTTGTCGAAGGTCCTGCGCTGACAGCCGCAGATGCTCCGCTCCAAATAGAGGACAAGAACGATGCCGCACAGAATTGAGATAGCGGATAAGGCAGGTTTCTGTTTTGGTGTTGACAGAGCCGTAAAAATCGTGTATAATATTATAGAAAACGGCGGAAAAGCCGTGACCTACGGCGAGATAATCCATAACGAAACCGTTGTCAATGAGCTGAAAAGCTGCGGCGTGAATGTTATAAATTCACCCGAGGAGATAGAAAAACTCGAAAATACGAGCGTTGTTATCCGTTCCCACGGCGTTGGAAGAGATATCTATGAGCTTCTTGAAAAGCGAAAGCCGTTCGGTGTTGACGTTTGTGACGGGACTTGCCCGTTCGTTGCAAGGATACATAAAATAGTGTCCGAAAAGTCCGGCGAGGGCTTTGACATCATCATTCTCGGCGATAAAGACCACGATGAAGTACAGGGAATTGTTAAACATTGCCAAAAAATGCCGTATATTTGCGGCAATGATGATGAACTTCGTGAGATTTTACAAAAAAAATTTAAAAATTTTAAAAAAAAGGTTGCAATTGTTGCGCAAACAACGTATAATATAATTATATGGGAAAAGTGCTGCCGTATCATCAGATCGGAATGCCCCGAAGCAGAGGTGTTCAATACCATCTGCAGCGCCACCGCAGAACGCCAGCAGAGTGCTGTCCGTCTTGCGGAAAAGTCCGATCTTATGATAGTCATAGGCGGCAAACGCAGTTCCAACACAGCAAAGCTCTACGACATCTGCCGTGAGCATTGCAAAGCCTGTATCCTCATTTCGGACGCAGGTGAGCTTGAAAGGGAGAATATCCCCGAAAAGCTCCGTGAACTCGGTGAAAACTTTAACATCGGGATCACAGCCGGAGCATCGACCCCGGCATATATAATCAAGGAGGTACAAAACCACATGAGCGAAATTATCAAAAACAATGACGAGGATTTTGACTTCGCCAGCGCGCTCGACGCATCTTTCAAAAAAATATACACCGGTCAACGGGTGAAAGGATACATAACTGCCGTAAACAACACAGAAGCAACAGTTGATATCGGCACTAAGCAGACAGGCTATATCGCTCTGTCCGAGCTTACAGACGATCCTACACTCAAGGTAAGCGATGTAGTTAAGGTCGGCGACGAGGTTGACCTTATCGTTATCAAGATCAACGACGCTGAAGGTATCGTAAACCTTTCCAAGAAGAAGGTTGACGCTATGGTCGGCTTTGACAAGCTCGTCAAGGCTAAGGAAGAGGACGCAGTTCTCGAAGGTACAGTTACAAACGTTGTTAAGGGCGGCGTAATTGTTATCACAGAGGGTACAAGAGTGTTCATTCCTGCTTCTCAGGCTACTGCAAGACGTGATGAAAAGCTTGAAAATCTTCTCAAGAAGACTGTTAAGTTCAAGATCATCGAGATCAATGAGCAGAAGTTCAAGGCTGTCGGCTCTATCAAGGCTGTTCTCAACGCAGAAAAGGACGCTGCAAAGGCTAAGTTCTGGGAGAACGTTAAGGTTGGCGACAAGTTCAAGGGCGAAGTTAAGTCTATCACAAACTACGGCGCATTCGTAGACCTCGGCGGCATCGACGGCATGGTTCATATTTCCGAACTCAGCTGGAACAGGATCAAGCACCCATCCGAAGTTGTTAAGGTTGGCGACGTTATCGAAGTTTTCGTTAAGGAACTCGACAGCGAAAGCGGCAGAATTTCCCTCGGCTACAAGAAGGACGAGGACAATCCTTGGGTCAAGTTCGCTAACGAATATTCTGTTGGCGATGTAGTTGAAGCTAAGGTAGTTTCTATCACACCTTTCGGCGCATTCGCACAGATCATTCCCGGTATTGACGGTCTTATCCACATCTCTCAGATCGCTAATAAGAAGGTTGCTAACGTTAAGGACGTTCTTTCCGTTGGCGACGTTGTTAAGGCAAAGATCACAGAGATCGATACTGACAAGAAGAGAATCAGCATGTCTATCAGAGAGCTTCTTGAAGAAGAAGGCACAGACGAGTCTGCTGAATAATTTTCACAGTATAGCAAAGGCTGCTGCAATTTCTTGCGGCAGCCTTTTTGTATTAAAGGAGAATCTTATGGAAAATAAAATAAAGAAAAATCAGCGCTGAAATCCTATATATTCAAGATTGTCGGCTTGATTTTTTCTGAATTTTAAATGATGTTTATTATAACGAGGTGAAAAGATGAAATATGTATGCAAATGCTGCGGCTGTGCGGCACTGGATTCAGGCGATGAGTACGATATCTGTCCCGTCTGCTTCTGGGAAAAGGACAAGACGCAGGAGAGCGACCCCGAATACAAAGGCGGTGCGAATGCGGTTTCACTGAACGAGGCAAGGAAAAACTATGCCGAGTTCGGCGTTGGAGATAAGCGTTTCACCGAAATGGTGCGCAGACCCGAAACTATCGAAAAAGCTGCCGTTATGCGCAGAAAAGAGCGCAGGGAGGACGAGAACTTTGCTTTTGAAGTTCTCGATAAAGCCGAGTTTGCCGTGCTTTCAATGATCGATGAGGACGGTTTGCCGTACTGCCTGCCGATATCCGTTGTAAGGATAGGTGAGAAGCTTTATTTTCACTCTGCCGAGGACGGACGAAAAGCCGAGGCAATGTCAAAAGAACCGAATGTCTGCCTTACCGCCGCAGCTGATGTTGTCAGCGCCGAAGACAAGTTCACGACCTACTTCAAGTCCGCAGTCGTGAGGGGAAAAGCCGTCAGGGTCACGGACGATGAGGAAAAAATAACGGCGCTCAAAGCAATATGCGAACGCTTCACGCCGTCAAATATGCCCGATTTTTCCAACGCAATAAAAATGAGCCTGCCGAGAACGGCTGTCTGGAGGATCGATATCGAAAACGCAACGGGCAAGCAGAAAAAGAAAGTATGAAATAAGCCGTTCGGGTCAGTCCCGAGCGGCTTTGCTGTACTACTATTAAAATCCCATTTGTTCAAGCTCTTTGGCAATGCCAACGTAAAAATCGGATATGTCGGAAACGCCGTTTCCCTTTTTGCCCGAAAGCCTGCATCTGCGCATATCGACCTCATCGCAGTGCGAAATGCCGCGGCTGCCGACACCCGTAACAACACCCTTAAAATTGCCCCATTTCACCGATTCGGGCGAGAGCAGACCGTCATTTTCGCCGTCCCAGTGTCGGACGACAAGGTTTGGCAGCCACATAAGCATATCGGAGCGGCTATGCTTCATCAAAAATGCGTAGCTTTGATAATATATTGATTCGATATCGGGATTTTGCTCGTTGAAACGACGTGCGTCCTCGGTTCGGAATGAGCATATTGCGCTGAAAGTATCGGGATTTTTGTCCCCGAGCAGTCTGAACCATAGGTCGGTCACTTTACAGCCGCCTTTTATGAGCGGTTCGGGAATTTTCATAAGTTTATCCACAGTTTTTGAGCCGTTGTGCGGCGTGGATAAGGTCGTTATCGATGCGATTTTGTCCGAATATCCAAGGCTTGATACGGCGTACCTTGCTTCAAGTCCGCCCTTTGAATGGGCAATGATGTTAACCTTGTCGGCGTGTTCGGTTTTTAGCACCTTATCGATGCTTTCGGCGACTTTGCGTGAGTTCGATTCGATAGAACCGTTGCTGTCCTGACCGCTCAGATACACCGAAAAGCCATTTTCTTTGAGCTTTCTGGGAATTCTTCCCCAGTAGCCGACTGCGCGGTCATCGCGAAAATCCATTCCGTGAACCAATAAAATAGGATACTTCATAATTCCACTTCCTGTCAAAAATTAAACGTCATAAAATTTATGTCGATTTGACTTATTATACCATATACTTTGAGGGGAATCAATAGTTTTAGCAAAAAAGATCAGACCGAAGAGAGGGGGGACTCTTCGGTCTGATCTTCTTGAAAAGAGGAATTTTCGGGGGATATATGTAAACCAAAATATTGGATAGTTTTTTGCCGCCGACATTGTATGTGCGAATATTTCCGCTGTCGGCTATTTATATAAAAAGACCGTTTACCGTTTTTGCGGTGAAGCGAAGCGACAGACACTTGCCAAAGGTCGTTTTAACTTGTGCCGCACCGACTGTTATCAGTGCGGCTGAAAATGAAAAGAGGGAGAATATGGAAATTAGATAATATCGTGTTTAACTCCTCGGTACTTTTCTTTTTCCCTTGGAATGATTATATAATAACCTTTGTTTGTGTTGATTTAATGAAAGAACCACGAAAATAAGAAAAAAACGTCTTTTTTCAGAAATATTTCCGCTTATTTCTCCCACACTTTTCGGACATAATACTGCTGATGACATTTTTGTGAAGAAAGGCGGTCGGAAAATGAAGAAAAAAGGAGCTTTTGTGGAGGATCTGACAGTGTTTCTGTCGGGAGGACTGATATATTCGATGATAGAGATCATTTTCAGAGGCTTTACGCACTGGAGCATGACACTCACGGGCGGAGCGTGTCTGCTGATAATGTACCGTCACTACACGGCGCACCCCGATGAGGGTATGCTCGCAAAGTGCATTTACGGCTGTACAGTCATAACCTCGCTCGAGCTGCTGGTCGGCTGCGTGGTGAATCTGCTTCTCGGCTGGAGCGTGTGGGATTATTCGTCACAGCCGCTCAATCTTTTCGGACAGATATGCGTGATGTTTTCGGCATTCTGGTTTCTGCTCTCCGTTCCTGCGGCGGCTATCTGTGAAGGATTCAGACTCCGTTTTGCCGAGGTGAAGAAAATGCTGTCATAATTATCTTTTTTTTGTGCAAATTTTTAGCCCTTCGTACTGGACAAATTATTCATAATATGTTATAATCTAATAAATATATGTGGGGCAGATGCGCCCTGATCTACAATATGTATAATCAATGGAAATTTGCACATATTTCTTTACGGAGGGTATATATGCTTGACTTTAATAGAAGAAAAAGAATTTTAAGAAAGCTTTCCGATACGGCGGAAAAAAATGTGATCCTGCTCATACCATGCCTTGCGGCGGCAGGTCTTATCAAGCTTTTCTATTTTATCGTATGCAATATCGATATCGCTCTTTCCGATAAGGACGGCAATTTTCTCGGTATAAAGAGCCATGAAAAGCACAGCCGCACAAGAAAAGATGATATCGTATATGTAAAGCGCGGATTTATGCCGAGGGCAGTATCGCTCGTTCTGAGTTTTGCGTTCGTGATGATGTTCGTACCGACAGTTTTTCCGTCCATTGAATCATCTGCGGCGGGCTGGTCATATACAAGTACAGAAGACAGCAAATTTGTCAACATCGATGATGATACGAATTCCTTATTCGATATAAATATCCCGTTTGACAGCTTTAAAAATCCCGAGATAACGGGCGTTACGGGCATCACAGCCGAAAGCTGCGTTATCCAGTGGAATTTTGACAACTATTTTTCAAACACCGGCGGTACAGCTCTCCCGTCCATGTTCATTTACAAGGCGAGCCAGTCCGTTTCAAGGACAAAGAGCGATGGTATCATCGAGAATATAGAGCTTTGGGCGTTCGTTACAAAGGATGGTCAGACTCAGTTCAAACAGATGGATATAGGTTCTACTTATAACAAGCTGGATTATGATAAAATAAAAAATCTCAAGAACAGCAGCCTCCCCGGCGAGATCAAGGTAAACGGTCTTGATCCGGAAGCAGAGTATAAATTCGTTTTATGCGCAAACCAGCAGTGGGTAGCGTATAATCTGAAGGACTTTGTACCTGCAAAGACACTTGGAGAGAACAATACTGTTCCGGATACGAGTGATGCTGCTCTTGTCAAGACAAGCTATGCCGCAAAATACAAACAGACAGCTTATATTGACTCAAACGGCGACGGTTCGATCGTTGTATCTCCCGATGACGGCGCTGAACTTCTCTATAATGAAGGTACAGACGTACAGACGTATTATCCCGGTCAGTATACGGAAACAACGGATAAAACAACAAACACAAAATCTACCGTATACAAACCTATAAAAGGCAAGGAGAATATAAGCCTCAACAGAACAAGAGGCTCGGTCTATATCCCTCATTATTCCAACATATACAGCATCTCCACCAGAACACTCGATAATGTCAAGACAATGGCTATTTACAGTCATAACGAGCAGAGCGGCGAGGATACCGTTCAGCTTAAGCTCGGCTCGGATGCTCCTGAAAAAACACGAGGATATCTTGTTTACAGAAGTGAAAATTCCGCAACGGACAAGACCTATAAGCTTATCGACAAGGTTGACGTCGACGGCGTTGATGACATAATTTATACCGATACGACAAGAACGGGCGTTGATCCGTCGACAGAGTATCTTTATTATCTCGTTCCGGTCACATGGACGGACGGCAGCGGAGTTTCTTCAACGGCGAATTACAACGATTCAACAAAAGGAAAGTTCATAACCGGTACTATTCCGGGCTCGGGAACTAACACGGGTATCAAGGATAATTCCGCAAAGGTTTACACCGATACGGGTGTTCCGCAGAATTTTACACTGACACAGAACGGTGTTGAGTTCGTTCTCACCTGGAATGCCGTTAAAAATGCCACGGGATATATTCTTGAGCGTGAATACAAGTATGATACCGACCCGACTCCGACAAGAGAGCAGTATAAGAATCTGGGCGGAAACGTAACGACATTCACCGACAGCAAGATCGCTTACGATACCGATTATACATACTATCTTACGGCTGTAAACCAGAACAACACGAATAATCCTAATTCCAACCCTCCTGCAGAGGTTTCGGGAAGATTATCTGTTGACGCTCTCACCGATCCGCATACTATCCAGGGAACTCCCGGGGACAACTATGCAACGCTCACATGGATGTGCAGCGATAAGAAAGCCGTAGGCTTTGACATTCAGTATATCAAGACGGAAACGCTCAAAGAGCTTACAAAGAATGTCTGGAAAAAAGCGGTTGATGACATTGTGGCAAACCACCCCGACGATAACTGGGATCCCGATCAGGAAAAACAGCTCGAATACATAAAAGAAAACTACTCGGGCGAATATTCAAAGATCTATAATGCATATATAGATGATCTGTTCACGGACAATGCTGATGAGATCTCGCAGAATGTCGAGGAAGTTGCGGTCAAGGGTCAGGCGAATATGTACTCATACACTATTCACAACCTTACACCCGATACCGACTACTCATTCCGTGTAAGATCCTACGTCCTTACGACCGATCCTGCTAACCCCAACAGCGTTGTAAAGCGTCCTGCAAGTAAATACCAGCCTTATCCGGACGGATTTGTACTCAATATCTCAACTCCGTTCGCTCCGCCGAACAATGTAAAAGCTGTTACCTCCAACGGAAATATCACCGTGACATGGGATCCCGTTGATACGGCTACGGGTTACGAGATAACTATAAGAAAATGCGACAGCAAGGGAAATATCCTCTCGACCACGATCGAGAACGTTACGGGAACAAAGTATGAGCTCACCGATCTTCGTGCAGGTGATATCTATATGTTTACCGTAAAGGGAACAAAGCGTGTTTCGGGTCAGACCGAGCTTAAAAAGACCAAGGAGTCCAATCCTGCTTTTGCGCTTGTCGGTAATCCGATATTAAAGGTCACCGACCTCAAGGCTGTTCTTGTCAATGACGTTGTTGAACTCACATGGACAGCTGCACAGGGTGATTTTACGGGTTATTACCTCTACATCACGAACAATGGCAGCACTATCCGCAAAGACCTTACGGACAACAAGTATACTCACTCCGACGTTAAATATGGTCAGACCTACAGCTACTATGTTGTTCCTTACCGTGCCGTAATTCTTTCCGACGGTACAACGCAGTACTATGAAGGAGATAGATCCAACGTTGAAACGATAACTATCGGCGGCACTGTCGGTACACCCGACGGACTTAAGGCAACTCCCGGCGACAGACAGATCTTCCTCGACTGGAATGACGTCAAGGATGCAAGCGGCTATGTCGTTTATGTTACGAGCAGCGGAAAAACAGAAACCTACTATGTTACGGCAAGCGAGTTCCTCCATACAGGACTTACTCCGGGACAGACATATTCCTATTATGTTGTTGCATACAAAAATATAAATAACGTTCCCGTTTACGGTTCACCTTCGGTAACGGTAAGCGCCGTTCCGGGCGGCGGCGTTGACACTCCGCTCGATTTCAGCGTTACGACCAATGAAAATTCGGCTATTTTGAGCTGGACAAAGGTCAAGGGCGCAACGGGCTACACTGTCTATGGTTCATCCGATTCGGGAAAGAAACTTGAAACGGACGTTTCAAAGAACTCCTATGTTCACAAAGGACTCACAGAGGGCGAAGTCTGGTCATATTATGTTGTAGCATATAAGCTCGACAACGGTCAGAAGATCTCAAGTGCGCCGACAAAAACCATAACGGTAACCATTGGTGCAAGCTATCCTCCCCCGAGTGACCTCGTTGCAACTCCCGGCAACAGAACGATCGCACTTACCTGGTCAAAGACAAAGGGTGTTGACGGCTATATCGTCTATGTCTATGATGAAAATACGGGTGACTTCCAGCCGTTGAGCATCGTTTCCAAGCCTGCATATCAGCATACGGGACTTAAAAACGGCAAGAAGTACACTTATATGGTCGCAGGATACAAATTTGTCAACGGCGTAAGAGTTATCGGTGACTATTCACTTGCAGTAAGCGCTATCCCGACATCGGGTAATGCTGCAGACGTTGACTACACGATCAATATCAGAGGCACTGCCCCTTATGGCATCTCACACAGTGAGCTTATCTCCGCTGCGGCAAATCATGAGGCGTTCGACGATCCCGTTGATGCGTATTTCTCCGTCAACGATGAGTCGACAAGAGCTGTCAAGGAAGTCCTCCGCAAGTATGCAAACGGTCTTAAGAGCTTCATTGTTTATCCGTTCGATATTTCACTCTACCTCGAAAATACACTTGTAGAAGTGGAACCGAATGAGGGATTTAATATTACATTCACAGTTCCTGTGCCTGATGTTATGAAGGATTACCGTGATTATATCACAGTAGTTCACCTTAAGGATGACGGAACGGATATAATCGATGATACTGTTTCGGACAATATATTTGTTCAGGCTACCGACCTTGAAGTGCTTCCGAGTGCAATAGTTGACGTCGGCGGAGTATGGTGCATCCAGTTCACAACTTCGAGCTGTTCACCGTTTGCATTCGTCGTTTACAAGGATAACCTGGAGGACGTTACTTCGGGCAGCGGTACAGCCGGTACAGGCGGATATTCCGGAAGCTTCAATACGGGCGTTCTCCTTATAACGGCTCTTCCCGATATGCTCCCGATCGAAAAGAAAACAAAGTTCGTTGAAAGAACGAAAAAACGCTACAGGATCAAAAAGTAAAGAATAACAAACGCTGATCAACGCAGATGCTTGGTCAGCGTTTCCTTTAATTGCTCCGAGGGCAGAGGTGATGAATATGATAAAGTTACTGATAAGAACTTTCGTAAAGAACTACGAAAAAACGGACGATAAAAAAGTGCGTGAAAGCTATTCGGTACTTGGCGGCGTTCTCGGCGGGATATGCAACCTGTTCCTTTTCGCTGTCAAGCTTTTTATCGGAATGACGATGAAAAGCATCGCAATAATGTCGGATGCGTTCAACAACCTTTCCGATATGGGCAGCTGCTGCGTGGCGGTCATCGGAGCGAAGCTTTCCAACCGCCGTCCCGACAGAGAACACCCATACGGTCACGGAAGACTTGAATATATCTCATCGCTGATCGTTGCATTTCTAATAATGCTCGTCGGCTTTGAGCTGTTCAAATCGTCATTCGACAAGATACTGCACCCCGAGGAGATAACATTCAGCCTGCCGATGATGATAATACTTGCTCTTTCGCTGCTCGTCAAGCTATGGATGTACTTTGTCTATACTTATATCGGCAAAACGATCGACTCAACAGTGATGAGAGCGACCGCACGTGACAGTGTTAATGACGTTATTTCAACCTCCGCAGTTATAATCGCAACGACAATAGGGTACTTCCTGCCGTTTTCGATCGACGGATATATCGGCGTGATCGTTGCTGTATATATAATGTACGGAGGATTTGATCTTACAAGGGAAACGATCGGACTTCTGCTCGGAACGCCGCCTTCTCCCGAACTCATACAGCAGATAACGGATGAAGTTACAAAAGCTGACGAGATCAGCGGAATACACGATCTTATAGTTCACGATTACGGTCCGGGACGGAAATTTGCGTCCGTTCATGCGGAGATACCCGAAAATTCAAATATCGTTCATGCGCATGAAGTGATCGATGAGGTCGAGCGTGATGTCAGTGAAAAGCTTGGGATCATGCTCGTTATACACATGGATCCGGTCGCAGATAAGGATGAAGTTGTCATAGCTTTGAAAAAGCTTGTGCTTGAAACGGCAAAAGGAATTGACGAATCAATTACAATACACGATTTCAGAATAACTAACGGGGATAAAAAAATCAATGCGATCTTTGATATGGTCATACGTGATAATTTTGATGAAAACGAACGCAAAAAAATCGTAGATGAACTTAAAAAACGTGTTGCAGAGAAAGATCCCCGTCTTAATCTCATTGTAACGATCGATGAGGTGTATTCATAATGAATGAAAAGCGCAGTGTTGATTGCGGCGGCGAGGTAATAGAGTATACGCTTGCCCGAAAAAGGGTAAAGAATGTAAATATGCGTGTCAAAGCAGACGGAAGTGTGAGCGTTTCCGCACCGAGCCGTGTTTCGGCAAAGCAGATCGACGATTTTGTGCGTTCAAGGTGTGATTTCATCAGATCTTCGGTCGAGCGGCTCTCGGCGGAAAGTAAGAGCGGTCTGCAGGAATATGACGACGCAAAAATTTATGCAAACGGCGATAAACTGAGCTTTCTCGGCGAAGAGCTGACCGTTGAGATAGTGCAGGGGAGAGAGGACGGCGTTTATGTTTCCGATGGAAAGCTTGTCATTTCCACCTTTGACGTTAAAAATTCCGATTATGTGCAAAAGCTTTTGCGGAATTTCTATTACAACAGTGCCGTTTTCCTTTTTCGTGAACTCAATGAAGAGGTTTCGCAGGTTTTTTCCGAGCGTTTCCGTATTGGAAAAGTTCCGATAAAGCTCCGCAAAATGAAAACAAGGTGGGGGAGCTGTCACGTTACGGACGGCTTTATCGTGATGAACACACGCCTTGTGTCCTATCCGAAGGAGTGTGCAAGATACGTTTTTGTGCATGAGTATTCGCACTTCATCGAACCTAACCATTCTCCGCAGTTTTACGCCGTAGTTGCATCGGTAATGCCTGACTATAAGACATTTTCGTCACAGCTCAAGTAGCATACCAACTCTATTTTCAACAATAGACAAAGAAAAAAGACTTTGGTAATTGTTGCTTTAGCCAAAACTTCTTACATAAAATAATCATAATAGAAAATTAATGATATATTAACATTACGATACTATAATTAGTAGGTTAAAAAATATAAAAAAGAGGGAAGTTTATGGAAATCTTTAAGAATCTTGCGATAATTATTTTCGCAGCAGAGATCATGGGACTTCTGTCCAAAAAATGCAAAGCTCCGCAGGTAGTCGGACAGATAATTGCAGGTCTTCTTATCGGTCCTGCGATCCTCAACATTGTTCAGCCTTCCGATTTTCTTAATCAGATGGCAGAGATCGGTGTTGTTCTTCTTATGTTCTCGGCAGGTCTTGAAACCGACCTTAAGGAACTTATCCGCACCGGTCCGCTCGCACTCGCTGTTGCCTGTGTCGGCGTTGCAGTTCCGCTCCTCGGCGGTTTCGTATTGTTCTCACTGCTCATGTACGGCGGTTTCCCCGCAGTCGGCTCGCCCGAGTTCTTCCGTGCGCTCTTTATCGGCTCGATCATGACGGCAACATCGGTAACTATCAGCGTCCAGACACTCCGTGAGCTCGGACACCTTAAAGGCAGGATAGGTACGCTTATCCTCAGCGCCGCAATTATCGACGACGTTATCGGCATCATCGTACTTACATTCGTTATCAGCCTTTCGGGCGGCGATACTTCGGGCAATTCCAGCATTGGCAAGGTTCTTATCCAGATCCTACTTTTCTTTGTTGTTACTATCGGCGTCGGAATTCTTGTCTACAAGCTCTTCAAGCTTCTCAACAAGAAGTACGAGCACAGAAGACGTATCCCGATATTCGGTCTTGCATTTGCACTTCTTATGTCATTTGTTGCTGAAGAATTCTTCGGCATCGCAGATATCACAGGTGCTTATGCGGCAGGTATCATTCTTTCAAGCATCAAGGACAGCGACTATGTTGCCCAGAAAATGGATATCAGCTCATATATGATATTCGGACCGATATTCTTTGTAAATATCGGATTAAAGACTTCGTTCTCCGATATGACCGGTGAGCTTATGGTATTCTCTATCCTCTTTGTTATCGTTTCGCTTATCACGAAGATCATCGGCTGCGGACTTACGGCAAAGCTTGCAAAGAACAGCTGGAAGGACAGCCTCAAGGTCGGCGTCGGAATGATGACACGAGGCGAGGTTGCGCTTATCGTTGCATCAAAGGGTCTTAACGTAGGACTTATGGATCAGAAGTATTTCGTTGCTGTTATTCTCCTTATAATCTGTTCATCTGTTGTAACGCCTATCATACTTAAACTCCTTTACAAGGGCGAACCGCTTCCGGGTGAAAAGACGGCGGAAGTTCCTGCTGAAGCAAAGTCATAAAAAACTATATATAAATAAAAATGCACTTCGATCTTCCGAAGTGCATTTGTCTTTTGTAAAAGCGTATTATTGAAAAACTAAAGTTTACGTCCACGCTTTTCAAAGGGTGGCAGGGGTCAAGGGGACAGCGTCCCTTGTCGCTTCCGCAGAAGCGAAATACCCTAAACTAACAGCAAATGTATTGCAGTAATAGAAAAATATCTAACAGTAAAAAAGGCGCAATTCACACGAATAATGGTAAAACGAACTGTGAAAAATAAAGTTTGTAAAACCAATAATGTGAATTGCGCCATTCTATTTTTCTCAAAAATCTATCCTTGAATCGAAAATCCACGAACGCAAGTAAGTGGATTTGAAGCTTCAACGCAATATGAACGGCGGTGGGATATCTGACAGATAGTTCGTTTTGAGGTCGTAGTTTATATTTTATCCCGTTGTGCGTGCAAACGGTCGGATATTGAATCCGACCCTACGGCTTTTGGTGGTTTTATATCCATATTTCATCGCTGTTCAAACGATGTCGGAGTGAAATGCTTATCGCTTTTGCTCTGCGCATTTCACTCCGAGTATAGTTTGTTTTAGAAAAAAGAATTGGCGCAATTCACATTATTGGTTTTACGAAACTGAACTTATCATATTTCGTTTTACCTTTTTCGTGTGAATTGCGCCTTTATAGCTGTTAGTATTTTTTTCTATTGCGGCAATGCTTTAGCTGTTAGTTTAGGAAATTTCGCACTCTGCGGAGTGCGACCAAGGGCTTTGCCCTCTGGACACCCACCACCCTTTAAAAAGCGTGGACGTAAACTTTAGTTCTGGTTTTTATTTGGATTTCCCACATTTTAATTTTGTTTAGTATAAGGACTTGCCGCCGCTGAATAGACTTGTATCAAGTCGATCAATAAAAGGAGGGAGCGTATGGGACTTACAGCCTCAAATACGGGCAGATGCTGCGGCGATATCGAGCATATCGGCGACACCGACAGCATCGTTCTTGCGCTTGCAGGCAACCCGAATGTCGGGAAATCTACGGTTTTCAACTTTCTTACGGGGCTTCATCAGCACACGGGCAACTGGACGGGGAAAACGGTGCAGAACGCCTGCGGCAGCTTTTCCTGCGGTGAAAATTCATATACCCTTGTCGATATCCCCGGCACTTATTCGATACTTGCGCACTCGGCGGAGGAAGAAGCCGCGCGTGATTTTATCTGCTTCGGCGGTGCGCAGGGTGTTGCTGTCGTATGCGATGCGTCCTGTCTTGAACGAAATCTCAACCTTGTCCTGCAGATACTCGAAATAACGCCGCACGTTGTCGTCTGCGTGAATCTTATAGACGAGGCTCGGAAAAAGCAGATATCCGTTGACTGCGCAAAGCTTTCGGAACTGCTCGGAGTTCCCGTCTATCCTGCGGCGGCACGTTCGGGCGAGGGAATGGAGGCGTTCGCAGACGGACTTTCCGCAATAAAAGACATAACGGGGGAGCAGGTTTTCCGCTGTACTTATGACGAAGAAATAGAGCGTTCTGCCACCGTTATAGCCGAAAAACTCGGCGAGGAAAACGGCGGTCGCTTTGCCGCTCTCCGAATCCTGGAGGGTGACGAAAAGCTATCGCAGAGATTCCTCGAAAACGCCGATGAGGAAACCCTTTCCGTTATTTCTGCCGAAAAAGAACGTCTTGCCTCGGTCGGCTATGACGGGCAGAAAATATGTGATTCTATTGTTACAGCACTCGTCCGAAAGGGTGAGGATATTGCGGCGGAATGTGTGCATTTCGGCGATGAAAACTGCCTGAAACGTGACCGCAGGATCGATCGTGTTCTAACCCACAAGGTCTGGGGCGTTCCGATAATGGCTGCAATGCTCGCCGTCATATTCTGGATAACGATCTACGGTGCAAATTACCCCTCGGCGCTGCTTTCATCGGCGTTTGGCGCACTCGGGGAAAAGCTCCGTGCGCTTATGGAAATTACCGCCGCTCCGCAGTGGCTGAAGGGTGTGCTTTTGGACGGAATTTACCGCATTTTAACGTGGGTAATTTCGGTGATGCTGCCGCCGATGGCAATATTCTTTCCGCTTTTCACGCTGCTTGAAGACCTTGGCTACCTGCCGAGGGCGGCGTTCAACCTCGACCGATATTTCAAGCGTGCAGGAGCTTGCGGAAAGCAGTCGCTGACAATGGCAATGGGCTTCGGCTGCAATGCGGTCGGCATAACAGGCTGCCGCATAATCGACTCGCCGAGGGAAAGGCTTATTGCAATACTGACGAACAATTTTGTCCCGTGCAACGGGCGTTTCCCTGCGCTTATCGCAATAATAACGATATTTTTTGCGGCAGGAACGGGTGGCTTCGGCGGCTCGCTGATCTCGGTCGGGATTCTGATACTTTTTATACTTTTCGGCGTGATGCTGACGCTTTTTACCTCGAAGCTGCTGTCAAAAACGCTCCTGAAAGGCGAACCGTCCTCGTTCACGCTTGAACTGCCGCCGTACCGCCGACCGCAGATAGGGAAGATACTCATTCGCTCGCTGCTCGACAGAACGGTTTTCGTCCTCGGCAGAGCTGTGACAGCCGCCGCTCCTGCAGGTCTTATTATATGGCTCGCAGCGAATGTTCAAATCGGCGGTGAAAGCATACTTTCGATATGCTCGGGTACACTCGACCCGTTCGCAAGGTTTTTCGGAATGGACGGAGTTATCCTGCTTGCGTTTATTTTAGGCTTTCCTGCGAATGAAATTGTTATCCCGATAATGCTTATGGGATATCTTTCGTCGGGGGTAATGACCGATTATGAGAGCCTTGATTCGCTGAAAAATATCCTGCTTGCGAACGGCTGGACGCCCGTTACGGCGGTGTGTACGCTGATATTTATGCTCTGCCATTTCCCGTGTTCGACCTCGCTCATGACGATGAAAAAGGAAACGGGAAGTCTGAAGTGGACACTGCTCGGTGCAGCGCTCCCGACAGCGGTCGGTCTGATATTATGCGCTGCGGTTTCGGGCGTTTCAAATCTATTTATATAAAGGAGATCGGCTATGGTATATGAACAGTATTATCCCTTTGCGGAACTGAAATTGGAGTATGAGGACAATGCGCTCGAGCCGAATATCGGGCGCTGCACCGTGTTTTTTCACTATAATGAGCATTATCTGCCGACACTGAAAAAGCTCAATGAAATGGTGCTTGAACAGCCGCAGGCGCAGAATATCAGCCTTGAAAGCCTTGCTCACTGGAAAGATATCGATATCGCACAAGCCGCCGCTGCCGTTTTCGGACACGAGCTGTATTTCAAGTCGCTTTCGCCGAACCGAAAAGAGCCGTCCGACCATTTGAAAATGATCTTAAATAAGCAGTTCGGCAGTATGGAGGAATTTCTCAAAGCGATAAAAGAAACTGCCGCAAAGGTTTACGGCTCGGGGTTTACATGGGTCTGCGAGGACTGCTGCGGAGGACTTTTCATAATGTCAACGCCGAACCACACGCTCCCCGAGGGTGAAAATATCCGTCCCGTCTGCGCGCTCGACCTATGGGAACACAGCTATTATCCCGACCGCAGGAACCGCCGTGATGATTACATTGATGCGGCGCTTGAAATACTTAACTGGGACGAATTGGAGAGAAACATAATCAATGCGTAATGCGTAATTATTTATGCTCCGAATATTTGTCATAAATCCCGTAGGGGCGGATTCTATATCCGCCCGTTGAAAATCCAACAATTACGGGGAATTTTTTGGCGTACCCCGATACTGCGAATAATAACGAAAACAGACCTGATTTTAAAGGGCATTCCCTTGAAATCAGGTCTGTTCATTTATTATATCAATGCCTTACGGCACGGGACGGGGAACCCGTCCCCTACGAAATTCAATGCAAATGTGCGAAATACAAATAATTATGCATTACGCATTACGAATTACGCATTAGTTATTGATGAGCTTGTCTTCGCCGTTCCAGCTGTAGAGCTTTCTGATCTCTTCGCCAACCTTCTCGGATGGGTGTTCAGCGTGGAGCTTTCTCATAGCCTTGAAGTGAACCTGCTTGCCTGCAGGGGACATATCGAGGAGGAATTCCTTAGCGAATGTGCCGTCCTGAATATCGGAGAGGATCTTCTTCATTGTCTTCTTGGTTTCCTCTGTTACGAGCTTAGGACCTGTGATGTAGTCGCCGTATTCAGCTGTGTTGGAGATAGAGTATCTCATTCCTGCAAAACCGGACTGGTAGATAAGGTCAACGATGAGCTTCATCTCGTGGATACACTCAAAGTAAGCATTTCTTG
>URTF01000039.1 GCA_900550695.1 uncultured Ruminococcus sp.
TGATACTGATCCAGAGTTTATCATTGCAGCTTAAATGCGCTTAATAACTGCATAAAATTATCCTCCTCGGCTTTCAAAGTCGGGGAGGATTTTTTTTAATATATTATAGTATACCCTTTAAAATTTGTGTAACAGCTTTTTCGTTGACAAAACTTGCCGAAAGTGATATAATTGTCTCGAATTTTTGGTTTATGAAAAAGAGGTCTGAAAAAATGAAGTATCTTAAACAATTCGGCATTATACTTGCGATCTCGTTTATCGGCGAGATACTCAACGCAGTTCTGCCGCTGCCTATCCCTGCGGGAATTTACGGGATAGTGCTGCTTTTTATCCTGCTCGAAACAAAGGTCATAAAGCTTGAAGCGGTCAGGGAAACGGGTAATTTGCTCATCGATATTATGCCCGTTATGCTCGTTCCGCCTGCTGTTGAGCTTATGGACTACTGGGGCATCGTCAAGCCGCAGGTTCTCAAATATGTCATTGCGACGGTCATTTCGACTATAATTGTAATGATAGTTTCGGGACTTATAACAGAGGGCATTATACGTTTTGGAAAGAAGGCGAAGTCCGAATGAAAGAAATGCTGACAAATTCCGTATTTTTCGGGGTATTTATAAGCGTTGGTTCATACATACTTGCCGACATACTCAAAAACAAGTTCAAAACTCCGCTTTTAAATCCGCTGCTCATTTCAACGGCGGTGACAATTGCTGTTCTTGCACTCGGCGGAATGGATTATGAGAGCTATCAGACGGGCGGAAAGTACCTTAATTACTTCCTCACGCCTGCGACGGTCTGTCTTGCGATACCGCTTTATGAACAGTTTGAAAAGTTGAAAAAGAACGCAGCTGCGATAATGATAGGAATAATTTCGGGTATGCTGACAAGCTTCTGCTCGATACTCGTTATGGCGCTGATAATGAAATTCTCGCACGAAGAATATGTAACGTTCCTGCCGAAGTCTATCACAACGGCTATCGGCGTTGGCGTTTCGGAGGAGATCGGCGGTTATGTCGGCGTTACGGCGGCTGTTATCGTTATAACGGGTATTCTCGGAAACATCATTGCAGATGGCATTTTCAAGCTTTTCCACATCAACGAACCCGTTGCAAGGGGAGTTGCGCTCGGAACATCTTCGCATATCCTCGGCACGGTCAAGGCGCTTGAACTCGGCGAAACGGAGGGCGCTATCAGCTCGCTTTCCGTTGTTACGGCAGGACTTATGACGGTTATTTTCGCACCGATATTCGCTAACTTTATTTAAGGAGATAGGCTATGTACAAACTTGCGGTTTTTGATATGGACGGAACGATACTTGACACGCTCGAAGACTTAAAGGACAGCACGAATTTTGCGCTCGAAAAGTGCGGTTATCCGACAAGGAGCTATGACGAGGTGCGCAGATTCGTAGGAAACGGCATCAGAAAGCTCATCGAACGTGCCGTTCCCGAGGGTTTGACCGTTGAGCAGATCGACCGTGTACACGAGGTTTTCACGGAGCATTACAAGGTGCATTGTGCTGACAAAACCAAGGCTTATGACGGCATCAAGCCGCTTTTGGAAAAGCTTCGTGCGAGCGGCGTAAAGACGGCTGTTGTTTCAAACAAGGCTGACTACGGCGTTCAGGAGCTTTGCAAGGAATATTTTGACGGACTTTTCGATTATGCTGTCGGCGAACGCGAGGGCATACGCAGAAAGCCTGCACCCGATGCTGTGAACGAGGCTCTGAGGGTTCTCGGTATCGACAAGAGCGAGGCTGTTTACATCGGCGACTCGGACGTGGATTTTGAAACGGCGAAAAATGCGGAGCTGCCGTGCATTTCGGTGCTTTGGGGCTTCCGTGACGAAGAATTTCTCCGTGAAAAGGGAGCAACGCTGTTCGTTCGTGACCCTGCGGAGATATACGACATTGTAATGGCTTGAAAGGCGGTATAAAATGTACACACCCAACGAAAAACGATACGAAAAAATGGTTTACAACCGATGCGGAAAGAGCGGCTTGAAGCTTTCGGCGGTTTCGCTCGGCTTATGGCAGAATTTCGGTCACACGGGCGTTTTTGCGAACATGGAAGAAATGGTTCACACGGCGTTTGACCTCGGCATTGTGCATTTTGACCTTGCGAACAACTACGGAAATCCTTACAACGGCAGTGCTGAGGAAAATTTCGGCAGGATACTGGACAGGGGAATGAGAGAGTTCCGTGACGAGCTTTGCATTTCGACAAAGGCAGGCTATGAGATGTGGGAAGGCCCTTACGGTGACAAAAACGGTTCGAGAAAGTACCTCACCGCTTCGCTCGACCAGAGCCTTAAAAGAATGAAGCTTGACTATGTTGATATTTTCTATCATCATATTTTCGACCCGAACACGCCGCTTGAAGAAACTGCGCTTGCGCTTGACAATGCTGTTCGTCAGGGCAAGGCACTTTATGTCGGCATTTCCAACTACAACACTCAGCAGACAAAGGAGATCACGGCTATTTTCAAGGAGCTGCACACGCCGTTTATCGTTAATCAGCCGTCCTATTCAATGCTCAACCGCTGGATAGAGCGTGACGGATTGGATAAATATGCCGAGGAAAACGGTATCGGACTTGCGGTATTTTCACCGCTTTACCAAGGCTTTCTCACGGGACGCTATTTAAAGGGTATCCCTGCGGATTCCCGTGTTGGCAAGGGTGCGACATGGATAGGCAATGAGCTTGACGATAAAATGGTTGACCGTCTTAACAGGCTCAATTCCATTGCGTTGAAGAGGGGACAGACCTTATCGCAGATGGCACTTTCATGGGTGCTTCACAACAAGGCTGTTGCGACTGTGCTTATCGGTGCGAGCCGTCCCGAGCAGATAAAGGAAAATGCTGTCTGCATTGAACATCTTGATTTCACCGATGCGGAGATAAATGAGATAGAAGAGCTTATAAAATAAGAAAACAGCGTACATTCGCATTTGTGAATGTACGCTGTATTTATACTAATTCTCGATCAACCTATAGACAAACTCTCGGCTATAATAAGTTCATTCTGCGTCAAGCTCCCTTGTCAGGCGACAGCCTGTCTGCGGTCGCTTTCCTTGACTGAACTTATTCTATCTGTCGATTTTGTCTATAGAACGATCGAGAATTAGTATTAATTTGTGCGCTGCTTTTTGCGGCTGATTTTATTTTTATACATATTTGCGTCCGCTTCTTCGAGAAGCTCATCGATATTGAGGTCGGTGGTGAAGAGGCGCATTGCTGTTCCGACGCTGGCTGATATTTCATACGGCTTTCCCGAAGATTTGTTTATTTCGGTGAGAGCCAGATTAAGGCGCTCCGTTCTTATGATAAGGTCAATGGCAGAATACTTTCCGACACCGATAAGGCAGAATTCATCGCCGCCTGCACGGATACATATTTCATTGTTCCTTGTCACGCTGCTTACAGCTGCGGCAACGGAGTTTATTCCGTAGTCGCCCTCGCTGTGTCCGTAGGTATCGTTTATGGATTTCAGTCCGTCCATATCAATGACAAAAGCAACGACGTTATCGCCGCATTCCGCTTTTGAGAAAACGTCACGGATATAGGCGTTCATTCCTCGGCGGTTATAAAGTCCCGTCATTGCGTCACGCTCGGAGAATTTGAGTATTTCCTCACGGATACGGAGCATTTCAAGGCAGTTATTGACGTTTCGTATCCAGTTTACGTCTACCGTGTTTATTGTCTTTAATACTGAAAGTCTGCTTTCCAGAACGGCATAGCCCATTGAATACTCGTTGAAATGAACGGGTATAAAGTAGAAAACGGACGGCTCGCTGCGTTCTTCGGAGAGCTGCGGGAGCATGAGCTTCGTATCAAAGGATCTGCGAAAATCAAAGCTTGCAAAGTCACCCGAATGATCCCGCTGCATATTGTTGTAGGAAACGGCGAGAACCATTTTATCGGGATAACCCTTGACCTGACGCTCGGAAGTGTCAAGGAAATTTTCATTAAGGCATAGACAGAATCTGTCGATCGGTTCGAGGAGATAAGCATGGCTGATGATCTTTTCAAGACCGTCCGTGATGCTTTCGGCACTTGTGAGGTTTTCGAGCATATAGCTTTGGAGAAGAAGGCTGATATCGTAATTTGAATCGGTGAGCTTACCGTTATGGTAGTTATGATTGACATTGAAAAGAGAACCGTAGAGGCGGCTGCGGAGATATTCATAGTTTTCCTGACAGCCGCAGCTTGAACAGATTTTCAGACCTGTTTCGGGAAAATCGGGAGGATCGAGGACAGGCACATCGGGGTCGATGAACGAATGGAGCTTGTTTACTGCCAATGCCGCTGCGTGGGATACGTTTGGTGCGTATGTTGTGACGGTGATATCGTTGAGGGCGGCTTCGGTAGTCGCATCATAGCCTGTAACGATCATCTGATCGGGGACTTTTATGCCCTTTTCGGTAAGGCGGCGGATAAGTCCTATCGCCATATGGTCGCTGGCGCAGATAACGGCTTCGGGCATCGGAACTTCTCCGCCTGCAATAGAATCGGCAAGCTTTTCGCCGCCGCTGTACCAGAAATCCCCGTAGAAAATATTGTTTTCGTTAAATTTTAAATTTCGTGAGGAGTATTCATCGAGGCAGCCGCCGAGACGGTCGTTGGAAACGGCATAGCCTTTCATTCCTGTAAGAAAATACACTTTTTCAGGGTCACATTTATGTACATCGAGGATATGTGCGGTTATTTCGGTAAAAGCTATCCTGTCGTCCGTTGCGACAAGGGGGAGGTCGCTGTACGGATAGTCGATGAGAACGACAGGCTTTGTTGTTTTTTGACCGATGTACTTCATGATCCCATCGAGCTTCTGGTATTGTTCGCTTTCGGAGAGCAGTATCGAAGGGATTATCAGTCCGTCAATAAGATCAAAGTTGATAAGCTCAAATATATTCAATTCGCCTTTTAAATAAGATTTAAAGTAGTGGCATACCTGAACAAGCGGAGAAAATACTGCCACATCATAGTCGTACAGCCGACACTGCGTAAGCAGACCCTGCATTAAGCGCTGATGATATATTCCCTCGGGGTTTGCTGTCAAAACCCCTATAAGCTTTCTTTTAGCCATAGGCTCTCCTTCTAAAGACAACGTGTAAACAATTAAATATGTATATTTGATAATGAGGATATCGTGCTTTAATAAGTTATGCAGTTATATGTTACCAAAAATATATTTACAATGTGTTAAAATAATATTGTAATATTATTAATCGAGTCAAAATTTAACGTAAATAACAGTTAATTTGTGAAAAATGGCGGTTGACAAGCTTTGAAAAGTATGATATATTAGCTTTGATGTACTCATAGGGGAGTACAAAAATAAATTTTATCTTTAGGAGAGGTAATAATTATGAAATTTTCAAAGCTTTTAAGCACAGCTTGTGCTGCAGCTATCGCAGCTTCCGCACTTGCTATCCCTGCATCTGCAGATGAGGTTTCCTATCACGCGTATATCGGCGTTCAGTCCGCAAGCTACACATTCAGAAATGCTTGGAACGATGCAACCTACGGTCAGGGCGTGACTTCCGATGACGGAATGGTTTATTTCGATCAGCTCACAGGTTGGGAAAATCCCGGCAACATCGCTGTAAACAAGGGCGGCGTATTCACAGACGCAGAGATCACCGGCGACGGTACATACAGCGTTTCCGTTACTGATTTCGACTTCGGTGAAGATGAAACACTCAACCTCCTTTTCATTTCCACAGATATCCCTCTTGACGCAGGCATCACTATTTCCGATGTCAAGGTAGTTATGGACGGCAACACAAAGTACACATTTGATGAAGCTTACCTTAACCCTGACGACAAGGAATATGTCAGCCCGATGTGCATCAACATCTGGAACGATGATCTCGGCAAGCAGGACGGTCTTTTCGGCTACATGATGCCTACAGATTCCATCGAACTCCAGTTCACAGTTTCCGGAACAGGCGTTGAAGCTGAAACAACCGAAGCTGCTGAAGAAGTTACAGAAGAAACAACAGAAGAAGTTACAGAAGCTGAAACAACAGAAGAAGTAACAGAAGCTGAAACTGAGGCTGAAACAGAAGCAGAAACCGAAGCTGCTGAAACAGAAGCCGCTGCTGCTGACACACAGCCTGCTGAGGAATCCTCTTCCTCCAATGTCGGCGTTATCATTGCTATCGTTGCTGCAGTTGTAGTTGTTGCGGTTGTAGTAGTTGTAGTAGTTAAGAAGAAGAACTGATAAGGGATCACTCTGACAGTTTGCCGAACTCCGTTTTGCCGTGCCTGTTTACGGTAAAATGAGTTTATAGCGGCGGACAGAGTACGTTCGCTCCGCTCGTTAAATCGCAAAAATATACTGCCCGATACCGGTGTTATTCTTATAATACCGATATCGGGTTGTTTGTTTAATATAGCTAAAAATATGACGGTAATATTATATAATATTGTTATTGTTTTGGTATTTGAAAAATGTTATAATTTTATTGTAATTAATAGCTTTACAAAACGATTTGATCGTTTTGTAAAGTGTAAACGTTTGCAGGGCGGTCGGAACTGCTCTGCGAAAATCCTCAAAAGGAGAGAGTATATGAAATTCAAGAAAATTGCAGCCGGAGTTCTTGCTCTGGCAATGGCTGCTTCAATGGCAGGCTGCGGCGGCAGCGGTACATCGGACAATGCAGCTTCAACAACCACATCGGCAAGTGCAGACGCAGGCAATGACGGTGACGCATCGGATAACGGCGGCAGCTCCGCTTCTTCCGGCGAAGTTGCTTCATTCTCCGAGCTTTACGGCGATGAGACCATTCAGCTTACAGCTTACAGCCAGCTCGCCAACTACTCCGGCAAGCTCACAGGCTGGTTCGCTAAGATCTTAAAGGACAAGTTCAACTGCGAGATCACGATCATTCCCGAAGCTGACGGCGCATTCGATACAAGAATGGAAGCAGGCAACCTCGGCGACCTCGTTGTTTTCGGCTCAACCGGCACAAACTATCAGAGAGCTGCTCTCGGCGGACTTCTCTTCGACTGGAACGAAGATGATATCCTTTCCGATTACGGTCCTTACATAAAGGAACATATGCCTTACGCTATCCAGAACAATGCACAGCTGAGCGATTCGTTCGGCGCAGGCGAAACTGTTTACGGTATCGGTCACAACATCGCTACCAACCCTGAGGATCACGAAGCGTTCTTCTACACAATGGACGTTCGTTACGATCTTTACAAGGAACTCGGCTATCCCGAGATAAAGACAATGGACGATTTCTTTGACCTTATGGTAAAGATGAAGGAGATCTGCCCGACCGATGAAACAGGCAGCGAAACCTATGCTACTTCACTCTGGCCTGACTGGGACGGCAATATGGTAATGTACGTTAAGGCATTCGCAACCTGCTACTATGGCTACGATGAAATGGGCTTCGGTCTTTATGATGTTGAAAACGGCACATATCACGATGCCCGTGAAGAAGACGGTCCTTACATGAAGTCGCTCAAGTTCTTCAACAGACTTTATCAGGCAGGTCTTATCGACCCCGACTCTATGACACAGACCTATAACGAAATGGCTGAAAAGGTTACCGCAGGCGGTACATTCTTCTCCATCTTCGACTATGCAGGTTCTGCACTTTATAACACAGAAGAGCATCTTGAAGCAGGCAAGGCAATGTACCCTGTTGTTCCCGAAGATGCAACACCTCTTTGCTACGGTATGAACGTACTCGGCGGCAACAGAGTATGGACTATCGGCTCTAAGACCGAATACCCCGAGCTTTGCATGGCTATCATCAACTACCTTGCAACTCCTGAGGGATATATGACATACTGGTACGGTCCTAAGGATCTTTGCTGGTACTATGATGAAGAAGGCAACTCCTGCCTTACCGAATTCGGTGAGACCTGCCAGGCTGACAAGAAGGGTACTAAGATGCCTGATGAATGGGGCGGCGGTACATACGATGAAGGTTCGTTCCAGGTAAACAACACGACCTGGACAAGAGATGCTTCCAACCCTGATTCCAACGGCGACACATATAACTATCAGAACTGGAAGAGCAGACGTTCCAACGCTACTTATGATATCCTTGCTGACTGGAGAGAACACACAGGCTGCTACGATACACAGGAATATATGAACACTGTAAACTACAAGGTTTCTCTTGCTACAGCTTATTCCGAATCCGCACAGTCCGACGACCTTAAGGTTGTATGGCAGCAGGTTGCAAAGTGCATCGTTGACTACTCCTGGAGAGCTATCTACTCCACTTCCGATGAAGAATTCGACAAGAACGTCAACGAAATGCTTGCTAAGTGCAAGGAATACGATCCTGACGATCAGTGCCTTAACTGGTGCCTGAACGAAGCAGCACTCAGATGCTCTTACGAAGATGAGGTTAGATAATTTAACTTAATGCAATGAGGCTTCTGCGGACGGTATGTCCTGCGGAAGCCTTGTTTTTTAGGAGAAACGGTTATGCTCAACGAAAAGCTTATAATTGAAATGGCGAAATTCAACTGCGGCGACCCTAAGAGGATACAGCATTTTACGAAGGTTTATGAATATGCGCACACTATCGGGGCACTCGAAAAGCTTGATGAAACGACACAGAAAATTCTTGATATAGCTTCGATAATGCACGACATCGGCATAAGACCGAGCGAGGAAAAGTACGGACGCTGTGACGGTAAGCTTCAGGAACAGGAAGGTCCTGCTTATGCGCGCGAAATGATGAAAAGCTTCCCCGAGATATTGCCGGAGGAGGCGGAGAGGGTATGCTTTCTTATCGGGCATCATCACACTTACACGGGAGTAGACGGCTTGGACTGGCAGATATTGCTCGAAGCGGATTTTCTCGTAAATGCGTATGAGGACGGACTTTCAAAGGAGAGCATAAAGACGTTCCGTGAAAAGGTCTTTTGCACGAAAACGGGTACGAAGCTACTTGACATAATGTACGGAATTTGAATTTTTTGGTGAAATAACTGTGAAAACCCTTGTAAAATGTCAACCTTTGTGGTAGAATATAATTTGTACGAAAAATATTCTGAAAGGATGATATATATGGCAAAAAGACCACTCGTGCCGATCACACTTCTCACAGGTTACCTCGGCGCAGGAAAAACTACACTTATCAACCACGTTCTGAACAATCAGGAGGGTTATAAAACCGCTGTAATCGTCAACGATATCGGCGAAGTAAACATCGATGCGGAGCTTATCCAGAAGGGCGGCACTGTTACACAGAAGGACGACAACCTCGTTCCGCTTTCCAACGGCTGTATCTGCTGCACACTTAAGGTCGATCTGATGAATCAGATCACAGACCTTATCGAAACGGGCAAGTTCGACTACATTCTTATCGAGGCAAGCGGTATTTGTGAGCCTCTCCCGATCGCACAGTCCATTTCCGTTCTTGAGGGCAAGGTAGACAAGCGTTACCCTGCTATCTGCCGTCTTGACAACATTGTTACGGTTGTCGATGCGCTCAGAATGGCGAGCGAATTCGGCTGCGGTGATGATCTTCTCGCTGATGATATCGGCGAAGAGGACATTGCAAATCTTCTCATTCAGCAGATCGAATTCTGCACGACTATTATCCTCAACAAGGTTGACAAGGTAACTCCCGACCAGCTCGGCAGAGTCAAGGCTATGATAAGGACGCTTCAGCCTAAGGCTAAGATAATCGAAGCCAACTACGGCGAAGTTGCTGTTTCCGATATCCTCGACACAAAGTCCTATGATTTTGAAGAAGCTGTTACTTCCGCAGGCTGGGCAAAGGCTTACGAAGAGGGCGTTGACGAGGAGGACGAACACGAACAACATCATCACCACCACGATCATGATGACGATGACCACGAACATCATCACGACCATGACCATGATGAACACGACCATGACCACGATGAGCATGAGCATCATGAACACAAGTATGATGAGTTCGGCAACTGCAGCTGCGGACATCATCATGACCACGAACACAACGATGAAGAGGGCGAGGCTGAGGAATACGGCATTGGTACTTTCGTTTACCGCCGCCGCAGACCGTTCAATCAGGACAAGTTCGGCGATTTCGTTGAGAACTGGCCTAAGTCCATAATTCGCTGCAAGGGTATGCTCTGGTTCTCCGATGATCGTGACAACGCTTATGTTTTCGAGCAGGCAGGCGTTCAGATCAACGCTACAGAGTCGGGCAAGTGGTTCGCTTCCGCTCCCGAAAAGGAGAGAAAGCGTCTTCTAAAGCAGTATCCCGAAATTGCCGAGGACTGGGACGAGATTTACGGCGACCGTGAGATAAAGCTTGTATTTATCGGTCAGAAGATGGACAAGCACGGCATTACCGATGCTCTTGATGCTTGCCTTGACGACTGATAAAAAATATTTTGATAAAAATTTTTCTGTTACCACTTGACAACGAATAAAATTGTGCTATAATAAAATTTATAGAAGTAAACCGATGATTAAGATTAGTAATTGAGATCAATTCGCTTCCAGAGAGCCGCAGCTGGTGAAAAGCGGTGCGCAATATCTCAGTGAATGGACTTATGAGGGTCGACTGAACGAGGAATTCAAGTAGGAAGAACGTTTTGCATACGTTATAATGCTTTCGAGTGCGCTCTTTTATGGGCGAATTTGGGTGGTACCGCAGGATATTACAGTCTTGCCCCTTTATATTTGGGGCAAGGCTTTTTTTATTGCTAAGTTATTTTATTGCTAAGCTATTTATTGCTTTTGGACCGTGTGAATAGCGGTTTGAAATAAATCAATCATTCATTCCTATTTAAATTAAGGAGAGAGAATTATGAAAATGAAGAGAATTATGGCTGCAGTAGTTGCAGCAGCAATGACACTTGCTTTTGCAGGCTGTTCATCGACAAACACAGACACAAACGCTGATGCGAATACTGCTGATGCGAACGCTGACACAAGCGCAGCTGCCGATACAGCAGCAGACACAACTGCTGAAAAGGACAGCTACACTATCGGTGTTATCCAGTTCGGCAGCCACCCGTCACTTGACAACTGCTATCAGGGCATTGAAAACGGTCTTATGGCAAGCTCTATCGCTGACAAGATCACTATCGACCGTCAGGACGGCAACTTCGACAGTGCGACATGCGACTCTATCGCAAAGAACATGGCATCTAAGAACTACGATCTTATTTTTGCTATTGCAACTCCTGCTGCTGTTTCCGCATACTCCGCAACACAGAATTCACAGACACCTGTAATCTTTACGGCTGTTTCCGACCCTGTTGCAGCAGGTCTTGTTGAGAGCCTTGACGCAGGTTCAAAGAACTGCATCGGTACTTCCGATGTTCTTGACCTTGAAGCTCAGGTCGCTCTTATTCAGGCACTTCAGCCTGACGTAAAGACTATCGGTATTCTTTACACTACTTCCGAGGCAAACTCCGTTTCCAACCTTGCAAGACTTGAAGAGATCACAAGCACAATGGACATCACCGTTGAAGCTCAGGGCGTTCAGAGTGCTGCTGATATCCCACAGGCTGCTGCTACGCTTGCTTCAAAGGTAGACTGCATCAACAACTTTACAGATAATAACGTTGTAAGCAACCTTTCCGTTCTTCTTGAAAAGGCTAATGCTGCAAACATTCCTGTTTACGGTTCCGAAATTGAACAGGTCTACAACGGCTGCATCGCTTCTATCAGCATTGACTATGTTGCACTCGGCGAAAAGACTGCTGAAATGGGACTTGAAGTTCTCAACGGTGCTGATCCTCAGACAATGGCTGTCGGTACTATCACAGAGGGTACTCCGGTTGTAAACACCGACGTTCTTGCACAGTTCGGCATTGAGCTTCCCGAATCCTATGCAAATGCAGAAAAGGTTGTAACAGGCGGCAATTCCGAAGAATAATTTATAAGAAAATTACTGCGAAGTGAATGAAAATTTGCTTCGCAGCTTAAAGCGGCGGAAAATGCTCCGCTGTTTTAAGCTGCGAAACAGCGGCAGTACCGACAGGGCGGTTCTGATTTTTTACGGAGGAATTATATGAACGTTATTCTCAATATTCTGATAGTAACTCTTGAAGAGGGTCTTATGTATGCGATCATGGCTCTCGGAGTTTACATCACTTACAGCATACTCGATTTCCCCGACCTTTCGGTTGACGGAACGTTTCCGCTCGGAGCTATTCTTTCGGGCATACTTATAATGAAGGGTGTAAATCCGTGGCTTTGTCTGCTCATTGCATTTGCGGTGGGAATGCTGGCAGGAACGGTGACGGGACTGCTTCACGTCAAGCTGAAAATTCGTCCGCTGCTCTGCGGAATACTTATTTACACCGGCTGTCTTTCGATAAACCTTGTAATGCTTCTCAAAGGCACGGGAGGAAAGGCTATTGCTACGTTCTTCAACAAGGACACTATCTTCAACAGCTCGTTCGGTGCGCTCATTCCCGAGAGCATCGGCGGATATTATCTCAGAACGACTATAGTTTCGCTTATTCTTGTAGTTATATGCAAGGTTTTGCTTGATCTTTATCTTAATACGAAGTCGGGACTTCTTCTCCGTGCGACGGGCGACAATGAAAAGTTCGTAACGATGCTCGGTCAGGACAACGGCGTTTCAAAGATACTCGGACTTGCGATAGGAAACGGATTTGCGGCACTTGCAGGTTCGGTAGTTGCGCAGTCAAAGGGTTCTGCCGATCAGCAGATGGGTGTCGGAATGGTAGTTCTTGCGCTTGCATCGGTTATTATCGGATTGAGTGTATTCAAGAAGGTTTCGTTTATGAAAGCTACTACGATGGTAATTCTCGGCTCGATACTTTACAAGGGCTGTTTGTCGGTTGCGCTTGCGCTCGGTTTGCCGACGGAGTATTTAAAGCTCCTTATGGCGCTTATTTTCACGGCTGCGCTTGTATTCAGCAACGGTTTGGGTATAAAAGGAAGGAGGACGTCCGATGCTCCGGCTAAATAACATAGTTAAGATCTTCAACAAGGGAACTGTTGATGAAAATGTGCTTTTCAACGATTTCAGCTTCAATGTGAACAAGGGCGACTTCATTTCCGTTATCGGCTCGAACGGCAGCGGCAAGACTACGCTTCTTAATCTTGCCTGCGGAACGATGCAGCCTGACAGCGGTTCGGTCATCTTTGAAGGAAATGATATCACAAAGGTGAGCGAATACAAGCGTGCAAAGTTCATCGGCAGAGTTCTTCAGGACCCGAGAATGGGAACCTGCGGAAGTCTTTCCATACTTGAAAATATGGCTCTTTCCGACAACAAGAACAAATCCTATGGTCTTTCTCCCGTTATAAACAAAAAGCGTGTGGATCATTACAAGACCCTGCTTGAACAGTGCGGAATGGGACTTGAAAACCGCATGGGTGTAAAAGTCGGTTCATTGAGCGGTGGTCAGCGTCAGGCTTTGGCACTTATCATTGCGACTATGACGGATATAAAGATGCTCATTCTCGATGAACACACGGCTGCGCTTGACCCGAAGTCTTCCGAGACGCTTATGCAGATAACGGATAAGATCGTCAAGGAAAAGCAGCTCACGACGCTTATGGTAACGCACAATCTTCGTTTCGCTGTTGAATACGGCAACCGAATGGTAATGATGCACTCGGGAAATGCTGTAATGGATCTTTCCGAAGAGAAAAAGAAGCAGACGGGCATTGATGATATTCTTGACAAATTCAATGAGATCAGCATTGAAGTCGGAAATTGAGGCAGGGAAGCCATGCGGCAAGTTCGCGCTGCGCTGCACTTCGTTCCGCTTGGTTTGTGTAGGAAATAAGTTTATGTTCGCAAAGAGGGTTTTTAGTGATTCAAGGTTATTGAATTTGGTGGGGATGCCCCGTGGCAGGCTCGCACTTTAATTTGTTTGTGTCAGAAATTCGTGAAGCAAGTTTTTGCCGATACGGCTTAGTAAAAATAAAACGCTTATCAATTTTGCGGTTGATAAGCGTTTATACTATATTCCTTTTTTGCGTATAACGACACGGAAAACTCTTGCAATTGAGGAAATGGCGAAGATGCCCATTGCGATAGCGCCTGCGGCTGCGAAAGCGGCTGTACACTGGTCGGCGAAGCTTTGCGTTTCGCCGTTTATGAGTGCTATCATTGCTTGGTATATTAGTTTTCCGGGGACGAGCGGTATGATCGCTACGACGAGGTACATATTTACGGGGACGTGCAGCCTTCTTGCGAGAAATTCCGAATAGACGGCTATTGCGCAGGTTGCAAAGAAATAGCAGAGCGGTTCGCTGCTGCCGCCGAGTTCGGCTGCGTTGAAGATGACTTGGCTTATGACTCCGCCGACTGCTGCGGCGATGATATGGCGAAATCGGATATTGAACTGTATGCCGAATGCTATTGATGCGATAAAGCTATACAATGCAGGCAGGACGAGGTCGTTCAGGACGTTCATTTTGGTTTAACACCGCCGTTCTTTGAATTCGGAATTATGAATTCGGAATTCGGAATTATTTTTTTCGTGGGAAAATATTTATATTTGTTCGTTTGAAAACGCAGTTTTTTCAAAAATCTGTAGGGGACGGGTTTCCCGCCCCGTTTTGTCGAATCGTATTTTGGTAATTTTATATCCCGAGCAATTTTGTCAGGGAGGAGATTGCGAATGCTGCGCCAACTGCCATTCCTGTTGCTACGAGGAGGGCTTCTATCAGAGTATACAGTCCTGCGATGAAGTCACCTGCTATAAAGTCACGCATACAGTTTGTTATCGTTACACCGGGGACGAGGGTCATGGCTGCGCCGATTATAATGCTGTCGTACTCGTTTGTCAAACCGAAATAATAGCACAGGACGGCGGCTGTGGCTGTAAAAATCGAGCAGAGCAGGCTCATAAAAAACACGCTCGGGCGGACTTGTGTGACGGCCTTTTCTATAAGGCATATTATGGCGGCGATAATTCCGCCTGCGATGGATTCACGCCAGCCGCCGCCGAAAAACAAAGCGAAAGTTGCGCCTATGACGGCATAGCTTATGACGACGGCATAGAAAGGGTAGGTCCTGCGTTTTTTTATCTGCGAGATATAGTTATTGACGGTCGCAAAGCTTGGTTTTTCCGAGCATATATAGCGTGAGAGGTTATTCAGGCGGTCAACACGGTCGAGGTTGTTCACTCTTGTTTTGGTATTTCGCTGGATAGTGAGTGGTGTGCCGTCTTCGCTCTGCACGGTGATGATTATTGTTGGCGGTATTGCGAAGATCTCGAAGCGTTCGCCCTGCTTATAGCCGTAGGCTTCGGCGATGCGGACGACGCTGTCCTCGACGCGGTAAATTTCAGCGCCGTTTTCGAGGAGCATCATACCGATCTGCGAAGTGACGGACAGTAGTTCTTTACTTGTCATCAGATAACGAATCCTCCGTTTACAGAGATAACCTCGCCCGTGATGAACGAAGCTTTGGGTGAGGCGAGGAACATTGTGGTTTCAGCGATATCCTCGGGAGTGCCGATACGTCCGATCGGAGTTTCTTCTTTGAGCTCGGACATTATTTCTTCGGAAATATTGCCGTTCATTTCGGTGGAGATAACTCCGGGGGCGATTGCGTTGACGGTAATTCCCGATGGTCCGAGTTCCTTTGCAAGAGCTTTTGTCATACCTATAACGGCGGCTTTGGCGGCGGAATAGTGGACTTCGCAGGAAGCGCCCGTTATGCCCCACATTGAGGAGATATTGATTATTCTGCCCGATTTATTGTGTATCATATCGGGGAGGGCGGCTTGTATGCAGTTATAAACGCCTTTCACATCGACAGCGAACATTCTGTCCCATTTTTCCTCGGTGATATCGCAGAACATTATCTGCTCGGCGATGCCGGCGTTATTGACGAGGGTGCTTATACTGCCGAAATTTGAGTGGGCGAAAGCTATCATTTCATCGACGGCTTTTCTGTCGGCTACATCTGCGCAGAAAGGGAGTGCTCTTCCTCCGAGCTTGGAAATATCCTCGCAGAGTTCCTCGGCTTTTTCCTTTGATCTTGTATAGTTTATGATAACGTTTGCGCCGCTTTTTCCGAATGCGAGTGCGCAGGCTTTTCCGATGCCTCTTGATGCGCCTGTGACGATAACAGTTTCTGACATATTTATTCCGTCCTTTCCGATGAACTATTTATATATATTATAACAGAAGCTATGTTTATTTTCAAGAAAAACTTGAAATGGTGGGTGGAATTTGGTATAATGAGTTTAGTTATTTGAAATGATTGGTAAATTGGAATTTTCTATATTTGTCTACAATGGAGATGATGTAATGAATTTTTTATGTTCCTGTTGCAAATCTCGTGTTGCGAAAGATAATCAAAATAGAAAGCCAAAGATGATTGAGTGTGCAGGTATACATGATATTGGATACAACTTGGCTTGGATGGAATGCGAACATGAAGAATTGTCTCAGCCGGTCAAAGACAGAAAATGGCTTTACACGAATCATATTCCGACAATCGGAGAAAAGCGTATACTCAAGGTTACAGCACCTTTTGACGAGGAATTAGGCGCTACATTCACTACGCTTTTTGAACCGTGGCAAATGTTCTTAAACGGATGGGACTGTGCTGAAAGTCCGGATGATATCGGTAAAGCCTGTGCTGTACTTTGCCGTTTTGATGATGTTCTCTGGTCAGACGATTTTTCGGCTTATATTTCTGTAAAAGTATTAAATACCATACCTCTTGATTTACTCTATACGGTAATACCGATAACTGTAACAGATGATAGCTTTTTTGAGAATTTCGGCGGGCACGAAAAAGTCTGGACACAATATGAGGATAAACATAGACTCTACCGCACATGGAGTGCACAGGGTGATTTGGGGCAAATGCAGTTAATATACACAGATGACAAAGGGATTCGTCATGAAGTGCTGACCGGCTGGTATGCAATGCATGAGGACTTTTACTATTTTGGAAATGCAGTAAACAAGTAACCTTATATCTTTGTATTTCAAATTTCAATTTGCAGAACAGTTTTATTCATCACAGCACTCAAACGGGTGTTGTTTTTTATGGGGATAATTACAGAGGTCGGATAATGGAGCATTGCGCTTTCCGTTTGAATTGACTTTTCAAAAGGTGTATGGTATAATTATTTTACCGTCAGTTGAGCGGTAATTAGCTGAAAAATAGAGGTTTGGAGGGTTGGTGTATGTGCTTTATATGCGATAGAATTAAGATGATTAACAACGGAACAAACCCATACTTCGTTAAGGAATTGGAAACGGGATATGTAGTTATCGGTGACAATCAGCATTTTAAAGGTTACACGTTATTTCTTTGTAAAGAACACAAGACAGAATTATTTTATTTAGATCATTCACGAAAGCTGAAATTCTTGGAGGAAATGTCTATTGTTGCAGAAGCAGTTTCAAACGCTTTTGGTGCAGAAAAAATGAATTATGAATTGTTAGGCAATGGAGATACGCATCTTCATTGGCATTTATTCCCGAGAGCAAACGGTGACTTAGAGAATTACGGAAACAATGGAAAAGGTCCTGTTTGGTGGTATCCTATGGAGAAAATGTATAGTGATGAGAACCGTCCTACTGATATAGAATTGGAAGATTTGAAAATAAGGTTACTGATTGAAGTAGAAAAATTATTGTAGAACAAATTCCAATTTATTGAGCATATTAAAGGGCTGACATTAGTTAAAAAAAGAGGCAACTAAAATGAAATATGATTTTACAAAATGCGAACTTTGCCCAAGAAAATGCGGTGCTGACCGTGTGAACGGAGTAGGATTCTGCGGTGAGGGTGCGGAGCTTCGTGCGGCTAAGGCTTATCTGCACAAGTGGGAAGAGCCTTGTTTATCGGGCGAGAACGGTTCGGGGACGGTATTTTTTTCGGGGTGCAGTTTAAAATGTGTATTTTGTCAGAACTACAAAATTTCGTCCGAAAATTTCGGGCAGGTAATAACTGAGGAGCGGCTTGGCGAAATTTTTCTTGAATTACAGGAAAAGGGGGCGCACAACATTAATCTTGTCAGTCCGACGCATTTTGTTCCGAAGATAATTTCGGCTTTGGAGCGTGTGAAAGGGAAGCTGAACATACCGATAGTTTACAACACGGGTGGATATGAACGGGTTGAAACGCTGAAAATGCTGGAGGGGTATATTGACATTTATTTGCCAGATCTCAAATATTATGATGATGAAATTGCGTTGAAATATTCGGCGGCAGGGGATTATTTTGAGGTCGTATGTGCGGCGATAGACGAGATGTTTCGTCAGGTTGGTGCGGCTGAGTTCGGTGAGGACGGTCTGATGAAAAAGGGGATAATAATTCGTCATCTGACTTTGCCGAATCATCGTCACGATTCGATAGCGGTGCTTGAAGAGATCGCTTCACGTTGGGGGACGGAGGATATTCTGCTGAGTTTGATGAGCCAATACACGCCGTTTTACCGAAGCTCGGAATTTCCCGAAATTTCACGCAGGATAAGCACTTTTGAATACAATTCCGTGCTGAAAAGGGCAGAAGAGCTTGGCTTTAAGGGATTTATGCAGGAAAAATCCTCAGCAAAGGAAGAATACACGCCTGATTTTGACCTGAACGGAATTATAAAATGATATAATACTAATTCTCGATCAACCTATAGACAAACTCTCGGCTATAATAAGTTCA
>URTF01000040.1 GCA_900550695.1 uncultured Ruminococcus sp.
TTTATATAGGATCTCGGCGCAGATTTTTTCCTGTATTTTATTGGTGTTTAGTATTGGTTCCGGTCCGCACATCACCCTATAGGTTGATGTGCGGATTTTTTTGTACACTTTCAGTTTAAAAATTAGTATAAATAATGCAAAAATTAAAAGTTTTTTGAATGTTAGTTTCATTAATTTATCAAAAAATGCGAGTTTAAAAGGGATTTTGTGTATTATTTGATTAAAAACGCAGGAATTAATTATAAATCTTGCAAAAATCCTTGACAAGAGCTTTTTTATGTGATAGAATAATAGCATCGCAGAAAAACGATTGTATTTTCAGGGAAGACAATCGCAGAAAATAAACCGATCCGCCGCCATTTTAATCGGGGATCAGAATTAAGGAGAACGCTTATGGATAATTACAGAAATCAGGAGCCGTTCCAAAAGGACGGTTTGTACGATCCGAGATTTGAACACGAAAACTGCGGCATCGGCGCTGTCGTAAATATGAGCGGCAAGGCTGACTCCACAGTTGTTGACAACGCTCTTAAAATCGTTGAAACACTCGAACACCGTGCAGGCAAGGACGCAGAGGGCAAAACGGGCGACGGTGTCGGCATACTTCTCCAGATCAGCCACTCTTTCTTCAAAAAGGCTGCAAAGGAATCGGGCATCGAGATCGGCGGCGAACGTGAATACGGTATCGGTATGTTCTTCTTTCCCCAGTCCGAAGATCAGTGCCGCTTCGCAATGGCTGACTTTGAGAAAACCCTTATTGCAGAAAACCTTGAATTCCTCGGCTGGAGAAAAGTCCCCGTAAACTCCGATGTTCTCGGTACAAAGGCTCTCGAAAGTATGCCGAACATTTATCAGGCATTCATCAAAAAGCCTGACGGCTGCGCAAAGGGCATCGACTTCGACAGAAAGCTTTATATAGCAAGAATGGTATTTGAAAAGCAGAACAAGGATACCTACGTTTGCTCCTGCTCAAGCCGTACTATTGTATATAAAGGTATGTTCCTCGTTGATCAGCTCCGTAAATTCTACCTCGACCTTGACGGCGAAGAATATGTTTCCGCTATCGGTATCGTTCACTCACGTTTCAGCACGAACACGAACCCGAGTTGGCAGCGTTCGCACCCGAACCGCCTTATCGTTCACAACGGCGAGATCAATACTATCACAGGCAACGTTGACAAGATGTTGAGCCGTGAATCCGTTCTCGTCAGCGACCTTATCGGTGACAGAATGAAGGATATCGTTCCCGTTCTCGATGTAAGAGGTTCGGACTCCGCACGTCTTGACAACACACTCGAATTTATGACAATGGCAGGCGTTGATCTTCCGCTCGCTGTTATGATGCTCATTCCTGAGCCGTGGCAGTACAGCAAGACTATCAGCCGTGAAAAGAGAGCATTCTATCAGTATTATGCAACGATGATGGAACCCTGGGACGGCCCTGCATCTATCATCTTCTCCGACGGTGATGTTCTCGGTGCTGTCCTCGACAGAAACGGTCTGCGTCCGTCACGTTACTATATCACGGACAACGGCACGGACAAGTATCTTATCCTCTCCTCCGAAGTCGGCGCACTCGATATCCCTGCCGATGTTATCGTTAAAAAGGAAAGGCTTCACCCCGGCAAGATGCTCCTTGTCGATACTGTCAAGGGCGAGCTTGTTGAGGACGATAAGCTCAAAGAATACTACAGCAAGCGTCACCCATACGGCGAGTGGCTCGACCACAATCTCCACCCGCTTTCCGAATTTTATATCCCGAACAAGAAGCCTGCACGTTACTCGGGCGAAGAGCTTGAAAGACTTCAGCACGCTTTCGGTTACACCTATGAATCTATCCGCAGCACGATGATACCAATGGCTCTCACGGGTTCTGAGCCGACTGCTGCAATGGGCGCAGATACTCCTGTTCCTCCGCTCTCCAACACGAACCCGCCGCTCTTTGACTACTTCAAGCAGCTTTTTGCGCAGGTAACTAACCCTCCGATAGACGCTATCAGAGAATCCGTTATCACCGATACGACTGTTTACCTCGGCGCATCGGGCAACATTCTCAAAGACGATGAAAAGAACTGCCTTGTTCTTCAGATAAGAAACCCCGTTCTTACGAATCTTGACCTTTTAAAGATAAGAACTTCCAATATCGAAAGCCTTAAAACTGCCGATATCTCGATGCTTTACAACAAGAAAACCTCAACTCTCCGTGAAGCTATCGAAAACCTTTACCGTCAGGCTGACAAGGCTCACGAGGACGGCGCGACTATCCTTATCCTCACCGACAGAGGCGTTGACAAGGATCACCTCGCTATCCCGTCACTCCTTGCTGTTGCGGCTCTTGAAACCTACCTTGTAAAGACGAGAAAGAACACAGCTATCTCGCTTATCATCGAAACGGCAGAGCCTACCGAGGTTCACCACTTCGCAACTCTCCTCGGATTCGGTGCGAGCGCAGTCAATCCTTACCTTGCAATGGACACTCTCTATGAGCTTACTTCCGACAGAACTATCGACAAGGAATACACCGAAGCTCTCAACGCTTATGTCAAGGCTATCGTTGACGGCATCGTTAAAATTTCGTCCAAAATGGGTATCTCCACTATTCAGTCCTATCAGGGTTCAAAAATATTTGAAGCACTCGGCATAAGCAAGAGCGTCTGCGAGGAATTCTTCCCGGACACTGTAAGCAGGATCGGCGGTATCGACCTTGACGACATCAGCGCAAGAAGCCTTGCTCTCCACGATGCTGCATTTGACCCACGTGACCTCACTGTAAACGAGGCTATCGAAAGCATCGGCAACCACAAGTCACGCAGCGGCAAGGAAGAACACCTTTACAATCCGCTCACGATACATCTTCTCCAGCAGTCAACTTGGACGGGCGATTACAAGCTTTATAAAAAGTATTCCGAGGCTCTCAACGCCGAGGACAAGAACCTCACTCTCCGCAGCACTCTTGACTTCAACTTCCCCGAGGACGGCGGAATCCCTCTTGACGAAGTAGAAAGCGCAGCAAGCATCATGCACCGCTTCAAGACTGGCGCAATGTCCTACGGTTCTATCTCGCAGGAAGCTCACGAATGTATGGCTATCGCCATGAACCGCATCGGCGGCAAGTCGAACAGCGGTGAGGGCGGTGAAGACCTTGAAAGAATAATCACAGCAGGCACGGACGAGGACAAATGCTCCGCTATCAAGCAGGTCGCATCGGGACGTTTCGGCGTTACATCGAAGTACCTCACCTCCGCTAAAGAGATACAGATCAAAATGGCTCAGGGCGCAAAGCCGGGCGAGGGCGGACATCTTCCTGCAAAGAAGGTTTATCCTTGGATAGCAAAGACACGTCATTCGACACCTGGTGTTGCCCTTATCTCACCTCCTCCGCACCACGATATCTACTCTATTGAGGATCTTGCACAGCTTATCTATGACCTCAAAAATGCAAACACGGACGCAAGAATTTCCGTTAAGCTCGTTTCCGAAGTCGGCGTAGGCACTATCGCAGCAGGCGTTGCAAAGGCAGGCGCAGGAGTTATCCTTATCTCAGGCTATGACGGCGGTACGGGTGCTGCTCCGGGCAGCTCCATTCACAACGCAGGTCTGCCTTGGGAACTCGGACTTGCAGAAACACACAAGACACTTATTATGAACGGACTTCGTTCAAGAGTTGTCATTGAAACGGACGGCAAGATGATGACGGGACGTGATGTCGTCATCGCTGCAATGCTCGGCGCAGAGGAATACGGCTTTGCTACCGCTCCGCTGGTAACAATGGGCTGCGTAATGATGAGAGTCTGCAACCTTGACACCTGCCCTGTAGGCGTTGCAACGCAGAACCCCGAACTCCGCAAGCGTTTCAAGGGCAAACCCGAATATATCGTAAACTTTATGACCTTTATCGCAGAGGAAATGCGTGAATATATGGCAAAGCTCGGTATCCGTACCGTTGATGAGCTTATCGGACGTTCCGACCTCCTCCGCAAGAAGGATTTTGCTCCCGACAGCAAGGCTGCAAAGGTCGATATGAGCGCAATTCTCGAAAATCCGTTCACACACGGCGAGAGCAACCTCCACTTCGACCCTGCAAATGCATTTGATTTCGAGCTTGACAAGACTATCGATGAAACAAAGATACTCCCCGAAATGATGCTCGCACTTGAGACCAAGAAGCCTAAGAAGATCGAACTCAATGTAAACAATCTCAACAGAACCCTCGGAACTATCTTCGGTTCGGAGATCACAAAGCGTTATTACAACACTCTTGATGAAGATACTTATGTTATCAACTGCCACGGCGCAGGCGGTCAGAGCTTCGGCGCATTTATCCCTAAGGGACTTACGATCACCCTTGAGGGCGACAGCAACGACTACTTCGGCAAGGGACTTTCGGGCGGTAAGCTTGTACTTTTCCAGCCCAAGAATTCCAAGCTCAGATCGGACGAGAACATCATCGTCGGCAACGTTGCACTCTTCGGCGCAACGAGCGGCAAGGCGTTCATCTCGGGCGTTGCAGGCGAGCGTTTCTGCGTAAGAAACTCGGGTGCGACTGTTGTTGTTGAGGGTGTCGGCGACCACGGCTGCGAATATATGACGGGCGGCGTTGCGGTTATCCTCGGCGGCACGGGCAAGAATTTTGCCGCAGGTATGAGCGGCGGTATCGCTTATGTTCTCGATGAAAACTTCGACCTTTACACAAAGCTCAACAAGTCGCTCGTTGACTTCACAAAGGTCAGCGACCCCGAAGATGTTGCACAGCTCCGACAGCTCATCGAAGAACACACGGCTGCAACAAATTCTGTTCGAGGCAGAGAGATACTCGATCACTTTGACGGGTTCCTCCCTAAGTTCAAAAAGGTGATCCCTCACGACTATGCGAAGATGATGAACAGCATCAGGAAGTTTGAGGCTCAGGGACAGAGCAGCGAAGAAGCTCGTATCTCCGCTTTCCATGAGAATATGAAGTAATTTCGGGGAGGTAATGTAAAATGGGTAAAGCAACAGGATTTCTTGAATTTGAAAGATGCGAAAACAAGTGTGAAAAACCGCTTGAAAGAATAAAAAACTACCGTGAGTTCCATACCCCTATGGATATGGAGGCTCGCAAAAAGCAGGCAGCAAGATGTATGGACTGCGGCGTTCCGTTCTGCCAGTACGGCAAGCCGCTGCAGGACGGTATGGTTTCGGGCTGTCCGCTCAACAACCTCTGTCCCGAATGGAACGACCTCGTTTACCACGGCGATATGGCGAGCGCAGCGGAAAGACTGCTTCTGACGAACAGCTTCCCCGAGTTTACCTCGAGAGTTTGCCCTGCGCTCTGCGAAAAAGCCTGCACCTGCGGACTTAACGGCAGCCCCGTTACCGTAAAGGACAACGAATACGCTGTTATCGAATACGCTTTTGAACATGATATCATCAAACCAAAAGCTCCGTCTGTACGCACGGACAAGAAGATCGCCGTTATCGGCTCAGGTCCTGCAGGTCTTGCAGCCGCACAGCGCCTTAACAGAAGAGGTCACAGCGTAACCGTTTATGAGCGTGAGGATCGCCCCGGCGGACTGCTTATGTACGGTATCCCGAATATGAAGCTTGAAAAGAGCGTTATCGACAGACGAATCAGGCTTATGGAGGCAGAGGGCGTAAAGTTCAGACTCGGCGTGAATGTCGGTGTAGACGTTACCGCTGAACAGCTCAAAAACGAGTATGATGCAGTTATCCTTTGCTGCGGTTCGGGCAATCCCCGTGACATCAACGTCCACGGACGTGATGCAAAGGGTATCTACTTCGCAGTGGATTTCCTCAAAGCCACAACAAAGAGCCTCATCAGCTCGAACCTTTCGGACGGCTATTACATCAGCGCAAAATATAAGAACGTCGTTGTTATCGGCGGTGGTGACACAGGTAATGACTGCGTTGCAACATCTATCCGCCACGGCTGCAAGTCGGTAGTCCAGCTCGAAATGATGCCAAAGCTCCCCGATGAACGTGCAGCAAATAACCCATGGCCCGAGTGGCCGAGAGTCTGCAAGACGGACTACGGTCAGGAAGAAGCTATCGCAGTATTCGGTCACGACCCGAGGATCTATCAGACGACCGTAAAGCAGTTTCTCAAAGATGATGAGGGTCACGTTCGTGCTATCGAAACGATAAAGCTTTCTCCCGTCAAGAACGAAGAAACGGGCAGAACTACAATGGAGCAGGTAAGCGGCAGCGAGCAGGTTATCCCTGCCGACCTCGTACTCATCGCAGCAGGCTTCCTTGGAACGGAGAAGTACATCACCGATGATTTCGGCGTAAAGCTCACCGCAAGAACCAACGTTGAAACGACAACACCGAACGACTACAAGACCAGCGTTGACAAGGTTTTCACCGCAGGCGATATGCACAGAGGACAGTCCCTCGTTGTATGGGCTATCCGTGAGGGCAGAGAAGCTGCACGTCAGGTAGACGAAGCACTTATGGGATACACGACATTGCGGTAAATTCGGAATATGCTTTTTTCAATGCGTAATTCGTAATGCGTAATGCGTAATGCGTAATTAGCTTCGCTGTTTCGTTAGAATATAAAAAATGCGTTCACAAGAAAAATCGTGAACGCATTTTTTTACAATTTCTAATTTGTATGCAATGCTCCGCATTGCATTAATTACGCATTACGCATTACGCATTACGAATTACGCATTGCATCAGCGGTGCGAATATCGCAAAGCCGAACGCTATCGCAAGCTGTTGACCCGACAATGCCGTTGTTGAGAAAATTATCTGCATGAACGGCACATATATTGCCGCAAAAATTATGCAAAGCGAGGACAGCACCGCAAGTATAAGCTTCGGGTTATTGAAATACGGCACTGTGAAAATGTTCTTCGTTTCCGATTTGCACTCGAAAACGTGCGCAAGCTGGGTCATTACAAGGGTGAAAAGCGCCGCAGTTCTGGCGGTGTCAACGCTGCCCGACATATAGTTCGTCAGGAAAAAACAGCCGAGCGTACATGCACCTATCAGAATACCTCTGAACACTATCTTCGTCATAAGACCGCCCGAAAAGAAGCTTTCGTTCGCTTTTCTCGGCGGCTTGTTCATACATTCGTGCTCGGTCGGCTCTACACCGAGAGCGACGGCAGGAAGTCCGTCTGTAGCAAGATTGACGAGAAGAAGCTGGGTAGGGAGAAGCACCACAGGCATTCCCATTATAATTCCGAGGAACATCGTCAGCACCTCGCCGATATTGCAGGAGAGCAGGTAGCGGACGAATTTTCGGATATTTGCATAGATACCCCGACCCTGTTCAACGGCTTTGACAAGTGTTGCAAAGTTGTCATCGAGCAGGACAACATCGGCGGCTTCCTTGGTAACGTCCGTTCCCGTGATCCCCATTGCAACGCCGATAGAGGCTTCTTTTACCGCAGGAGCGTCATTAACGCCGTCACCCGTCATGGTCACTATATCGCCCCTGCGCTTGAAAGCGCGGACGATGCGAAGCTTATCCTCGGGAGTTGCACGGGCGTAAACGGCAGCTTTTCCGATAACATCGTCAAGCTCATCATCGGACATTTTCGCAAGCTCCGCTCCCGTTACAACGATATCGTCACTGCGCAGGATACCTGCTTTTTTAGCAATTGCGGCGGCGGTGTTCTTGTGGTCGCCCGTTATCATCACCGTTCGGATATGCGCCTTTCGGCAAAGCTTTACAGCCTCAACAGCTTCAGGGCGGGGAGGGTCGGTCATTCCTGCAAGTCCGAGGAAGATCATACCGTTTTCGCTGTCGCCGCCGTCAATGTTCTTCTCACAGAAAGCAAGCACACGAAGCGCTTCGCCCGTGAGCTTTTCGTGTTCGGATTCGAGGCTTCGGCGAACGGACGGGGTGAGAGGTTTAACTCCGTCATTAGTCATTATAAATGAGCATCGGGGGAGGATAACGTCAAATGCGCCCTTTGTAAATGCGGTCTTTCCCGAGCCGCCCGAGCATATCACGGTCATACAGCGTGTTTCGCTGTCGAAAGGTATCTCCTCATTTTTGCGGAAACTGTGACGGAGCTTTTCCATAGTGAAACCCGACTTCGCCGCCATTATAAGGAGTGCGATCTCTGTCGGGTCGCCTGCGGTGTTCCATTCTTCCTTTTTGCCGAATGATCTTAGCTGACCACGCTCACGCTGAGAAACCTGTGAAAGCTGGGACGGTGCGCTTATGTCGGCATTGTTGCAGAGGACTGCACAGTGCATAAGCTCGGATAGGGTCTTGTCTGCGCTCGGGTTGATGTTCTTTCCGTCCTCGGTTATGCCGCCCCGAACGATGTAGCCGCTGCCCGAAATATCGTAAAGCTTATTACCGCAGAAAACTTTTGTTACGGTCATTTTATTCTCGGTGACAGTTCCTGTTTTGTCCGTGCAGATCACCGATGCACAGCCGAGGGTTTCGACCGAGTGGAGCTTATGTACAAGCGCTTTCTGCGCAAGCATACGCCGAACAGCGAGTGCGAGCGCAATTGTTACCGTCGCAGGAAGTCCCTCGGGGATAGCGGCAATGGCAACGGAAATACCCGTCATAAGCATATCGAACGGCGGCTCTCCGTGCAGAATTCCTGCGCCTGCGACAACGATACAGACAGCCGTGCATATTATCGCAACGACCTTGCCAAGCTCGCCGAGCCTTTTCTGGAGCGGAGTTTCTTCCTCTTCGATATCGGTCAGCATACCCGAAATTTTTCCGACCTGCGCCGAAAGTCCCGTTGCGATGACCTTTGCAAGAGCCGTTCCCTTGGTTATAACAGTACCGCTGTAAACAATGTTCGCCTTTCCGATGGAATTATCGTCATCATCGGGCGAGCCTGCCGACTTTGCGACGGGGGCGGATTCACCCGTGAGGATACTTTCCTCGGCGAAAAGTCCTCGGCTTTCGAGAAGCGCCGCATCAGCAGGTATCTTGTCGCCTGCTTCAAGCGAAATAACGTCACCCGGAACGATAACGGACGCAGGAAGTTCGGTAAGATGTCCGTCACGGTAGACCTTTGCGTTCGGAGCGGTCATATTTTTGAGTGCAATGAGCGTTTTTTCGGTCTTATACTCCTGCACGAAGCCCAGAACTGCGTTCAGAAGCACGATAACGATGATAGTCAGCGCATCATAAACTTCGCCGAGGAATATCGACACCGCTGTCGCTATCAAAAGGATCATTACCATAACATCTCGGAACTGTCCGAGGAAAATTTTTATCGGCGCAGTCTTTTTCTTGCTTGCGAGCCGATTTTCGCCGTATCGGAGAAGCCTTTCCTCCGCCGATGATGACGAAAGACCAAGCATCGAGCCGTTTACGCTTTTTTCTGCCATTTTTATCTCTCCCGTTTAAATAAATTTCCGACTTTGAGCGGTCTGTTCAGTTCTAATTATATTCGGACAGGTCGGGAAAAATGACGATCGGTAAAATTCCGTGAAAGTATTATTTTCCTGCAAAAGTTAGTCAATATTTATATTTAAATTGTTGACTTTAGCGTTATTTTAAGATATAATATTAGTTATAGCATTATGCCATAGGGAGAATGCGGTTATTTTTTTGTAAAGGAATGAGATAATGTATAAGATTGTTCGCAAGAAAGAGCTTAACCCAACTGTTACGCTCATGGACATCGAAGCACCCATGATCGCCAGAAAGGCTGAACCGGGTCAGTTTATTATCCTCAGAGTTGACGAGGAAGGCGAGCGTATCCCGCTCACAGTTGCAGATTTTGACAGAGAAAAGGGTACTGTCACAATTATTTTCCAGATCGTTGGCGCAACGACAGAAAAGCTCAACCATAAGAACGAGGGCGAGTATATCCAGGACTTCGTTGGTCCTCTCGGCGTTGCTTCACATACAGACGGACTTAAGAAAGTCGCTGTTGTCGGCGGCGGCGTAGGCTGTGCTATTGCATACCCTATCGCAAAGAAGCTCCACCACCTCGGCTGTGAAGTTCACTCTATCGTTGGTTTCAGAAATAAAGACCTCGTTATCCTTGAAGATGAGTTCAAGGCTGTTTCCGATAAGCTCTGCATGATGACGGACGACGGTTCGCACGGTGAAAAGGGTCTTGTTACAGAGGCTCTCCGCAAGCTCATCGAGAGCGGCGAAAAATATGACGAAGTTATCGCTATCGGACCTCTCGTAATGATGAAGTTCGTTGTTGCCGTAACTAAGGAGTTCGGCATCAAGACAGTTGTTTCAATGAACCCGATCATGATCGACGGAACGGGAATGTGCGGCGGCTGCCGTCTTACTGTCGGCGGTGAAACGAAGTTCGCCTGCGTTGACGGTCCTGACTTTGACGGTTTCCTCGTTGACTTTGACGAGGCAATGGACAGAGGCACTATGTATAAGCCGTTTGAACGCCACAAGCACGAAGAAACGTGCAATCTCTTCGCCAAGGAGGTAAAGTGATATGCCTAATATGTCACCAAAGAAAAATCCTATGCCTACACAGGATCCAAAGGAAAGAAGCTGCAACTTCAAGGAGGTTGCTCTCGGATATACAAAGGAAATGGCTGTTGATGAGGCACAGCGCTGCCTTAACTGCAAGAACAAGCCTTGCGTAAGCGGCTGTCCCGTAGGTATCTCTATCCCCGATTTTATCGCAAAGGTAGCTGTTGAGGATTTCGACGGCGCTTATGATATCATCACAAAATCAAGCTCACTCCCTGCTGTCTGCGGACGTGTCTGCCCACAGGAAAGCCAGTGTGAGGGCAAGTGCGTAAGAGGCATCAAGACTGAAGCTGTCGGCATCGGCAGACTTGAACGTTTTGTTGCTGACTGGCACAACGAACACAGCGCAGCTGCTCCCGTAAAGCCTGAGCCGAACGGTCACAAGGTAGCAGTTATCGGTGCAGGTCCTTCGGGTCTTACCTGCGCAGGCGACCTCGCTAAGATGGGTTATGACGTTACAATTTACGAAGCACTCCACCTCGCAGGCGGCGTTCTCGTTTACGGTATCCCTGAATTCAGACTTCCTAAGTCTATCGTTCAGAAAGAAGTTGACGGACTTAAGGCTCTCGGCGTTAAGGTCATCACAAATACAGTTGTCGGCAAGACGATCTCCGTTGATGAGCTTTTTGAGGACGAAGGCTTTGAAGCAGTATTCATCGGTTCGGGCGCAGGACTTCCGAGATTTATGGGTATCCCCGGTGAAAACTTCAAGGGCGTTTACTCCGCTAACGAGTTCCTCACCCGTGTAAACCTTATGAAAGCATATAAGGAAGACTCCGATACACCTATCAAGAAGAACAAGAGCGTGGCAGTAGTCGGCGGCGGCAACGTTGCAATGGACGCTGCAAGATGCGCAAAGCGTCTCGGCGCAGAGAATGTTTACATAGTTTACAGAAGAAGCGAAGCAGAAATGCCTGCCCGTAAGGAAGAGGTTGAACACGCTAAGGAAGAGGGCATCATCTTCAAGACCCTCAACAATCCTATCGAAGTTATGGGCGGCGATGATAAGTTCGTAAACGGACTCAAGTGCGTTGAAATGGAACTCGGCGAACCTGACGAGAGCGGCAGAAGAAGACCTGTCGTAAAGCCGAACTCCGAGTTTATCCTCGATGTAGACTGCGTAGTAATGTCTATCGGTACTTCACCAAACCCGCTTATCAAGAACACAACAAAGGGTATCGAGACCAACAAGCACGGCTGCTTTATCTGCAACGAGGACGGTCTTACCTCCCGTGAGGGCGTATATGCAGGCGGCGATGCAGTAACAGGCGCAGCAACGGTTATCCTCGCAATGGGCGCAGGAAAGACCGCTGCAAAGGCTATGGACGAATACATCAAATCAAAAAATGCGTAATTCGTAATGCGTAATGCGTAATTAATGCAATGCGGTGCATTGCATGCAAAAAAATTTCATAATTAATTATAAAAAAATGCGTTCACGAGAAAATCGTGAACGCATTTTTATTATTCTAACGGAATAGCGAAGCTAATTACGCATTACGCATTACGAATTACGCATTAAATTTCATCCGCCCATTTTCTCCCGTTCTTTTGCAAGCTCGGAAACGAGCTTTTTGATGCTCCATTTCTGATTTGACGGCGTGAGAACGGCTTTTAACGGAATATATATATCCGCTTTTCGCAGATCTGCAAGTACAGTATCGATCTGCTTGCCCGAAAGACCTGAAAAAATAACGCAGCCGCTGTCAGCTTCGGCTGTTTTGCCGCTCTTTTCAAAGCCGCCGGATCCTGCAAAAAATCCGAGAGGAGAGTCTGCATCATTATCCTCGGCGATCACAAGCTTTATGTTTGATCTGTCCGCAAGCTTTTGAAGAGCGGTGAGATCTTCCTGCTGTTTGTAAACGATCATACGGGCGTTCGGGGTGCTTATTATTCTTGACTTCATATTTTGTGTCCTTTCGTTCTTGGAAAATAAAAAGCCGACAGGCGAACCTGTCGGCAAAATGTCTGTATCTTACTGGGTAAATCTGCTCTGGAACTTTGAAATAATAAATCCAACGCAGGCAACAACTCCGACAAGGATAATGCAGACAAGAACTATAAGGATAATTCTCGGACCTTTGGCGATAGATACCTCGATCTTGGAGCTTTCTTTCTGATCGCCGATATTTGCGATCGTTGTTCCGTCCGCTTTGGTTATCGTGAGATCATCAACGAAAGCGACCGGACCGCTGTAAGCCTCATAAACGGGAATAGAGAAACCGATCTTCGTATTGTCGGCATTTCCCGGAACGGTAAGCACAACGTCAGTCCAGGTACCGGCATGTTCTGTACTGATATCGGACGTCATCCATACAATGCCGTCGGAAAAAACGGAAAATGTCGGCGCAAGCTTTGCTGCGTTATCGTCAATGAGTACTTTCATTGAGATAGTGCATCCTGCAAAACTGTTAAGCTCAAATGATGAAGAGTCAAAATACAATCCGCCGAAACGGCTGTCGTCATCGATCGATTCCGTAACATTTTCGGAAAGCATGAGCGAACCGTTGCCGTTTAATTTTGTCTGCTCATTTATTGATGCGGTGAAACCTGTTTCCTCGGTCGAACCATAGCTCTGGAGCATTGAGAGTGAAGTATCAGTGTCAAAGTTGAAGGTTGCGCTTCCATCGGCAAATGCGGAGAAAGAAACTGCCGAAAGAGCCATAACTGTAGCTGCAGCGGCAGCAATGATCTTAAAAATTCTCATGTCAAAGACCCGTCCTTTATTTATTTTTGCTGACAGGGTGTGCGGGAGAAATATGACCATATCAGCAATATACTATATATATTTTATTATAATACGCAAAATTTGTCAATATGTTTTTACGCATATTGACAAATTTTATTTTTTGCAGGGAAGCCCCTGTAGGCAGTTCACGCCACGCTCCGCTTTGCTGCGCTTGTTTGCGGTGAAAATAAATTTGCAGCCGCGGATATAGTTTATTATATAACATTGCAAATCAAAGTTTGGGAAGCCCCTGCAGGCAGTTCGCACCACGCTCCGCTTCATTATGCTTGAAGTGAGGTGATCTTAAATTAAAAGTTTCATCACGCTTAATAATTACGCATTAAGCATTACGAATTACGCATTATTCCTCAGCGCCGCCCATTGAAAGGATAACATCGCTGACAAGGTTTCCGGGGAGCTGTTCATAGCGGAGGAATTCGAGCGAGAAGCTGCCCTTGCCGCGTGTGATCTGGCGAAGCTGAGTTGTGAAGCTCTGCATCTCACGGAGAGGAACTTCGGCTTCGATCTCGGTCATACCGTTCTTGACGGGAGTCATACCGATTACTCTGCCTCTGCGCTTGTTGAGGTCGCCCATGATATCGCCTGTGTTTTCGTCAGCGGCGGTAACGTAAAGCTTGCCTATAGGTTCAAGGATAGTCGGGTCAGCCTGCTTCAGGCCATCTTTGTATGCGAGCGAAGCGGCAGTCTTGAACGACATTTCCGAGCTGTCAACAGGGTGATAAGAACCGTCAACAAGGATAGCCTTTACGCCCATTACGGGGCAGCCTGCGAGAACGCCTTTCTTCACGCAGTCCTGAAGTCCCTTTTCAACTGCGGGGAAGAAGTTTTTCGGAACAGCACCTCCGACAACCTTTTCTTCAAATACAAGTCCGTCCGAAATGCATGGCTCAAATTCAATCCAGACATGACCGTACTGACCGTGACCGCCCGTCTGTTTCTTGTATTTGCCCTCTGCCTTCACCTTTTTGCGGATAGTTTCACGGTATGCTATCTTAGGTTCGGTGAGGGTCACTTCTGCACCGAATTTATTTTTGAGCTTAGCAACAGCGTTTTCAAGATGCTGTTCACCAAGACCCTTGAGGATCTGTTCCTTTGTGAATGGGTCAAGTCCGAAGCTGAGGGTCTTATCCTCTTCGATAAGTCTTGCGATGCCTGAGCTTACCTTTGCTTCATCACCCTGCGTCTTGGCGTGAACAGCCATACCAAAGCAAGGCTTCGGGAAGTCGGGCGAAGCAACGGTAACAACTCTCGACGAAGCGCAGATAGTATCGCCCGTATTTGCGCTTATCTTTACCGCAACAGCAATGTCGCCTGCGGAAGCTTCTGTGATCTCGGTCTGCTTCTTGCCGACAAAGGTGTAAAGCTTGCCGATCTTTTCGGGAGCGGCTGTTCTGCTGTTGATGTAGTCGGTATTGGCAGTGATCTTGCCGCCGAGAACTTTGAGGAAGGACATTTTTCCTACGAACGGGTCGGCAACGGTCTTGAAAACGTAAGCCGCAGTCGGTTCGCTTTCGCTGTACTTGATCTCAACGATGTTTCCTGCGGCAGTTTCAGCCATAACGGGCTTGTTGTCGGCAGGCGAGGGGAGAAGAAGTGAAATTTCCTTCAAAAGCATATCAACGCCGGCGGTCGAGGTCGAAGAACAGCATACAACAGGAGTGATGATGCCCTCGTTCATACCCTTGTGGATACCGTGAACAAGCTCCTTCTGAGTGAAAGCTTCGCCCTCAAAGAATTTTTCCATGAGCGAATCATCGGTCTCGGCAACAGCCTCGGAGAATGCGGCAACAAGACCGTCCATACGGTATTCAAGCTTTTCGGAAACCTCAGCGGTAGGCATCTCGGTCTCGACAGCGTTGCCGTTTTCATCGTATGTATAAGCTTTCATTTCGATAAGGTTCACGAACGAAACTACCTGATGATCCTTTATTATCGGGAAAACAACAGGGCAGACGGTCGGGCCGAATTTCGTTTTGAGCTCGGTGAGAACGTTGAAATAATTAGCATCGGGGTCATCGACCTTTGTGATGACGAACATTTTCGGCTTGCCAAGTTCGGAGGCGAGGTCGTAAGCCTTTTCAGTGCCGACCTTAACGCCTGACTTTGCGGAAACGGTTATCATTACCGTGCCTGCGGCGGAAACGGCTTCGTACATTCCTCCTGCAAAGTCGAAAAGACCCGGTGTATCGAGAAGATTTACTTTTATATCATTATATTCAAAAGAAACAAGCGACGATGCAAGCGTTGCGGACGATGGCTCGATCCTCTGAGAAGCACCCGATTTGAGAAGAAGTGCTTCGGAAAGCGCAGTCTTTCCTGAACCTGAGTGGCCTGCAAGGGCGATGTTTCTTATGTTTTCTGCGGAATACGGTTTCATAACGGGATCTCTCCATTCTTGAATAAAAATTAGTATAAAATAAACAAAATATTGCTTTTTTATGTTTATTATTATATACCATTTGTTTAATATAATCAATCCCTTAGCATCAAATTTTACAGTTATTTTAAATCTTTATATAAATTCTTGTGCATATTGACGATAGAATATACTTTTTTATAAAATACTCGGTCGGATATTGACGAAAAATAATTAGTGTGGTACAATTAAAGATAACATTTTATCGGAAAAATTTTTTGCGGAGGTAAATTTAATGAAACTGCTTGAGGATAGGATCATTAAGGACGGCATTGTTAAAGACGGCGGAGTGCTCAAAGTTGACAGCTTTCTCAATCATCAGATGGATATTGACCTTTTTAACGAGATCGGAAAGGAATTCAAGCGTCTTTTCGGCGAGGAGAGCAAGCGCATCAATAAAATTCTGACGATCGAAGCATCGGGCATCGGCATTGCCTGCATCGTCGCACAGCATTTCGGCGTTCCCGTTGTCTTTGCGAAAAAAGCGCAGAGCATCAATATCGACGGCGAAGTCTACAGCACGAAAATACAGTCATTCACGCATGGAAAAGTATATGACGTTATCGTTTCAAAGAAGTACATATCGAACGAGGATCATATCCTTATCATCGATGACTTCCTCGCAAACGGCTGCGCACTCGAAGGACTTATCGACCTCGTACAGAGTGCAGGCGCAACAGTCGAGGGCATCGGAATATGCGTAGAAAAAGGCTTCCAGCCGGGCGGCGAGGCTATCCGCAAGAGAGGCATACACCTTGAATCGCTCGCAATCGTCGACGCAATGGACGCTTCAACGGGAAGCATAACCTTCCGCAAGCAGTAAAAGCGCATAAAAACAGCGCCCGAAGTTTCAAGGCTTCGGGCGCTTTTGTCTTAAAAAAACTGATCGGATGAATCACTGTCATATTACTCATTTTCAATAATATGAGTTTCCAACGGAATAATATCTCCGTTTTCATCCCATATAAGATTATTTCTGAAGTCGTCAAAATCATCAAATCTCCAACCGTTTTCGGTCAATATAACAGTATAGTAGAAATCACGAAAGCTTTCAATGTTTGGTTCGTCACTGTGCCAGAATCTCGAAACCGCTTTTATAGTGATCTTATTTTCAGTTTGTTCTGTAATTGAAAATGATACACTGTCAAAAGAAGGATTACTGCCGCTCTCTTGGTCAATATAACAAAGCTCACCGTCACAATTCGTATATGCTGCCAAAGACTCATTTTCTCCGGATAAAAGATATCCTGCAAAATCATCAGTAAAGTATTTTTGCAATTCATTTTTAAAGCTGTTATACGAAACTCCTGTCTTGCAGAGACCATCGGGGGAAATATCTGAGTTTTCAAAATTATGTGAGTATGTGTATCTGAAATAGTAAGTGTAAATATATTCTGCTTCATTTAAAAGCTCGGTAAGCTCATCGTTATCCCATTCTATTGATACCCAGTCATCGTTTTGCAGTTTGTCATGTTCAGGCATAACAAATTCAGACAACGTGCGTGGTGCGCTCGATACGGTCGTTGTGACAGAGGTTTCTGTTTCGTCATACACACTTGTCGCAAGCGATTCGGAAATGTCAGAATTATTGACCGAATAACATGATGTAAATAAAAATGCCGTAATTACCGATATAACGTTCAAGCAGCTTTTTTTCATGTTTACATTCACCTTATAAATTTTGTTCAAACTTAACAATACTACTTTGAGGTTTGGGGCAAGCAAGGCAATAGATAAAAACAGCCTATGCAGAGCGAAAGCAACAAGCTTGCACAACTACGGTAGTTTTATCAGAACAGCCTCTCATCGGGATTTTCGTGAACTCCGCATTCCCCAACCATCTCAGAGAGTGCTACCATATCGGCAGGCTCAATGTCAAATCCGAAAACGTCAAGGTTCTGCTTTATATGCTCGGGCGAAACCGACCTTGCGAGCGGAACAAAGCCGTTTTGCAAGCACCAGCGTATGCATAGCTGAGGAACGCTCACGCCGTATTTTTCGGCTGTTTTCGCAAGCGGCTCGGACGAAAGCGCTTTGCCTGTTCCGAGAACGCTGTAGCCCTCGATGAGTATTCCTTTGCTCGTGCAGGCGGAGATGGTTTCCTCGTCAACATCACCCGGACAAAGGCGTATCTGGTTCACGCAGGGCGAAATTTCCGCCGTTTCCATAAGCGCATCAAGATGCCTTGCACAGAAGTTGCTCACGCCGACAGCACGAACCTTTCCGTCACGGAAGAGCGTTTCCATTGCGCGCCAAAGCTCGGCGTTGCGCTCTTTCCAGCAGGCACGGAATTTCAGCGGATTCGGCCAGTGTATAAGCAAAAGGTCAAGATAGTCCGTCCCGAGCAGAGAAAGCGACTGTTCGCAGGCGGCGATAGCTTCATCATAAGTTCGGATATTGTTCCAAAGCTTCGTTGTAAGAAAAAGCTCGTCACGGGCAATGCCGCTTCGCTTTATTCCCGAACCGATGAACTCTTCATTGCCGTATGCGGACGCAGTATCGATGTGCCTGTAGCCTGCACGGATAGCTTCGGCGGCGGCAAGCTCGGCGGCTGAACCCTCGATCTGCCATGTTCCGAAGCCAACGCAGGGTATTTTCACTCCGTTGAGAAGCTCAACAGTGTCGGCAGAGCCTTTAACATTATCTGTCAGCATAAAATGTCCTCCCGTATTAATTGAGCAAGTCAGTTTATACACGATATCTATTGTCATTATACCACAAAACCAACTCATATCAATGAATTTTTTGTGTATTTTAATTAAAAATGATTTTTTGACACTTTTTTTGAAAAAATGCTTGACAAATATGTTGGTATCTGATATAATAACATAGTCGGCACGGAGAAGTCGCCTAGCCCGGTTTATGGCGCACGACTGGAACTCGTGTATGGG
>URTF01000041.1 GCA_900550695.1 uncultured Ruminococcus sp.
ATATTGGATTTCGGCGCAGATTTTTTCCTGTATTTTATTGGTGTTTAGTATTATTTCCCGCCCGTAAGCTTGTTGTAGAGCGCCTTTGCCTGCGGACTGCTCATAAACTGTTCGAGAGCGGTCGGGTTGCTGACGATGCGGTTGAACATCGCTTCTTCGGAAGGCTTCATATTTTTCAGTGCGGAATCGAATTTTCCCGCTTCAAGCTCGGAGCGCAGCTGTTCTTTCGGAACGCCGAGCTTACGGCTCACAACATCAAGAAGTTCGTTCATATTTTTCTTGTTGAAATCATTCATAAAAAGTTCCCCCTGAAACGAAAAGATAAATTTACGGATTGCTCTTTATTTTCCTTATATTTTATGTTATAATTTATCCTGATAGAATAGCAGCATATTTTTAATTTACGGCTGTATTGATATATTTTATGCAAAGGGAGAAAATTTGTGAGGATAGTTGTAATGTCCGATTCGCACGGAAAAACAGGAACGGTCAGCGATATCGTTGATAATAATCTCGGAAAGGCGCAGATGTTCATTCATCTCGGCGACGGTGAAAATGAAACCGACCTTATTTTGGCGGAATATCCGCATATCGATCTGCGCAGGGTCGCAGGCAACTGTGATTACTGCAGCAGACTTCCGCTTTCAACAGTGATAGATGTTGACGGTGCAAGGATTTTCGCCGCACACGGTCATTCCTACGGCGTAAAGGGCGGACTTGAACATATAACAGCGGCAGCAAGGCAGAACGACTGCAATATCGTCCTCTTCGGACATACACATGAGCGTTTCCTGCATTACGAAAACGGGATATATTATATGAATCCCGGCAGCTGCGCACAGCCCCGTGACGGGAAAAATCCTTCCTACGGTTTTATTGATATAACGGACGGCGGGATATTCACTTCGATCGTTGACTTAAAATATTCTTGGGAGAAATGATTATGAAAAAAATCAAATTAATGAGCCTTTTAACGGTTTCGGCACTCGGAATAGCATTGCTTTCGGGCTGCTCGGGAAAAAACAACACAGCCGATACGGACGGCGGTTCGGTCGGCGAACCCGTTTCTACAGCGGTGGAGTTTCTTCCTACAGAGAGCAGCGCAGGTCTTTCCGATACGGAACAAAAGATGCTGACGACCTCGCTCGTTTCGGTCGGCAATACCTACAGACTTAACGAAAAACTTCAAACGCTTGAAAACGGCGGCGAAATAACGCTCGGCTTCATCGGCGGCTCTATAACCTATGGTTATACCGTTCAGCCGAATGAGTGCTTTGCAAGCAGAGTTACCGACCTGCTCAAAGAAAGATACCCGAGCGGCACGGTCAACTATGTCAACAAGGGCATAAGCGGAACGCCGTCCATTCTCGGAAATCTCCGCTTAAAGCGTGACATTCTTGACAACAATGCAGATATAATTTTTGTTGAATATGCCGTTAATGACGGTATGGAGACCGACTATAAGGAAAGCTATGAATCTCTTGTCAGAACTGCACTCGAACAGGAAAACGAGCCTGCTGTTGTGCTTATCCTGAACCGCACAAAAGAGGGGCACTCCGCGCAGGAGTATATGAAGAGCATCGGCAATTTCTACTCGCTCCCGATGATAAGCACCGCTGACGCTCTCACCGAGGCTCTCGACAACGGAACTATAAAGTGGGAGGACTACTACAACGATTCCTCGCACCCGAACCCGAACGGTCACGAGCTTTTCTGCAAGCTCATCGCACACGCCTTTGACGAGTCGCTGAAAGTGCAGTCGGACGGATATACTCTCCCCGAAGAAAGTATATTCGGCGCACCTTATGAAAATGCCGTTCTTATCGAATCGGACTATGACGGCTCGGACAGCAGGTTCACTATGGAGTCGCTCGGAAGCTTCACAAATTCTTCGTCAGCGGACGGCTTCACAAAGAGCTGGTCTTTCGACAAAGCAACAAATGAGCCGATGAAGTTCAGGGTCAGCGCAAACGGACTTTTTATTGTGGCAAAGCGAAACAACAACGCTTCAATGGGCAAGTTTGAGGTCTATATAAACGGCGCAAGGGCAAAGGTCGTTGACACGAACCAAAGCGACGGCTGGGGCGATCCTTACGCATTCAAGATAATAAAATGGCAGGAAACAAAGGATATGGAGATCGAGATCCGCCCTGCGGAGGATTCGCTCGATAAGAACATCGATATCCTCGGAATAGGTTTCAGCGCAAATTAAACCCAAAGGACAGATATTATGAAAAAGTTCAGATCAACATTTATTGCATTTATTGCGGCGCTCGCTTTGTGCGGCTGTACGGCAACAATTTCAAAGCCGAACTCCGAAACCGCCGCTGATACAACAATTTCAAAAACGGAAGTGACCGAAGCCCCGTCCGAAGCGGTATCGGAAAGCGAAAACACCGATGAAAACACGGACGAAACGGACGATCCCGACGCTCCCGAGGACGATATGACGGACGATGCCGAAGAACCGAGCGGTGAGCTTGATTTCTCGTCAGCCGAGGCGCTCCTTGCTTCAATGACGGACGAACAGAAGGTCGGTCAGATCATCTTGGGAAGATTCCCGTCCGAGGGTGCGGCTGATACGATGAGCAAATACCATCTCGGCGGCTATACTCTCTATGCGAGCGATTTCCAGAATGAATTCCCCGATACAATGTCGGAAAAGACGGCGAAAATTCAGGCTGCCGCCGATATACCTGCGTTCCTTGCGACCGATGAAGAGGGCGGAACTGTAGTGCGTGTTTCAAAGTTTCCGCAGTACCGTTTAAGCCCGTTCACCTCGCAGATAGTCCTCGCCCGTGACGGTGAAGACGCTGTTCGTGACGAAAACATCGAAAAAGCTGAGCTTCTGCTTTCACTCGGGATAAACTTCAACCTTGCGCCCGTTGCGGATATCACCGAGAACCACAGCGACTATATTTATGACCGCACATTCGGCGAAAACACCGAAAACACCGCAAAATACGTTGCCGCCGCAGTTGAAGGCATGACCGAGGGCAACATTATGAGCTGTCTGAAGCATTTTCCCGGCTACGGACCGAATGTTGACACCCACACGGGCAGTGCGAACGATGACCGCTCACGTTCAAGCTTTGAAAACACGGATTTTCTCCCGTTCCAGTCGGGAATAGAAGCAGGTGCGCCTGCCGTAATGGTAAATCACAACGTTGTTTCGGCATTCGACAGTGAAAGTCCCGCTTCGCTCTCTGCGGAAGTACATTCCGTGCTTCGTGACGAACTCAATTTTGAGGGAATAATCCTAACGGACGACCTCGGAATGGACGCAATAACGAATTTTGCCGCCGAAGCAGACGAAAGCCCCTACGTTCTCGCAGTAAACGCAGGAAACGATATGCTCTGCACATCGGATATCGAGAGCGCATACAACGACGTTCTTGCGGCTCTTGCCGACGGAAGAATCGATTCCGAACAGCTTGATGCAAGCGTATTGAGGATACTCAAAGCCAAGGGTCGGTTTGGGATAATTGAGTTTGAATAAAAAGAAACGCCGTAACATCTACGAGAACAAACATAGATGTTATGGCGTTATTTGACATTTATCGACTTGCGTGTTATACTAAAAATATGTCACCATCTCCTTATCCGTTTAACAACGAAAGGAGGTGAAAATAGTGGATATTGCAAGTTTTGTAGAATCGTTTCTTATTTCCGTTTTGGCGGGTGTAATCGCAAGTTTTATTTACGAAAGTATCCGCAAGTGGCTGAACGGTCGAAAGAAATAAAAGAGGTGACACAGCCCGAAAAAATCCCCCCACAGATCGCGACTCTGTGGGGGGACTTTTTTTGTGAAAAATAGTGGATCAAGTTTTGTATCTGTGATTATTGTATCACATTAAGATAATATTGTCAAGTACAAAAATTTTATTCTTCAGATGTTCATATTGAGTTGAAGTGTAAATGCACTCACTTTGTTCGTGTATTTACGCTTCAAGGACAGTTTGTTTTAGGAAAATAGGAATTGGCGCAATTCACAGTTTTTAGGTTTACGAAACTGATTTCTCATATTTCGTTTTACCTTTTTTCGTGTGAATTGCGCCTTTTTAGCTGTTAGATATTTTTCTATTGCAACAAAGCGTTATTTGTTAGTTTAGGGAGTTTCGCTCTCTGCGGAGAGCGATGAGGGACGCTGTCCCCTCAACCCCTGCAAGCCTTTGAAAAGGCTTGACCTAAACTTTAGTTGGCTTCGCAGCACCGAACAAATTTGAGCTTTGCAAAAATTACGCATTACGAATTACGCATTATTCCACGCCCAGTACAGTGTATTCCTTATCCTCGACAGCTTTTTTCAGAACGTCGTTCGGGACGTCCTTGGAGAGTGTTACAACGGCGTTCTTCTTCTCGTGTGAAGCTTCTGCGGAAACAACTCCGTCTACTGCTTCAAGTGCTTTCTTTACGGCTGCCTCACAGTGCGAACACATCATTCCTTCGATCTTGATTGTTTTAGTCATAGTTTTTTCCTCCTGTTTATTTTTACCGCTTTTATTATGGCGGAATTTATCGTGTTTGGGGTCGTAAATTTTGGTGAGGTTAAGGCGGAGCGCATTAGTTACAACGCAGAAGCTCGAAAGGCTCATTGCGGCGGCGGCGAACATCGGGGTCAATGTCAGTCCGAGCGGTATAAACACGCCTGCGGCAACGGGGATTCCGATGCCGTTATAGATGAACGCCCAGAAGAGGTTCTCCTTGATATTCGTCAGAGTGTTTCGGCTGAGGCGTATTGCGGCAGGGACATCTTCAAGCCTGCTCTTCATAAGAACAACGTCTGCCGCATCTATTGCGATATCCGTTCCTGCGCCTATTGCGATGCCCGAATCGGCTCTTGTGAGGGCAGGTGCGTCGTTTATTCCGTCGCCGACCATTGCGGTTCGTCCGCTTTCGCAAAGCTTTCTTACTGCGGCTTCTTTCCGGTCGGGGAGGACTCCTGCGATGACGTTGTCGATGCCTGCCTGAGCGGCAATTGCACGGGCGGTCTTTTCGTTATCGCCCGTCAGCATTACAACGTTAAGGCCCATATTTTTGAGTTCCTCAACAGCCTTTTTGCTGTCCTCTTTTATAACATCGGCGGCGGCAAGTATGCCGACAAGCTTTCCGTCATAGGCGAAGAATATCGGTGTTTTGCCCTGCTCGGCGAGTGCTTCATACTTTGCTGTTGTTTCGCTGTTGAGCTTTCCGAACTGCGAAGTGATGAACTCCGCTTTTCCGCCTACGGCTTTCTTTCCGTCAAGCGTTGCTTCAAGTCCGTTGCCCGAGAGAATTCGGAAATCCGTTGTTTCGGCGAGGGCAATGTTCCGCTCCTCGCCGTAAGCCGTAACAGCGGCGGCGAGAGGATGTTCGCTCTTCTTTTCAAGCGAGCAGGCAATGCGGAGAAGCTCTTCCTCCGAAGTGCCGTTGAGTGGGATAACATCGGTTATCTTAGGTTCGCCCTTGGTGATAGTTCCCGTCTTGTCGAGGGCGATGTTCTGAATTTTGCCCGTTTCTTCAAGCGAAGCGGCGGTCTTGAAAAGTATGCCGTTCTTTGCACCGACACCGCTTCCGACCATTATTGCGACAGGCGTTGCAAGTCCGAGTGCGCACGGACAGCTTATAACGAGCACGGTTATCCCTCTTGCAAGAGCATAACCCGTGGTCTGTCCGAGCGAAAGCCATACAACGAATGTAACGAGTGCTATTCCGATAACGGTCGGAACGAAGATACCCGAAACCTTGTCGGCAATCTTTGCGATAGGCGCTTTCGTTGCGGCGGCATCGCTCACCATTTGTATTATCTTTGAAAGTGCAGTTTCTTCGCCGACATTGACGGCTTTGCACTTCAGAAATCCCGACTGATTTATTGTTGCCGCCGAAACCTTGTCACCGACCTTTTTATCGGCAGGAATACTTTCGCCCGTGAGAGCCGATTCGTTGACGGCGCTTTCGCCCTCGGTGACAATACCGTCGGCAGGTATGCTTTCGCCCGGCTTTACAACGAAAATGTCACCCTTTACAACGTCCTCGGCAGGGATAGTCACCTCTGCGCCGTCACGAAGCACGGTCGCAGTTTTTGGTGCAAGTGCGATCAGACCTTTGAGAGCGTCCGTTGTCTTGCCTTTTGAGTGCGCTTCGAGCATTTTTCCGAGCGTTATAAGTGCAAGTATCATAGCCGCCGATTCAAAATATAGGTTGTGGACGTAGGACATCTGATCCTCTGCAACCGTCATTGCGAACATCTCATAGACGCTGTAAATATAAGCCGCAGACGAGCCCAATGCAACAAGGCTGTCCATATTCGGCGACCTGTGCCACAGAGCCTTGAAACCGCTTATAAAGAAGCGCTGATTTATCACCATTACAGCCGTTGTGAGCAGAAGCTGAATGAGCGCAAGAGCGAAGTGGTTATGTTCAAGCACAGCAGGAATTTTCCAGCCCCACATCATCGCACCCATTGAGAAATACATCAGCACCGCAAGCAGTATAAGCGACGAAACAAGCCTTGCGATAAGCTTTTTCTCGCTATTGTCGGTCGGAGTCTCGGTTTTGGGGGATTTTCCGTTCTTGGCGGAGATTCCGTAGCCCGCTTTTTCAACGGCGGCGAAAATATCCGCCTGAGAAGCCGTTCCCTCAACACCCATTGAATTCGTCAGCAGGTTTACCGATACGGACGAAACACCCTTGACCGCCGAAACAGCCTTTTCGACCCTCGCACTGCAGGCGGCGCAGGTCATTCCCGTGACATTGTACTGTTTCATTTTTATCATTCCTTTTTTACATCAATCTTTTGATTATGGAGATAAGCTCGCCAACAACTTCATCGTTGCCTTCACGAATGTTATTCACAACGCAGGTGCTTATGTGACTTTCGAGCAGCTCACGGTTGAAAGCGTCCACCGCCGCACCGACCGCCGCCGACTGGGTGAGGATATCGGTGCAGTAAGCATTGTCTTCGAGCATTTTTTTGATGCCCCTGACCTGTCCCTCGATGCGGTTCAGACGGTTCATGAGCTTTTTGTACTCTTCTGGCGAACGTTCCTTGGTTTTTTTACATTCCGAGCATTTGCAGCATTTTTTATCCATAACGAAATTATCTCCTTGATCTTTCGGTTTATTCCATTATATACCCCCTTAGGGTATTTGTCAAGAGGGGAATGATAAAAATGCGGAATTAGGAATGCGGAATGCGGAATTATTTCAATGCGTAATGCGTAATTCGTAATGCGTAATTATCTTTGTTCCGAAAAACGTAAATTGTAGGGGCGAATTCTATATCCGCCCGTTGCAAACCTTGTGTTTTAAACAAAATATCTGTAGTGGACGGGTTTACCATCCGATTTTCGGCAACAATTATCCACAAAGAAAACACCCCTGTTTAACGGATAAACCGTTGAAAACAGGGGTGTTTGTTTATTGTGAAACACATTGCGGCGCAGGACGTGAAACCGGTTCCTCTACATTAATTCGTTCTGTACAGCATTTGTGCATTAAACGGGCGGATATGGAATCTGCCCCTACGAAATTTAGGTGTTTTGCAATCAATGTACGGAACAAAAATAATTCCGCATTCCGAATTCCTAATTCCGAATTCGTCAGAAAACGCCTTGCGGTGTGGGACGGAAAACCCGTCCCTCCACATTAATTCGTTCTGTACAGCATTTGTGCATTAAAAGGGCGGATATAGAATCCGCCCCTACGGAAATGCTGTTTTTACCGTAAATTTGCGGAGCAAAATAATTCCGCATTCCGAATTCCTAATTCCGAATTATTCTACAACGCCGCCTTCAACAACAAGGTTTTCCTTGTCTACAGCCGGACCGTAAACATCTGCGAGAGTTGCATCGTAGTCATTGTGGAAGAAGTTTTCGCCTGCAAGAGAGGTGATCTCATCGTTGATGTAGGTGAGAAGTGTTTCGTTGCCCTTTGTAACTGCAGGTGCGATCGTATCAAGGCTGCCGAGGGACTCAATGCCTACTGTAAAGCCGGGGTTCTGCATTGCCCATGCGAGGACTTCTGTGTTGTCTGTGGAGAATGCATCGCCTCTGCCGTCCTGAAGTGCGGAGTAAGCTTCATTGTATTCGTCGAACTTTACAAGTTCAAGACCGTTGTACTGGTTTTCTGTAAAGAACTGCTCTGCTGTTGTACCCTTTACAACGATGAGCTTCTTGTTTTCGAGGTCTGCTTCGGAGTTGATAGGTGCGCTTTCGGGGGAAACTACGCCGAGTGCGACCTTCATATAAGGAAGTGCAAAGTCGACCTTTTCAGCTCTTTCCTCCGTTACTGTAAAGTTTGCGAGGATAATGTCTACCTTGCCTGTGATGAGATATTCCGCTCTGTTTGCGGCTTCAACGGAAACGAGTTCAAGTTCTGTTCCGAGATCCTGTGCAAGTCTTTTTGCGAAGTAAACATCGTAGCCCTGATATTCGCCATTGTTGTCAACATAGCCGAACGGGTTCTTATCGGAGAAAACGCCGATCTTAAGTGTGCCGCTTTCCTTGATCTCGTCAACTGTGCGGTAAACCTTTGTGTTTGCATCTGTTGATGCTGCGTCTGTGTTTGTGTCTGCTGCCTTATTTCCGCAAGCTGTAAAGGAAACTGCGATAGCTGCTGCGGATAAAGCTGCAAGAATTTTCCTGAAACCAAACTTTTTCATAAATTTCTCCCTTTCTGTATCGAAACCTTTTATTCCGAATATGTGAATGTTTTAAGGAACTGCTTTGCACGTTCCGTTTTCGGAGCGTCAAAGAACTGTTCGGGCGTTCCCTCTTCGACTATCTCGCCGCCGTCAAGGAAGATGATCCTGTCTGCGACAGCCTTTGCGAACGCCATTTCGTGGGTAACTATCATCATCGTTGTTCCGCTCTTTGCAAGGTCAAGAACAACTTTGAGCACTTCATGCACCATTTCGGGGTCAAGAGCCGCCGTGATCTCATCGAGAAGAATGATATCGGGGTGGATTATAAGGCTGCGGACGATAGCCGCGCGCTGTTTCTGTCCGCCCGAAAGCTCATTCGGGTAGGAATCCGCTTTTCCTGCAAGACCTACTCTGTCGAGGAGCTTCAGTGTCTCTTCCTCGACCTCTTTTTTGTCACGCTTCTGGACTTTGAGCGGTGCGAGTGCTATATTCTGTGCGATCGTCATGTGTGGGAAAAGGTCGTAGCTCTGAAAGACCATTCCGATATGCTGACGAATTTTTGTAAGGCTTTTTTTGCCGTAAAGTACAGGTTCACCGTGGAGCGCAACGCTTCCGCCCTGTATAGGTTCAAGTCCGTTCAGACAGCGCAGGAATGTGCTCTTTCCGCAGCCTGACGGTCCGATAAGTACGATGACCTCGCCCTTTTCGACCGAGATCGAAATATCTTTGAGGATAACGTTGTCGCCGAATTGCTTATGCAGGTTTTTTACCTCGATTATTGTTTCCGCCATTATACAAACTCCTTATGCCGAAAGCTTTTTCTGCTTCTTATCAATAGCTGTCGAAAGCATCGAGAGCGGGAAGCAGACTGCAAAATACATTACGAATATCGTTCCGTAGACCCAAAGCGCAGCGTTCGGTGCTTCAAAGCGGTTCGCATCGATTATCTGCTTGCCGACTTTGAGAACTTCCGTAACGCCGATGAGCGAAACGAGCGCAGTGGTCTTTATCATTCTTGTTGAAAGATTGATAATGTTCGGGATAAGCAGGCGTATTGCCTGCGGAAAAATAACGTAGATATAAGCCTGAAACCTGGTAAGTCCGAGCGATGTTGAGGATTCATACTGATGAACGGGGACGCTTTCAAAGCCGCCTCGGATAAGGTCGCCCATTTCAGCCGCGCCCCATATCGTGAATACGATTATCGCCGAAGTTTCGCCCGAAAGATTGATGCCGAGAGTTCGTACGATGCCGAAGAACACGATGAAAAGCCAGACGAGCTGTGGCATTATGCGGACGATCTCAAGGTAAGCTCTGCAAACCGCTCTGACTGCCTTGTTCTTCATTCTCATAGCAGCGCCGAGCAGCGAGCCGAGGATAAGCGAGAAGCCTATCGATATGAGAGCGATACGTATCGTGACCCAAAGTCCGCCGAGCAGTCTTAAAAAATTGTTGCCCTCGAATACTATTTTAAGCCCCTCCACGGCGAAGCCTCCTTTCAAGCACCGAACACAGCAGCGATATCGGTAAAATGATGATAAGGTATGCTATGACGAGCATAAAGAGCGACTCCGTTGTGCTGGAGTACATTCCGATAAGATCCTTTGCTACGTACATAAGGTCGGCAAGTGCGACTGCGCTGAAAACGCTCGTTTCTTTCAGAAGAAAGATCATATTTGCGCTCACGGCAGGCATTGCAGCCGCCGCTGCCCTTGGAAAAACGACATAGCGCATTACCTGACCTCTTGTAAGTCCGAGGCTTTCCGCAGATTCTATCTGGGCTTTTTTTATGCTTTGGAAACCGCTTAAAAATGATTCTGACATATAGCTTCCGCCGAGGAATGTAAGTCCGATTATGCCGCAGGCTTCGGAGGAGAGAACTATTCCTGCCTTCGGAAGTCCGAAATAAAGGAAAAACAGCTGTACGATGAGCGGCGTGTTTCTCGAAAGCTCGGTGTAAATGACTGTGACAGTGTGCAGAACGGGTATCTTGTAGTACCTTGTCAGTGCGCATATCAGTCCGACGATCGTTGAAAGCACAATACCTATAGCGCCCGTTACGACCGTCAGCACCGCTGCTTTGACATAAAGCGGATAATGCTGCGAAATAAATGTCAGATCCATGGTTTCCTCCGTTTTTATCAATTTTTTGTGCTTTTAGCGTTCCGCAGGAAACAATATATAAGTAATTCCCTATGTATTAAGAACAGCCACAAACAGCAATTCTTAATTATACAACTAAAACGCTGAAAAGTCCAGCGTTTTAGTTAGGTTTTTAATGAATTTTCAGAAAATTGCTACAACTGCGCCGTTGTAGTTTTCAGCGATGAAATCCTTAACTTCGTCAGTTTCGAGTGCGGAAACGAGAGCCTGGATCTTAGGAAGGTTTTCATTGCCGCTCTTTACTGCAATAATGTTTGCATAGGTCTGAGCTGCATCACCGGAAGCATCTTCGGAAGCGATAGCGTCTGCGATCTTAAGACCTGCTGCAAGAGCATAGTTGCCGTTGATAACTGCGAGAGAACCGTCGCCTGCGTTAGCGAACTGAGCTGCAACTGTATCAGCCTGAACAGTTGTGATGTTGAAGCCGTGGTCATCAACGATGTCGAGTGTCTTTACGCCGTCAAGAGCGTTTGCACCCTCGGGGAGAGTGATAAGACCTTCCTGTGCGAGGAGGAGGAGAGCTCTTGTTTCGTTGCTGTCGTCAGCAGGGATCACAATTGTTGCACCCTCGGGGATATCAGCAACGCTTGCAATGCCGTTGGCATAAAGTCCGAATGGTTCATAGTGAATGGAAGCTACGGAAACAAGGTCAGTACCGTTGGCTTCGTTGAAGCTGTTGAGGTAAGGAGTGTGCTGGTAGTAGTTAGCGTCAAGCTCACCGTCAGCAACAGCCTTGTCGGGGAGTACATAGTCATCATAAATTGTGATCTGGAGGTCATAGCCCTGCTCTGCGAGCTTATCCTTAACGAATTCAAGTATCTCACCGTGAGGTGTGGAGGTTGCGCCGATCTTGATAACGTTGTCGCCATCGGCAGCAGTTGTTTCAGCAGCCTCTGTTTCAGCGTTTGCGTCAGCAGCTTCTGTATCTGCTGCTGCGTTGTCAGCTGCGGAGGTATCGGCAGTTGTATCCGATGCTGTGTCGGCTGTGCTTGAAGAGCAGCCTGTGAGTGCGAGTGCTGCGACAGAGAATGCAGCGATGATGCTTGTTAATACAGTATTCTTTTTCATAATAGTTTTTCTCCTTCATTATACGGCGGGGATGCCCCGCGGCAGATTCGCAGGTAAAATATACAGTAATTGATAATATTCTACCCGGTAACAAAACATCATCTATTCAATAGATTATGCTTTGTTTCAGTTTTTGGTGAATGATTATCGGCAACATCGTGCATCAAACATTCGTCCGTTCCTGAAATTTTCACGCAGAAGGCGATCAAAAAGCTTTTTCATTTTTCACTTTCTCCTTAATATTGTAAAGCCGTTCCTTATGCGGCATTACTTATTAATACGTTTGTCCGTCCTGTGAGCGATCATCATTCCAAGCTCCTGAATGAGCTGTACAATAATGATCGTCAGCACTACGCACACCCATATTATGTCATTGTTAAAGCGCTGGTAGCCATAGTTGATAGCTATCGTACCAAGTCCGCCGCCTCCGATAGTTCCTGCCATTGCGGAATATCCGAGGATAGTTACGAGCGAGATAACTGCGCCTACGATAAGCGAGGGCTTTGATTCGGGGATAAGCACCTTCCGGATTATCTTAAAGTTGGAAGTTCCCATTGACTGTGCGGCTTCGATAACGCCCTTGTCAACTTCCTTTATAGAGCTTTCCACCATACGGGCCACATAAGGTGCAGCTGCGATGATGAGCGTTACTATCATTGCCTTGTTTCCGAGGCTCGTTCCGACGACGAACTTCGCAACGGGGAGCATCGCAACCATAAGGATAACGAACGGAATGCTTCGGAAGATGTTTACGATAAATCCGAGGATCCTGTTGAGCCACGGGATAGGCTTTATGCCGTCCGAGCTTGTGACGCTCAAAAGCACTCCGACCGGAAGTCCGATAATATATGAGAAAAATGCGGAAATGAACGTTAAATAAACGGTTTCCCATATTCCTTTCTGCAAAACGCCCTTTTCAATGAGCTGTGAAAGAAGATCTGACATTATTTTCACCCCTTATCCTTAGTTGAGCTCCGAATATTCAATGCTGTTCGCATCGAGGTAAGCTTTTACACGGTCGTATGATTCAAACGGCACCTGGATTATAAGCTGACCGTAAGCCTTGCCGTCCATATCCTTTGTGTCGGCGTGGAGAATGTTCACAGCCGCACCACATTCAAGGATTATAGCCGCAAGAACAGGCTTGCCCGAGCTTTCGCCGTTGAAAACGATACGCACCTTTTTGCCCTCGGTTATCTCGGCGGCTGCCTTTATCTCGGGGAGAACGAGCTTTTTGGCTATATCCGACTGAGGATTTGCGAAAACGGTCTTTACATCGCCCATCTCGGCAACAACGCTCTTGTCAAGAACTGCAACACGGTCACAAATGCTGTCGATAATGCTCATTTCGTGAGTGATAACAACTATCGTGATGCCAAGCTCTTTGTTTATCTTTTTCATAAGCTCCAGAATGGAACGAGTGGTGTCGGGGTCGAGTGCGCTCGTTGCTTCATCGCAGAGCAGATATTTCGGGTTTGCGGCAAGAGCTCTTGCGATCGCAACACGCTGTTTCTGACCACCCGAAAGCTGTGAGGGGTAGCTTTTTTCCTTTTCGGCGAGCGAAACAAGCTGTAAAAGCTCTCTTGCCCTCTTCTCGGCATCGGCTTTCTTCACGCCTGCAATTTCAAGCGGAAAACAGACATTTTTGAGAACCGTTCTCTGTTCGAGCAGGTTAAAGCCCTGAAATATCATTCCGATGTTTCGTCTTGCTTCGAGAAGCTCCTTTGTCGAAAGCTGACCGAGGTTCTTTCCGTCGATGACAACATCGCCCGTAGTCGGACGTTCGAGGAAGTTTATGCAGCGGACGAGGGTGCTTTTTCCTGCGCCCGAAAGGCCGATGATGCCGAATATCTCGCCGTCGTTGATCGTGATGTTGACTTCCTTTATTGCTGTGACGGCTTTTTCACCCTTGCCGTAGGTCTTGGATATATTTTTGAGTTCTATCATTCGTTGCACCCCATTACAAAACAAAAAGCAGGCGAACCTGCTTCATACGGATATATAAAAAAATCGTTAAAAGCAGCTTTTATGATATTCTTTTTTGCAGGACATTATGCACATGTACATTGAGATGCAGGACATCATATCAGCTTCGCTCCTTTCGATCGTTTTGTTTTTGACTATGGCTCTATTATACACTTTAAATCATAGCTTGTCAATAGGTTTTCTAATGATTAATTGCTCAAACATTGCCCGATGTTATGCAGGATTTTTTTACACATCGTACAAATTAGGTATAAAATGTTAAGAAACAGGCGAAAATAATGTACTTTTGACCGCATTGGTGCAACTTTGGGAGTCGGAAACGTCATTTAGGGCGGGAATCTTTAGTGTAAAAACGCTCACAATGCCGCTTTTACGACAAGATCTTTCAACATTTCGGCACTTTTGCGGTTGAAAAGTTTCGTGCCGAGTGAAACATACAAATCACTTGGGGCGCTTCATAATAAAACAGAGCTGCTTCAGCGTGTGCTGCAACAGCTCTGATAAATTGTGATAACATCGATTTAAGCATTTAGTGCTACAGTAAAGTCTGCAACGCTGTCGAAAGGACCAACGATATCTTCATCATTGTATGCAGACTTCATTGCTTCTTTTGTTTCGTCATTGAAATTTTCATCAAGGTCATAATATTCGCCGAACATAGCAATAAAACCGCGAAGCTGTTCTTCTGAAAGGTGATTGAAAATGTTAAGTGCAAGTTCTTTTGTACTCATAAAGCAAACCTCCTTATCAAACATAAGCTTTCATTACATATTATATCACCGAAACGCACAAAAGTCAAACAAGTTGATATTTTGAAAGCAAATAAAACAAAAAACCACTTATCAAAGATAAGTGGTTGATTGGTGCGGTAAATGGGACTTGAACCCATACGTCAAAGACACACGCCCCTCAAACGTGCCTGTCTGCCTATTCCAGCACTACCGCATTTATTAAGTTGTTGTCGCTTCGGAGTGTTTTGTTCTCTCCCTGACGACGATATTTATTATAGCATACAGCAATACATTTGTCAAGCGTTTTTTCAAATTTTTTTGAGATTTTTTCAACTTTTTTTCAAAGGCTCAAAAAATGACGTACCTGCGAGGGTTTCACTAATGCGTAATGCGTAATTCGTAATGTGTAATTATTTTTTGCTCCGCTGATTTGAAGCAAAAGCCTAATTTTTACACATTAAAAAGCTCTGTCACTATCTAATAGCGAACCCGTTCGCTATTAAATTTTTATCTGATTTCAAAAAAATTTGAGGAATACGATAATTACGCATTACGCATTACGAATTACGCATTAAAAAATGCCGCCCGATGCTGTGACAGCACCGAACGGCATCATTGCATTTTTCTTATGCCTTAGCAGCGTTGAGCTTCTTAGCGAGCTGGGACTTCTTTCTTGCTGCACAGTTCTTGTGCATAAGGCCCTTAGCGCAAGCCTGGTCAACAGCCTTGATAGCAGCTCTTACAGTTGCCTCGGACTCGGGAGTCTTTGCAGCTGCAGCAGCGTCAGCCTTCTTAAGAGTTGTCTTAAGAGCAGACTTAACAGCCTTGTTTCTCATTGTCTTGGTGTTGATGACCTTTACTCTCTTCTTAGCGGATTTAATATTTGGCATTTTGTTTTCCTCCAAAATCTCTGATAATTTAAATTTTTCTGCAAATAATATTGACAGCTTGCATATCGTTTATTCGGAACAAAGCGGTGACACGGTTCGCTTTTTGCTCCTGCGGGTGTAATGACTCACCCATTTTTACAAAGATAAACACACGATATAGCAGTACGGCTGCCCTTATCGAATACATATCTGCACAAGCTTAAATAATATTTTATCATTATTTGTCCGATTTTTCAATAGGCAATTTAAAAAAACTTGTAGAAATATAACGGCTTGGTTTATGCAGATTATCTAATTAAGCTTTAAAGGGGAAATATTGTATGTCAGCACGAACTGATCTTGCGGTGGAAATGATCGACGAGGACGCACGTTCGCTCCCGAGGGGCATCAGCAGAAAGCTACGCAAAAGCTCCGCCTGCAGCATAACCGAGATCGAGGTCACCTCCGAGCTTGCAGGCTTGAAGATAGGCAAATCCAAGGGCAGGTATATCACGGTCGAAACGGACAGGCTCTCCTATGCGCCGTCCGACTTCGAGGAGCAGGCGCAGAACATCGCCGATGAGATAACCGCCCTGCTGAAAAGCCATAACTGCGGCACGGAGAACGGTCTTGTTGTCGGTCTCGGAAACTCGGACATCACCCCCGATGCGCTCGGACCTATGGTGATATCGCAGATAATCGCAACACGTCACCTTAAAGGCACACTGCCGAAGGAACACGAACTGGCTTCACTGAAAGTCGTTTCCGCACTCGCACCGGGCGTACTCGGTCAGACGGGGATCGAAGCCGCCGAGATAGTCGATTCGGTCTGCTCGGGGATAAAGCCTGCGTTCGTCATTGCGGTTGATGCGCTCGCCTGCTCGGACGTTTCACGCCTCGGCACGACGATACAGATAACCGACACGGGCATTTCCCCGGGTTCGGGCGTGCAGAACCGCCGCAAGGAGCTGACCGAAACGACCCTCGCCATACCCGTTATCGCAGTGGGAGTTCCGACCGTTGTTGATATGCACACCATTGTTGAAAATATCACGGGCAGCGCCCCCGACAAGCATCTGCCGAATATGATGGTGACTCCCCGTGATGTTGACAAGCTTATCGAACGTGCCGCCCGTCTTATAGCCTGCGCCGTGAACAAGACTCTCCAGCCGCAGCTGAGTTTTAGGGATATCGCCGCCCTGTCATAACCTTATTGACATTTTCATATATTTATATAAGAGGTATGCCTTGAAAGGAATGGTGAAAATGTCAGCAGCAAAACGTCCCAAGCTTCGTTACGGAAAAAATTTTCTTGCGGCAGGAACAGCCTTTGCTCTTGCGCCGCTTATGATCCTTTCGCTGAGGGCGGCAGTTCCCGATGCGGAAAATGCGATGATAACCGCCGCTGCCGCTTCCGCACGGCTCTCGGCAGGGAATGTTTTTGAAGCGGAAATAAAGCCGTCCGAAGCCTTATCGGAAACCGAGGACAAGCCGCCCGAAGCTTTGCCCGAAAAGCCTGCCTATTTAAATTTTGACGAAAGTGTGATGCTCTCACGAGGCGAGCTTATCATTCCCTCGGGCGAAAACGAAGAGCTTGTCGTTCCCGAGGAACACGATGTCGGTGCAGAGCCTTATCCGAAAACGCTTGAATCCCGTGACGGCGTGATAAAAGCGATGACCTACGGTTTTTACAGCGGCACGGATTATGTGAACCTTGACGGCGGCGGTCAGGTGCGCAACTGCTCGGATATCGCCGGCGAAACGCTCCTTGAAGAAAGCCGCAAAGGATATGACTTTACAGTAACGGCAGACGGAACGCCGCGGGTCTTGATAATGCACACGCACGAAACCGAAAGCTACGAACCCTACACCCGTGATTTTTACGACAGCTCATTCACGAGCCGCACCACGGACGATGAGAAAAATATGGCTGCGGTCGGTGACGCTATCGCAGCCGAGCTTGAAAAAAGCGGCATCGGGGTCATTCACGATGTCACGAAGCACGATTATCCGTCCTATAACGGCTCTTACGACCGCAGCCGTGAGACCGTTCAGTCGATACTTGAAGAAAATCCGACAATAAAAGTCGTTCTCGATATCCACCGTGACGCTATCGAGCGTGAGGACGGCACAAGAATTGCCCCGACTGCCGAGATCAACGGCAAAAACGCCGCTCAGGTGATGATAATAAGCTGCTGCGACGACGGCAGCGGCAGACTTCCGCATTACATGAGCAATTTCCGCTTTGCATCGGCACTTCAGCAGCAGCTTGAATCCGATTTCAGCGGTCTGACACGTCCCGTTCTGTTCGATGACAGGTTCTATAACCAAGATCTCACCGCAGGTTCGCTGCTCATCGAAGTCGGCGGTCATGCAAACAGCATTGACGAAGCCGTCTACAGCGGCGGTCTTATCGGCAAGAGCCTTTCAAATCTGTTTTTACATAATGAATAATTTTTTATATAAAAGTCAATATTAATACTAACCACCAAAAAGCTATAGACAAAAATCTGCGCAAAAAACATATCAAGCTGCTTTCAATAGCTACAGTTTGTCGAAGTCGAAAAAGTATATTTCATTTATGCAAATCTAAAAAAAGATTTTAAGACTTGATTGCTAAAAGAAAAAACGCCGCTCATATCCCGTTGGCGATAAACGCTCGTCACTTTGTTCCTCACGTTTATCTGCCGAGGATAGTTGTTCCGAACATAAAGAATAAGCGCAATTCACATTTTATAGG
>URTF01000042.1 GCA_900550695.1 uncultured Ruminococcus sp.
GAAGCGATCACAACACATAAATGAAAGCAAACCTCCCACTCTGAAGCTTTTAGGGGAAAGAGGATAAGTTTAAAGAGCAGGATTTAATGTCCTGCTCTTTTTACATATATCTTGTATAGTGATATTGATATCCCCATTCATAGGTCATAAGAAACGCAAGATCGGCACTTGCGCCGAGCGATGCGTAGTTGTGAGCCTCGTAGAGCGTACCCTGCTGATCTGCGCTCGTTTTCGGGGCGAGATCAATGTTCAGCACCAAGCCCTCAGCGTTAAGGCGGTCGGCGGCGTTTTGCACGAAAGCCGAAAAGCCGTCCTTGTACGCCGCAGGGATATACTCCATATCGATGTCCATTCCGTCTGCACCCTTGCGCCTTATTACATCGATCATCTGCGAAAGCACACGATCCTGAAATCCAATATCGTTCAAAAGCGGCGCAAGCTTTTCCGATGAAAAACCGCCGTCTGCACCGACAAGGGAAAGGCTCAGCAGCACCTTTGAACCGAACTGCTTTGAAATGCTTATCACTTCACTGTCGTTCGGGATAATGAGCGTTCCGTCAGGCTCAAAGCCATAGCCGAAAACAATGATATACTCCGCAAAAACCGCAGCCTGACGGAGTATGTTCCGATTCACTCCCGGATAAACAAAGCCGCTCAGACTTAGATTTCCCGAACGCTCATTTTCATAGCTGATAACGATAGTTTCGCCCTCGTAAATATATTCGCGCGAGGTCAGACCGAGATTGTTCCGCCGAAGTCTGCGCACGGTCGTTCCATAGTCACGGGCGATGCTTTCGAGCGTTTCGCCTCTCCGAACGGTGTGAACGACTTCGGGAATAAGTATCAGAAGCGCCTGCCCGACCGCCGTCGCATCGGGGAACGCAAGTGAATTATCGGCAATTATCCTCTGCGGAGATACTCCGAAGCGTGCGGCGACAGATGAAACGGTGTCGCCTTGCTGTACGATATAAATTTCCATAAAAATGACCTCGGTTTCGTGAAAAGTTGGGTTGCTCGGAATTTCGTTGACATATCTTTTTAATTGTATTATAATTAAAGTGTATTTTATGCGAAAAATTCTTATGGAGGTCATTTTATGGCAAGAATAGATTTTGACTATATCTGGACTGATAAAAAAAGAACATTCCTCGGTCTGCCGCTTTCATTCACACGCTATATCCTCACCGAAAAGAAGCTTATCACGCAGACGGGCTTTCTTTCAATACACGAGGACGAGATCGAGCTTTATCGGGTTTCCGACAAGAGCCTGAATCTGTCGTTCGGCGAGCGTCTTTTCGGCTGCGGAACGGTCACGGTAAACTGCCGTGATGTCGATACTCCCGTTAAGGTTATAAAGTCGATAAAAGCACCAAGACAGTTCATGGAGCTGCTTGAAGAGAATGTTGATATCCAGCGTGACCGCTACAGGGTGCGGGGCAGAGATATGATCGGCGCAGACATCGGCGATCACGATTGTCATTGCGACCATAACGATGATGATGAATTTGACGGGTGACGGAAATGGCACTTGAAATAAAAGAAAAGCAAAGCTGCTGGGAGTTCCTGCGGAATACCGACCTGCCGATTTTCATATACGGAATGGGCGACGGTGCGCTGAAAATTCTCTCCGTCTTTGAAAAATACAATATCCCGACCGCAGGGTTTTTCGCAAGCGACGAATTCGTCCGAGGTCACAGCTTTGAGGGACATCTTGTGCATAAGCTTTCGCAGATAGAACAGCTTGTGGACGATTTTGTTATAGTTCTTGCGTTCGCCGCAGGCTATGAGAGCCTTTATAAGCGTGTGAACAGCATCGCCGAACGGCATCTGCTGCTTGCGCCCGATGTTCCCGTTGCGGGCGGCGGCTTGTTCGATTATGATTACTTCTGCGAAAACAAGGAAAAGTTTGAAGCTGTTTATGAAAGACTTGCGGACGAAATCTCACGAAAGACTTATGAAAACGTGATAAATTTCAAAATAAGCGGAAAAATAGAGTATCTCAATGCCTGCACTTCACCGAAAAGCGAGGTATATTCTTCACTCGTGAAGCTCGGAAAAAACGAAAGATACGTTGACCTCGGCGCATACAACGGTGATACGGCGCTTGAATTTGCCGAAGCTGCAAATTGCGAATATGAGCATATCTACGCCTTTGAACCGAACCCGAAGAATTTCCGAAAGCTCTGCAAAAACACCGAGGAGCTTCACGATATAACGACTTTCAACGCCGCCGCATGGAACGAAGATACCGTTCTCCGTTTCACCAAAAACGAGGGCAGAATGTCGCAGAATTCCTCCAATGGTGAGATAGAAACGACTGCGCTCTCGGTCGATAATGCGATAGATAAGCAGGTCACGCTCATAAAACTGGACGTTGAGGGTTCGGAACGTGAAGCCATTGAGGGAGCAAAACGTCATATCAAAGGCGGTGCGAACGTCATTTCCGCACTTTATCACCGAAACGAGGACTTGTTTGCGATACCTCTTCAGCTGCTTGAACTTGATCCGAACCTAAAGCTGTATGTCCGTCATCAGCTTTATATTCCTGCGTGGGAAACAAATCTTTATGCAGTAAAATAATGAATAAAATATTAACAATATGCAAAAGCTTTTGAAAAGACTTGCATTTTTCCTGCAAATGCTATATTATAATATATAGCACGAATATAAAAATGTATTTGTAGGGAGTACAACTGTTTTTCAAGGGAATAAATCATCATTAAAAAAACAGCTGTAATTTGTGTAATTTTACGAAGTTTGGAAGAACTTTTTGAATGGGAAGGAAGATTTCATTATGCTGCTTAAAGAAATGAACAAGGCACAGCTCGAAGAATTCAAGGCTGAAAGCGAAAAGGCTTACGAAGCTTACAAAGCAAAGGGTCTTAAGCTCAATATGGCAAGAGGCAAGCCGGGCGCAGATCAGCTCGATATCACAATGGATATGCTCGATACACTCAACAGCAAGTCCGATATGAAGTGCGAGGACGGCACGGATGCCCGCAATTACGGCGTTCTCACGGGTATTCCCGAGGCAAAGAAGCTTTTCGCCGAAATGCTCGGAGTTGACCCCGAAATGATCATTGTCGGTGGCAACGCAAGCCTTTCACTTATGTATGATTCGGTTGCAAGAGCAATGACACACGGCGTTCTCGGCAGCGAAAAGCCTTGGTGCAAGCTCGACAAGGTAAAGTTCCTCTGTCCTGCCCCCGGTTATGACCGCCATTTCGGTATCTGCGAGTGCTTCGGCATCGAAATGATAACCGTTCCCATGACTCCGACAGGCCCCGATATGGATATGGTAGAGAAGCTTGTTTCCGAAGATGAATCCATCAAGGGTATCTGGTGCGTTCCTATGTACTCCAACCCCGACGGCATCACTTATTCCGATGAAACGGTAAAGCGCTTCGCAAACCTTTCTCCAAAGGCTAAGGATTTCCGTATTTTCTGGGATAACGCTTACTGCGTTCACCACCTTACAGATACACCCGATACTCTCCTCAATATCTTTGACGAGTGCAAAAAGACGGGCAAGGAGGATATGGTGTTTGAATTCGCTTCAACATCGAAGATCAGCTTCCCCGGCGCAGGTGTTGCAGTAATGGCAGCTTCAAAGGCTAATATCGCACAGATCGAAAAGATCCTCGGTATGCAGTATATAAGCTACGATAAGATCAACCAGCTCCGCCATGTCCGCTACTTCAAGAACCTTGACGGCATCAAGGCTAAAATGGAACAGCACAAGAAGCTTATCGCTCCTAAGTTTGAGCTCGTTCTCAATGCACTTGAAAAGGAACTCGGCGAACTCGGAGTTCTCACATGGCATAAGCCGAACGGCGGCTACTTCATCTCCGTCTATACATTGAACGACTGCGCAAAGCGTGTTGTCGAGCTTTGTAAGGAAGCAGGAGTTGTCCTCACAGGCGCAGGCGCAACGTATCCATATAAGAAAGACCCCGATGATAAGAATATAAGAATAGCACCGACATTCCCACCGCTCGCAGAGCTTGAACAGGCTATCGATATCTTCTGCCTCGCAGTAAAGATCGCAAGCGCAGAAAAGCTTCTTGCTGAATAAAAAGTAACAAGCAACAAAAAAGAAAATAAAGTTTACGTCCACGCTTTTTAAAGGGTGGCAGGGGTCAAGGGGACAGCGTCCCTTGTCGCTCTCCGCAGAGAGCGAAACTCTATAAACCGACAAATTAGACATTGCCGCAATAGCGTAATCAGTAAGAGCTAAAAAGGCGCAATTCACAACAAATATGGAAAACAAAATATGAGAAATCAGTTTCGTAAACCCAAAATGTGAATTGCGCCAAATTCTATTTTCCTAAATTAAACTATCCTCGGCATAAAATGCGCAGAGCGGAAGCGATAAGCATTTCACGCCGACATTGTTTGAACAACGGTGATACATAAAAGGAAAATGACATTGTGGCGTAGCGGCAGATTCCATAACCGAAAAGCAGGGTATTTGTCAATGTTCAACGCATCATTAAAACGGGACGGGAAACCCGTCCCCTACAGTAAAATAAATAAAAACGGCTGCATCGATCCTGCAGCCGTTTTCTGTAAAACAACGATATAAGAGAGGGGATAAAAATGACATACTGTAAAAACTGCCATAAAATGAGTAAGGACGACGACTTCTGTTCACACTGCGGCTCTGCCGTGTGGGGCGAGGATTTCGTTTCCAACAATGCCGCCATAAACTGCGATTCGCTCGAAAACCATACCCACGATAAAGTCACCTACAACCGAACCGAGCGGGGCGAGGGCGTACATATCCCCGAGGGCTACCGACCGTACAACCCGACAAACAATACCGCCAACACTTCTTCCGCAGGAAAAGGAAATCTTGTCGGGGTGATAATAACTATCGCTGTTATCATCACGATCATAGGCTCGTTCGTTGGGGCAATATCCGATTTTTTGGACTAATCCTCCGCAAGAAATGCCACACCCTTTGCAAGCCGCAGAGCGCAGTCCTTAAAGTGACCTCCGCTGTTGGATTCGTACTTGCAGTCGGTGTTTGCTTCGCTGAATTTGTTGTATATCTTCAAGGTCATGTCACCAACTGCCGACATGACCTTGTTTTTTGTCTTTGGCTCCTTGTCGCCAAGACTGAAATAGAACTTTCCGCTTGGAACGTGTCTGCTTTCGATGTATTTGTCAAGCTTCGGAAACCAGAGCGAACCCGAACAGCTTGCCGCACCGTCAAAAAGGTCACATTCATAACAGCACCAGAGCGCAAAAAGTCCCGAAAGGGAGTATCCGCCGATAAAACGCCTTTCGGGGCTGCCCGTTTCATTTTCAACGGTCGGAACAATGTCATTTTTCAGCACTTCAAGCGTTTTTGGGGCGTTTCCGCCGAAATCTTCATCACCGAAAACGGCAGGCGCATACCACGGTGAAAGCTCATCGTTCCAGTTTTCCGTTTCAAACGCGATAAGCGTGAGATCAGCACCCGAAAGCTGCTTGGCGAGAGTGTAAACTTCCTCGGCTTTGCTCTCTTCGCCGCTCATTATGCCTATGTAGATGTGAGTGCTGCCGCTGCCGAAAATGTGAGTTCTCATTCATTGCCACCGTTTATGATAAAGCTGTAAATGTCGCTCTTTTTGAAACCCGTGAGAGCCGCTGTTTCCTTGCAGGCTTCGGACGGCTTAACGCCCGAATCAATGAGCTTCTGCGCCTGCTCGGCAGCCTGTTCGAGAGTGAGCGCAGCGGTGCTTTCTTCCTCTTTGCAGCCCTCGACAACGAGAACGAACTCGCCCTTCGGCGGCATTGCTTCGTACATCTCTATCGCTTCGGAAAGCGTTGTGCGAACGACTTCCTCGTGTATCTTCGTAAGCTCACGGCAGAGCGAAATTTTTCTGTCGCCGAAATATTCAAGCATATCCCTGAGTGTTGCGAGAAGCTTGTGCGGTGCTTCGTAGAAAACGAGCGTGTGAGGGTCGTGTGCGACCGATCGGAGATGCTCATAGCGCTGCTTTTTCGTCACGGACAAAAATCCCTCGAACGCAAATCTTGCCGAGGAGATGTTTGAAAGCGCAACAGCAGATGCCATCGCCGTAGGACCGGGGACTACCTCGGTTTCAATATTATTTTCAACGCAGAGTGCGATAAGATCTGCTCCCGGGTCGGAGATGCAGGGCATACCTGCGTCCGAAACGACAGCGCAGTTTTCACCGTCCAGTATACGTGAAACAATGCCCTCGCATATCTGCCTCGATGAATGTTCGTGAAAGCTGACGAGCTTGTTTTTTATCTCAAAATAATTCAGAAGCTTCAAGGTCACTCTTGTGTCCTCGGCGCAAATAAAATCGACCTTTTCGAGCGTTTCCACCGCACGGTAGGTCATATCGCCGAGGTTTCCTATCGGCGTTCCGACAACATATAATTTTCCTGCCATTTTCTACTCCATAAAATCAATAATTTAAGCTGCTGCCGCCGATAAATTCACGGACAAGCGAATCGGACGGCACAAGCTCCTCCGAAAGCGGTTCAAGCTCGGTGAGGACTTTGAGCATAACATCGCCGTCCTCGATAGCGGCAAAGGCTTCACGGCTTTTTTCAACATCATTTCTGAGCATTTTTGCATAAACGGACGCTTCGTAGGGGATAAACGAGTCGATCTCGATAGTCGCACGCTTTTTGTACGGCATAATGTATTTTTCCTCGCCTTTGGTGACGCTCTCGAACATATCGAAAATATCTTCAAGGCTGCGGCAGCGGAAAAGACGGTCACGGTTGAGCCTGCGCATAAGGCGTATTTTTCTCGGGTGAAGCGTATAGCCGAACTTTGTGCGGATTCTTGTTCTTACGCTGACGTACATACAGGTCGTGAAATCGTCAGAATCGCCCGTGACTTCGGGGTTGAGTGCGTGTATGCCCTCGATGATGATTATCTCGTTGCTTTTTCGTGCAACGGGGATAAAATCGGAGCGTGATTGCGTATTGAAATCAAAGACGGGCATCTCGACGGGTTCGCCCTTTGAAAGCTTTTCAAGATGCTCGGAAAACATCGGTATATCCAGTCTGTACGGCGATTCAAGGTCGATCCTGCCGTTTTCGTCAACGGGAAATTCGGCTGCGTCTGCAGGGAGAAAATAATTATCCATCGAAAGCGTGTGTACCTGCAAGCCTTTGTTGCCGAGAAGCGCCGCAAGCCGAAGTGCAGTTGTGGTCTTGCCCGAGCCTGACGGACCCGAAAGCAGCACGAGCGGACGTTCCTCACGGCTCATATAAATTTTTTCTGCGGCGATGCGGAGCTGATCCCGGTAGATGCTTTCGGAGCTTTTGATGAAGCCTGCCGCATCGTTTTCCAGTCCCGAATTGATGTTTGTCGTATTTATATAATTGAGTTCCATTCAAAGCAACCTTTCAGCGTGATTTTGTGTAATACTTTCATTATATATCATTTTTATGCAGTTGTCCATATAAAATATTTTTTGCTATTGGATTTTTGTCAAAACGGGTTTTTGCGTCTGTTATTTTTGGACGAAAATCACATATAATAGATAGTGGAAAAGGACGTTCCTTATCAATTTTTTGGAAAACCACATAAAAATAAAAATCAGATTTAAGTATATTTTTGTATAAATAGCTAAAAAAATATCGCTAAATTCTATACCTGTTTTTATTAATATTATTTGACTAATGTTAGAAAATATGCTATAATACTTGTGAAGTATTTTTGATAATACGTTTGCGGACAGTTTTTTGCGGCTTTTTTTCGCATAGCTGCCGGTATTATTATTGAAAGTGGTGTTACAAATGGACGATCAGACAAATGTTTACAGTGAAAAAAAGCTCGCAAGCTTTGAAACGATCTACAAGGAAAGTGTTTTTTCAAAGCCGCTCGATATCACTGTTACCATAACTGCCGCACATATCTACGGCGCAGGCTATATCTGCATTCAGAAGGGAACTAAGGAAGACGATCCCGAATACGGAAAGTATGTATGCGGTTTTGAAGATATCACAAAGCTCTCGATCAATACCAATAATAAGAGCCAGCCGATCAACATTCAGTGCGACGAGGTCGAAAAGGGCGTTCCGTCAAGAAAGAGAATAATCCTCCCTCATTTTCCGAATGCGGAGGAGATCATGCGCCTTATCAACGATGCAAAGGCTGATTACGACAGAAAACACGCTCCGAGAAAGCAGCCGAGCGAAGAAGAGAAGCAGAAAGAGCGTGAGCGTCTTAAAAAAGCAGCCGATGAGGAATTCCTCAATGCTACCGCCGATTATGACAAGCAGGACAAAAAGTCTAAGAAGGGCGAAGATTTCACCGTTGCCGATATCCTCGGTCTGGACGATTTCACACCTATCGTTCCAGAGAAAAAGGCTGAAGAGCCTGTAGCGGAAGAGCCGATCAGGGAAGAACCGTCTGCAAAGCACTCCGATGCCGTTGAGATCGACGATATCCTTGAAGCCGCTCCCGAAGCTGATGTTTCCATACTCGAAGAAGCTGTCGAAGAAAAGACGTCCGAAGTTCCTCTCACAGATTCGTTCGATGAGATCGTTATCCCCGATACTTCCGATCTGCCCGAAGCGCAGACTGTCGAGAATCCCGGCTTTATCCCGAGCGAAACTATCGAAGAGATCGGCGTAGTCGATGTCAGCGAGGACGTTATCGAAGAACCGAAGATCGTTCCGACGCATAAACCCGAACCTCCGAAGCAGCCTGAGAAAGAACCCGAAAAAGAACCTGCCAAGGCTGAATCCAAGCAGGAAGAAAAATCCGCTGAAAAGAAAGAAAAGACTCTTGATATCCCAACTCCGAAGGACGGAGAAAAGATGTCGCTTGAGGAATTCCAGACAGCCGTTAAAAAGCTCAAAGCTATGCACGATGAGGGCTTGATGGACGATGAAGAATTCGCCTCCGAAAAGTCCAAGCTGATGAAGTTCCTTTACTAAAATAAGGGTTTCTGACAGACCAAACGAAAAAGAATATTCCCGTGCGGTCTGCGCAGACCCCATAACAACACCGTTACGGTTTTCCGCAGCGGTGTTATCTGTCTTTAAGGAGAAAACTATGTCTTTGCCGAATGACCCTTTTATGCTTTTAAGCTATGTGAACACAATGCTCCGTGACAAATACGCAAGCCTTGACGAACTTTGTGACGACCTCGATGCAAGCAAAGCCGATATCACGGCGAAGCTTTCCGCCGCAGGCTTTGAATATGACGCAAATCTCAATAAATTCTGCTGATAAAATGAAAGAGGAACAAGAAAATGGCTGAAAAGAAATTTACCATTGAACTCAAAGCTATTATTGACGAATTCAACCTTGAAGCGATATATCTTCCGCAGGACGCTTCAAAGATACTCATAGATGAAAATGACGTAAACCGTCCGGGACTTCAGCTCCAGGGCTTCTACGAATATTTCAGCAACGCAAGAATACAGATACTCGGAAAAATGGAGTTCGCCTACCTTGCAACGCTTGACGAGCAGACGAGAACGGAGCGCCTTGATATGCTCTTTGCACAGCATATCCCTGCGCTCATCATCTCCCGTGAGCTGCCGTATTTCCCCGAAATGGTGACTATCGCGCAGAAGTATGAAGTTCCGCTTCTCCGCTCAAAGGAAAGCACTTCAAGCTTTATGTCTGCGCTCATCGCATTCCTCAACCTACACCTCGCTCCGAGAATAACACGTCACGGCGTTCTTATCGAAGTATACGGCGAGGGTATGCTTATCCTCGGCGAAAGCGGCGTAGGGAAGAGCGAAACTGCTGTTGAGCTTATCAAGAGAGGTCACCGTCTTGTTGCCGATGATGCTGTTGAAATAAGAAAGGTATCAAACATAAGCCTTGTCGGTTCTTCACCCGAAAATATCCGACACTTCCTTGAGATCAGAGGTATCGGCATCGTAAACGCACGCCGTCTGTTCGGTATGGGTGCTGTTAAGGTCACGGAAAAGATCGATATGATCGTTGAGCTCGAACCTTGGGACAGCGAAAAAGTTTACGACAGAATGGGCGTTGACAGCGAATACACCTCGATCCTCGGCGTAAAAGTTCCCTGCGCAACGATCCCTGTAAAGCCCGGCAGAAATCTTGCCGTTATCCTCGAGGTTGCCGCTATGAACAACCGTCAGAAGAAGATGGGCTACAACGCAGCGCAGGAGCTTCTTGACAACCTCGGTCTTGAAATGGATCACAAGGAAACTATTAAAAAGTGGGATATTTATTGATATGAAAATAATCGCAGACCTGCACACGCATACGGTCGCTTCAACTCACGGATTTTCGACAATTAAGGAAATTGTTGACGTTGCCGCACAGAAAGGACTTTCCGCTGTTGCAATAACCGACCATACACCTGCATCAACGGACGGCCCTCACGTCTGGCATTTCCACAATCTACACAAGGCGATCCCGAGAGAAGTCAACGGAGTAAAGATCATATACGGCGCAGAATCGAGTATAATAGACTATGAGGGCAATATCGATTTTCCGCACGAGGAATGTGCCGCCCTCGACTGGGTGATCGCATCCTTCCACAAGGATATGCTGAAGCCTGCAAGCTTTGAGGAGCATACGAATATGTATTTAAAGCTTGCCGAGAATGACGATATCGACGTTATCGGACACTGCGCAACGGTCGTTTGTCCGTTCGACTATGAAAAATGCCTGAAAAAATTTAAGGAGTGCGGACGGCTTGTCGAGATAAACGAAAGCACTATCCTCTGGAAAAACACCCGTGAAAATTACCGTGAAATTATCCGTATATGCAGGAAATATGAGATACCCGTTGTCATAAACACGGACGCACATTTCTGCACTATCGTCGGCGATGTGACGGAATCACTCAAACTTGCGGAGGAGATAGGTCTGCCCGAAAAGCTTGTCGTAAACGCCGACTGGGACAGACTTTATGCTTATATCCAAAGCAGACACGGAAAAATTTTCGGCTGATCAAATACAAATTTTTAATCAAAGTGTAGACAAAAAATCGGCGCAAAAGCCATATAAAGCTGTTAAACAGCTACGAGCTTTTGCTTGATTTTTTGTACACTTTCAGTTTAAAAATTAGTATAAGCAAAATACCTTTTTATCTATGGGGTAAAATTTATGAATGACAACCTGAAGCTTCTTATCGATGAAGCAGAAAAAGCAGGCTGCAAGGTGGAATTAAAGCCTTTGCTGAAAGACTACACGACCTTTCGCATAGGCGGCGAAGCTGCTGCACTTTTTGAACTCGATTCTGTTCAGAAATGTCAGCGGCTTATTCCGTTTGCGGCGAAAAATAATATACCGTATTTCGTCTTCGGAAAGGGTTCAAATATCCTCGCCGATGACAGAAAAACGGACTTGGTGATATTCCGCATCAACGGCTCTGCACCCGAGATGGTCGGCGAAGATACGATACGCTGTTTCGCAGGAGTTCCGCTCGTGAAGCTTTGCGGCTTTGCGCTTGACAACGGACTTTCGGGACTTGAATTTGCCTACGGTATCCCCGGCAGCGTCGGCGGAGCGGTATATATGAACGCAGGAGCTTACGGCGGCGAGATGAAAGATGTTCTCACTTCGGTAACTGCGCTTGACACAAACGGAAATATTCACGAATATTCCGCAGACGAGCTGGAAATGTCCTACCGTCACAGCCGTTTTACGGACAGCGGCGAGGTCATACTTTCGGCTGAGTTCAGGCTTCAAAAAGCCGATAAAAACAGCATAAAAGCAAGAATGAGCGAGCTTATGGAAAAACGCCGCTCAAAGCAGCCGCTTGAATTTCCAAGCGCAGGCAGCACGTTCAAGCGTCCCGAGGGAGCGTATGCCGCACAGCTTATCGAGGAGTGCGGACTGAAAGGCTTCACGGTCGGAAATGCGCAGGTCAGCGAGAAGCACAGCGGCTTCGTCATAAACCGAGGCGGAGCAAGCTTTGACGATGTAATGGCTGTTATAGCCGAGGTAAAACGCACCGTTGCCGAAAAAACGGGCTATAAGCTTGAATGTGAACCTATCATCATTTCGGAGAGGGAGGAATACGGAAAATGAAATTTCTCATAGTAACGGGACTTTCGGGTTCGGGAAAATCGGGCGTAATAAACGTCCTCGAAGATATCGGATATTACTGCATCGACAACATTCCTCCGCAGCTTATCCCGAAGTTTGCCGAGATATGCATAAAATCGGATAAGATGACCCACAATGTCGCTATCGTCACCGATATCCGAGGAGGGGAGCTTTTCCTTGAGCTTGACGAGGGCATCGCCTACTTCAAGGAAAACGGACTTGACTATAAGATACTTTTCCTCGATGCTTCCGATGATGTTCTTATAAGAAGATACAAGGAAACCCGCCGCAGACACCCTCTTGACGAGCAAACACACGGAAATCTGCTCCGTGCTATCACGACCGAGCGCCAGATGCTTATGTCGGTGCGTGAAAATGCCGATTACTACATAGACACCTCCGACCTTTCAATGGCACAGCTCAAAGAAACGCTTTATACGCTTTTCCTCGACAATCCGAACGATTCAATGGTCGTAAAGGTAATGTCTTTCGGTACGAAATTCGGCTGTGCAAGAGAGGCTGACCTTGTTTTTGACGTGCGCTGCCTGCCGAATCCTTTCTATATCCCCGAACTCAAAGAGCATACGGGTCTTGAAGAGTGCGTGAGCGGCTATGTTATGCAGTTCGATCAGTCAAAGGAGCTGCTGAAAAAGCTCACCGACCTTATCGACTTTCTCATTCCGCTTTATCATCGTGAGGGAAAGAGCCAGCTTGTCATTGCGTTCGGCTGTACCGGAGGAAAGCACCGCAGCGTTACCTTTGCCGAGGCTATTTTCAAGCATTTGCAGGAAAATGGCGTTCGCAGCCGAATATGCCACCGAGATATAAACAAAAAGTAAGGGAATACCTATGTCGTTTTCATATTCCGTTAAAAAAGAATTGTGCGGCCTTATGACCGACCGTGACAGAAAGTTCGCCTGCCTTTACGGTATGCTTCTTTTCTGCAAAAATTTTGATGCAGACAGTATCGTTTTCCAGACGGAGAACGATATGGTCTGCAATTTGTTCTGCGAGCTTGCGGACGATGTCCTTGAATGTCACAAGGTCGTGACGGTTTCGAGCAATGAGAAGAAAAACAACACGGTCCTATACACTTTGAGCATTGAAAAGCTTGAAGACCGTGAGGAAATAATCTACCGCTTTCATATTTCGAGCCGCAGTCTTATCCATCGGATACAGCGTGAAAATATCAACAATAATGACGTTTTCGCCTTTGTCGCAGGCGCATTTTTATCCTGCGGAAGTATTTCCGAGCCACTAAAGGACTATCATCTCGAATTTTCCGTGCCGTATTATAACCTTATGCTCGATCTGACGGAGCTTCTCGGCGAGATAGGCTTCAACGTAAAATCGACCGAGCGAAAGGGCAACCATGTTATCTATATGAAGGACAGCGAGGTTATAGAGGATCTTATCACCTTTATGGGCGCAACGATGTCCTCGATAGAGCTTATGAACGTGAAAATCCTCAAAGACGTCCGCAACAAGGCGAACCGAATTGCCAACTGCGATGCGGCGAACATCGACCGAACGCTCAAAGCCTCCGACAAGCAGATCGCTGACATTGAGTACATAGCCGATAAGATAGGTATGGAAAATATGCCGCCCGACCTTGCCGAAATTGCCGAGGTCAGGCTCGAATTTCCCGAAATGTCGCTCAAAGAGCTTGGCGAGGAGCTGGAAAAGCCGCTCGGACGTTCGGGCGTGAACCACCGCTTAAAGCGAATTTCCGCACTTGCCGAACAGCTCCGTGAGGAATACAACGAAACCGAAACAGAAGAATAATTATGGATAATTTTGTGAATCTTCATCTTCACAGCGAATACAGCCTGCTTGACGGTGCTTGCCGCATAAAAGACCTTGTCGCAAGGGCAAAGGCACTCGGGCAGAACGCTGTCGCTGTCACCGACCACGGCAATCTTTATGCTGCGGTCGAATTTTATAATGAGGCAAAGGCGCAGGGGATAAAGCCTGTTATCGGCTGCGAGGTCTATGTTGCACCACGAACACGCTTCGATAAAATTTCGGGCTTGGACGGAAAGCCTTATCACCTTGTACTGCTCTGCGAAAACAACGAGGGTTATCATAACCTTGTAAAGCTTGTTTCGATCGGCTATACCGAGGGATTTTACAACAAGCCGAGAGTCGATGTCGAAGTTCTGCAAAAATACAGCAAGGGTTTGATCGCACTTTCGGGCTGTATCGCAGGAGAGCTGCCCCGTCTGCTTACCAACGGCGAATATGACAAGGCAAAGGAAACTGCACTTTTGTACCGTGATATCTTCGGCGAGGGCAATTATTATATCGAGATACAGAACCACGGGATCCGTGAGGAAATGTCCGTCCTGCCGCTTCTGTTCAGACTTTCCGCCGAAACGGGGATACCGCTCTGCGCAACCAACGATGCACATTATATTACCAAAGCCGATGCGAAGATCCAGCGTGTACTGATCGCAATTCAGACGAACACGCCGCTCAGTCAGCCGACACCGCTCGCTTTTCCGACTGCCGAATTTTATATGAAAACGCACGATGAAATGGCAAGGCTTTTCCCGAATCATCTTGATGCGATAGAAAACACCGTGAAAATCGCCGAGCGATGCAATGTTGAATTCGAGTTCGGCAAGATAAAGCTTCCCCGTTACGAAGCCGAGGGCGTGACCGACAACAAAGCGTATTTCGTTCGGCTTTGCAGGGACGGATTGAAAAAGCGCTATGGCGAAGTGCCGCCGAAGGCTTACGAAGAGCGCCTTGAATATGAGCTTGACGTTATAATCAAAATGGGGTATACCGATTACTACCTTATCGTGTGGGATTTTGTCAACTATGCGAAAACGCACGATATCCCCGTAGGTCCGGGGCGAGGTTCGGGCGCAGGAAGCATTGCGGCTTACTGCATCGGCATAACGAACATCGACCCGATGATGTATGATCTGCTCTTTGAGCGTTTCCTCAATCCCGAGCGTGTTTCGATGCCCGATTTTGATATCGACTTCTGCTATGAAAAACGCCAGCTTGTCATTGATTATGTCGTGCGGAAATACGGCAGTGACCGTGTTGCGCAGATAATAACGTTCGGAACAATGGCGGCAAAGGCGGCAATTCGTGACGTTGGACGGGTCATGGAAATGTCCTATCAGAAAACGGACGAGGTCGCAAAGCTTATCCCGTTTGAGCTTCACACAACGCTCGACCGTGCGCTTGAAAACAGTCCCGAGCTGAAAAAGCTTTATATGTCCGACAGCGATGTTCACGAGCTTATAGATACGGCTAAAAAGATAGAGGGTATGCCCCGTCACGCTTCGACCCATGCGGCAGGCGTTGTTATCTCCGATGCGCCCGTGAGCGATCATGTTCCCGTGCAGAAAAATGACGGCGCAATAGTAACGCAGTACCCGATGAATATCCTCGAAAGCCTCGGCTTGCTGAAAATGGACTTCCTCGCACTGCGAAACCTCACGGTCATTGACGGAACGGTCAAGGACATTCGCAGGACTGAACCGAAATTTGATATCGATAAAATTCCGCTCGATGACGAAGCGGTCTTTGCGATGCTTTCCGCAGGCGAATCGGACGCTGTTTTCCAGTTTGAAAGCGCAGGAATGAAGCAGGTTCTTGAACGGCTCAGACCCGAGTCGATAGAGGATCTCATCGCCGTGCTTTCGCTCTACCGCCCCGGCCCTATGGACAGTATCCCACGTTATATCGAAAACAAGCGTCACCCCGAAAAGATAACCTACAAGCACCCCCTGCTCGAAGATATACTGAACGTCACCTACGGCTGTATAGTTTATCAGGAGCAGGTCATGCAGATATGCCGAAAGCTCGCAGGCTATTCCTACGGCAGAGCAGACCTTGTGCGCAGGGCAATGGCTAAGAAAAAGGCTGACGTTATGGAAAAGGAGCGCAGCGTTTTCATCGACGGCGCAGTTAAAAACGGAGTTCCTGCCGAAACCGCCGAGGATATTTTCAACGAAATGTCAAGCTTCGCTTCGTATGCGTTCAATAAATCCCACGCCGCCGCTTATGCCCACGTTGCGTATCAGACGGCTTACCTCAAATGCCACTATTATAAAAAGTATATGGCGCAGGTCATGACGAACGAGTTTGCTTCTCAGGGAAAGCTTATTGACGATATCGCACTCTGCGAAAAGAACGGCGTGAAAATACTCTGCCCCGATATCAACAGAAGCGGCGCAGGCTTTACAGCAGATGAGAACGGTATCCGCTTCGGTCTGCTCGCAGTGAGAAACCTCGGCAGAACGGCTATCGACAATATCATTGAAGAGCGCAGAAAAGGCGGTACGTTCCGCTCACTCGATGAATTCTGCCGAAGAATGAGCGGAAAGGACGTAAACCGAAAGGCGGTAGAAAGCCTTATAAAATGCGGCGCATTCGACAGCTTCGCACTCAACCGCCGTGAGATGATGGAGAACTACGACCGAATTTTCATCGCCCTCCAAACCGACGTGCGGAATAATATCGAGGGGCAGATGAGCTTTTTCGATTCAGTCGGCGGTGATGATTCGCCGTCAATGATAGATAACCTCCACCGAACGGAGGAATATCCGCTGAAAACGCTGTTAATGTACGAAAAAGAGGCAGTCGGAATGTATATCTCGGGTCACCCCCTCGATGAGTTCAGGCTTATTTCCGCCGCCGCAAAGCATAACACGATACACAGCTTCTTCTCGGAAAATCACCCGAAAGACGGCGCACCCGTGCAGCTGATATGTATGATAACCTCGGTCAAACAGCATAACACCAAAAAAGGCGCACAAATGGCGTTCTCGACCGTTGAGGACAACGGCGGCGAGTGCGAGGTCATCTTCTTCCCCGAAGTCTACGCCCAAAGCGTTCAGCTTATCCGTGCCGACAGCATAGTTTACCTCAAAGGAAAGCTCTCATATAAGGACGAAGAACCGAAAATACTCGCCGAAACGGTCATTCCTGCCGCACAGTATGTCGGACTTGCCGCAAAAAGCGGACTTTTTATCCGCTGTATGAGTACGGATAAGGAAAAGATAACCCGAGCAGCCGAGCTTTGCCGAAATTATAAAGGCGAAGGAAAGCTGAATTTCTATTTTGAGGATATAAAGAAATATGTCCGCCCGAAATCAGCCGACGGCGTGAATATAACCGAAGATTTGCTTGAAAAGCTTGCGGATATCGTTGGAGAGGGGAATATCGCTTTAATGCGTAATGCTTAATGCGTAATGCGTAATTATTTGCGGAGCTGACATTTGTACGGCGTTGCGAAGCCAAGCAGCTGGTCAAGCTGAGCACAGCTTGTCAGGTGTCCAGAGGGCGGAAGCCCTTTGGTCGCTCTCCGCAGAGAGCGAAATACCCTAAACTAACAGCGAAAAGCTTGTTGCAATAGCGTAATCACTAACAAATAAAAGGCGCAATTCACATCAAAAAGGTAAAACGGATATGAGAAATCAGTTCCGTAAACCTAAAATGTGAATTGCGCCTATTTCTATTTTTCCTTACAAAACTATCCTCGGCGTGAAATGCGCAGAGCGAAAGCGATAAGCATTTCACGCCGACATCGTTTGAACGGCGGTGAAATATGAACGGGAAAACAACATTTGTAGTTAGGGTCGGAATCCGCCCTGCTGTATTTATGGATTTTCACATTCATATCCCACTGTAGTTCATACTGCGTTGAAGCGAAAATCCACTCACTTCGTTCGTGTATTTTCGTTTCAAGGACAGTTTGTTTTAGAAAAACAGAATTGGCGCAATTCACATTATTGGTTTTACGAAACTGTGTTTATCAT
>URTF01000043.1 GCA_900550695.1 uncultured Ruminococcus sp.
GCCGCCTCGAGCATAACAATTTTCATATCTCTTCCCTCTAATCATAACAGATAATTAATTATATCACATTTTGAAGCTTTATTCAAGTAAAATTATAAAAAATCTGCGTCAAGGTTTTGGTAACCGAAAAATCGTTTGTGCAATGCGGGACGGGAAACCCGTCCCCTACAGAGAATTTGCCTGAAATGCAGGTATTGAAACGGGCGGATATAGAATCCGCCCCTACGGAAGAGTGATTTTTGCCGCAATTTTACGAAGAAAAGTAATTACGCATTACGAATTACGCATTAATTACAGCATTTTGCATAATTTCTCCCGAATTATGCCGAAACAATTCTACTTGTGTTTTCCCGAAAAAAGGAGTAAAATAGAAAAGTCGGCGGCTTAAAGTCAGGTAATGTGAAGAAATATTTTCCGTTACCGAGCGGACAGCTTTGGATAATTTGTAAACTGACCTGCCAATTACCCAAAGCGGTTTGCTTTGCTGCCAAATTTTTTTGCAAAAAATAGGATCAAGGGGTGTTTTTTTCTTGAATATCTTCAAAAACTACGGAACAAGGCTCAAAACCGAGTTCAAGGGCTACAACGCAGGAGCGTTCGCAAAGGACGCACTCGCAGGCGTCACCGTCGCAGCAGTCGCTCTTCCGCTCGCACTCGCATTCGGCGTGTCTTCGGGCGCAACTGCCGCATCGGGTCTTGTTACCGCTATCATCGCAGGCATCGTTATCGGCGCACTTTCGGGCGGCTCGTACCAGATAAGCGGTCCGACAGGCGCAATGACAGCTATCCTGCTCTCGCTCGTTGCTAAATATCAGCTTCAGGGCGTTTTCATAGCAAGTCTTATGTCGGGCGTTATCCTGCTGATATGCGGACTTTTAAAGCTCGGCAAGATAGTTTCCTACCTGCCGCTGCCCGTTATCACAGGCTTTACCTCGGGCATCGCAATAATCATCGCTTTCGGTCAGATAAACAACTTCACGGGTCTTACCTGCAAGGGCGACTCCACTATCTCAAAAACGATAAGCTACTTCACTCTGGAGCAGCATTTCAACCTCGCTGCGTTCCTTATCGGTGCTGCAGTAGTCGTCTTTATGGCTTTTTATCCGAAAAAAATAAACCAGTATTTCCCCGGTTCGCTCGCAGCAATTATCCTCGCAACTGTCGCAGAGTTCATCTTTGACTTTGACGTTACGCAGGTAGGGGAGATACCCAAGAGCATCTTCCTCCCCGACAGACTTGATGTTTCCGCTATCACTGTCCCACAGCTCGAAGCGCTCGTAGTTCCCGCAATCTCGATCGCAGCGCTCGGACTTATCGAAAGCCTCCTCTGCGGCGCATCTGCAGGCAGAATGAAGAATGAAAAGCTCGATGCAAATCAGGAGCTTATCGCACAGGGCATCGGCAATATGGTCATTCCGTTCTTCGGCGGAGTTCCCGCAACAGCCGCTATCGCAAGAACAGCTGTTGCTATCAAATCGGGCGGAAAAACAAGACTTACAAGCGTTTTCCACTCAATAGTCCTCCTCGCTGCAATGTTCTTCCTTGCTCCCGTTATCTCGAGAATTCCGCTCGCAGCACTCGCAGGCGTACTTATGATGACGGCGTGGAGAATGAACGACTGGAAGGTCATCAAGGGCATCTTCAACCGCAAAATAAAGACACAGATCGCACAGTTCCTGCTCACAATGATCGCAACGGTCATCTTCGACCTTACTATCGCAATTCTCATCGGCGTACTCTTCTCCGTTGTAATGTTCGTCCTCAAGGTTTCGGATATGCAGATAAGCGTTTCCGAAGTTGACCCCGAAAGACTCCCGAACCACCCCGACCACCTCAAGGATAAGAGAACAGCCGTTGTCTATATGACAGGCCCTCTCTACTTCGGCACAGCGAATATCCTTGAAGATAAGCTTTCCGATATCGCCGACAGAGAAATAATAATCCTCTCGATGCGAGGAGTTCCGTTCGCAGATGCAAGCGGCGTTCAGGCTCTGCAGGAAGTCGTTGAGGAACTTTCCAAGAAAGATGTAATGGTGTTCTTCACTGCTATCCAGCCGCCCGTTATGGAAATGATAGACCGCTGCGGTCTGAGCGCAGACGTGGGCAGCGACAAGTTCTTCTGGAGCACAGACAAGGCAATAGATGCTATCCTTACGGAAAACTAAAATTCAATGCGTAATGCGTAATTCGTAATGCGTAATTATATTGTGCAGACCTTTCGAAAATGAAAACGGTATATTCACGGTATTATTTAGACCGTGAATGTACCGCCTTTTTATATTTTAACGAAACAGCAAAGCTAATTACGCATTTCGCATTAAGCATTACGCATTAAAAAGCGTGTTATTCCAAATTCTATATGATTTATGCAAATTAGAGCAGAACACGCAAAATAACTTGACATTTTTTTCAGAAGTGCTATACTTTTTAATGGACAAAGGTTCACCTTAACGAATATTTCGGCGCAACCTTAAAAAATTATCGTTTTGGAGGCAATTTAATATGTCACAGGAATTTATCGTTGAAACATCAGCCCGTCACGTCCACGTTACAGAGGAGACCCTCGAAGTTCTCTTCGGTAAGGGTCATACCCTCACAAAGAAAAAGGATCTCTCACAGCCGGGTCAGTACGCTTGCGAAGAGCGTGTAGAAGTTGTAGGACCCAAGAAGTCCCTCGCAAACGTTTCTATCCTCGGACCTTGCAGAAAGGCAGATCAGGTAGAGCTTTCCGCAACGGATGCACGTTCTATCGGCATCGCAGCTCCTGTCAGAGAGAGCGGAGATACAGCAGGCTCGGGCGCTTGTAAGCTTGTAGGACCCTGCGGCGAGGTTGAGCTCAAAGAGGGCGTTATCGTTGCAAAAAGACATATCCACCTCACAAAGGCAGACGCAGAAGAACTCGGCGTAAAGGATAAGGACGTAGTCTGGGTAAAGGTAGAAACACCCGAAAGAAAAGCTATCCTCGGCGACGTAGTATGCAGAGTTTCCGATTCCTATGCAAAAGCAATGCATATCGATACAGACGAAGCAAACGCTATCGGTTCTGTTCCCGGACTTACAGGCGTTATCGTTAAGCTGTAAGATACATAAAAAACAAAGTTTACGTCCACGCTTTTTAAAGGGTGGCAGGGGTCAAGGGGACAGCGTCCCTTGTCGCTTCCGCAGAAGCGAAATACCCTAAACTAACAGCCAAAGCTATGCCGCAACAGCGTAATCACTATAAAATCAAAAGGCGCAATTCACACCCAAAAAGGTGAAACAGAACGTGAGAATTCCGTTCCGTAAACCTAAAAAAATGTGAATTGCGCCTATTCTGTTTTCCCCCAAAAAACTATCCTCGGAGTGAAATGCGCAGAGCGAAGCGATAAGCATTTCACTCCGACACAATATTAATAGTTAATAGTTAATAGTTAATAGTTGGTAGTTGACAGCTGACAGTGAACAGTGAGAAGCTGACAGCAATTTTGTGCATATAAAAAATTTCGCCGCAAGTCCCAAAAAGACCTGCGGCGAAACTCTTATAAAATTTACTTCGTGAAAAATCTCTGCGAAACAGTGTAGCTTTCCTTTGGTTCAAGCTCAAAGTAACCCGTCTTTTCAAACGGCAAGTCAAGATTAGCCGCATTGACCTGCGCAGTCATAGGCTCGGGGCAGAAGTAACCCATAAAGCCCTCATGATTCCATACGATCCAGAACTTGTATTCATCATCAACTTCGTAGCAAAGACGCTTGCCGCTTGCCTTGTCCGTCATTACACAGCCGTAGAAATCTTCGCCGTCAAGCTTTATCGTGCCTGCGGTGTACATATCGTTGCAGATGTCCGTGAGAACAGGGCATTTCGTGCCGTTCACATATTCAAGGTCATAGTCGGTGAGCGCAAGCTGTCTGCCGTTCGGGAGCCAGCGCTTCTTGTTGAACTGGAGCTTCTTAACTGCAGGAACCTGGAGCGTGATGTCCTCCTGCTTTGCACCGTCAACGAACGGAGCGTTGATAGTCGTGTGCGTCGCAATGGAAACAGGCATCATGACCTTGGAGCAGTTTTTCAGCGTGATAGTGTGCGTAAGTCCCTTTGCCGAAAGGTCGATAGTTATCTCAGCCGTGAACTTGACGGGGAAGCAGTTGAAGAAATAGTCGCTCTCGTCATATTTGTATGTAGTCGTAACGAATGCGTGGTTTTCGTCCGCACCCATTTCCTTTACCTTGTGAGCCCGCTTGTGAAGAAAGCCGTGAAGATGATTCTTGAAACGTGTTTCGTTCTCGGGGAGATAGTAAACGTTGTCCGAAGTGCGGAGAACGCCCCTGTCATGACGGTTCGGGAGATAGAGTGTCGGAAGTCCCCATATCTCAGGCGACTGCATGAATTCGGCAATGGTCATATCGTCCGAGTAACGGAAAATTTCCATTCCCTTTTCCTCGTCACGGAAACGCATAACGTTTGAACCGAGCGTAGGCATAACGAAAGCGTGATAACCGCCGAACCAAAGCTCAACAGCGTCCACACCCTTGAATTTAGTCATTTCAGCACTGCTTTTTGACATTTATATCATTCCTTTATAAAATTATTTCTGTTTGGCAAGCAAAGTTTTACCGCAAAATACAGTGCGAACCGCCCGAACGGACATCACTGTTCAGTTTTCGTATTCACGCACACGGAGCGGTATGCCGATGCTCATCGCAAGAGCCTTTGCACGGCTTATGTCCTCGGGAGGGATAACATCAACGACCGTGAAAACCACCTGCGGAAGATACGACTTGCAGTCAGCCGCAAACGAAAGCATCGCATCGAAAGCATCGTCCCACTTCGGGCGTGTAACTTCGTTGTATTTCTCCCTGCAGTAGGAGTTGAGCGATATCGAAACAATGTCAACAGCACCCTGCAAAAGCTTAGCCGTCGGAACACCGTGAATTTTGTCGCCAAGTCCGTTCGTGTTGAGCCGAACAGTAACGTCACCGTAAGTCGCCTTGACGAATTCGCCGACCGCAATTACCTCGTTCACCCTCTCCATAGGCTCGCCGTAGCCGCAGAATACAACTTCTTTGTACTTCGACATATCCACCTTGGAGAAAGCCTCCTTTACCTCGTCAAGCGAGGGTTCGTGTTCAAGCCATAAGCTGTCACTGCCGTAAGCTCCGTCACCGTTGTGGCGGATACAGAACGTGCAGTTGCAAGGGCATTTGTTTGTAAGATTGATGTAAAGCTTTCCGCCGACATCATAAAGTATAGTCATTCTTTTTTTCATTTTAAAGCCTTATTTCTTATCGATCCTGAGCGAAATGTCGAACGCCTTTACCGAGTGGGTGAGCGCACCGACCGATACAATGTCAACACCCGTAGCCGCAACCTCAGCCATATTGTCGAGCGTAACATTTCCCGAAGCTTCGAGTACAGCCTTGCCGTCCGCAATTTCAACGCACTTCTTCATCTGTTCGCAGGTCATATTGTCGAGCATGATAACATCTGCATTGCAGGAAAGAGCCTCACGAAGCTCCTCTTCGTTTCGTACCTCAACTTCAATTTTTATCATGTGACCCATTCTGCTGCGAAGAGCCTCAACAGCCTTTGTGATGCTGCCGTAAGCGTCAATGTGATTGTCCTTGAGCATTGCACCGTCGGAGAGATTGTAGCGGTGATTCTTGCCGCCGCCGACCGTTACAGCGTACTTTTCAATAGCACGAAGTCCCGGGAGCGTCTTTCTCGTTTCGGTAACGTGCGCATGGGTGCCCTTGCAGCATTCAGCATATTTCGCAGTTTCGGTAGCGATTCCCGACATGTGCTGCAGAATGTTGAGCGAAGTTCTTTCGGCTTTGAGTATAGCCTTGGTCTTGCCCGTAACAACAGCGATAACATCGCCCTTTTCGACCTTGCCGCCGTCCCTGATGTTGATCTGGACTTTAACGTCCTTGTCAAGCATCTCAAAAACACGGACAGCAATGTCGATCCCGCAGAGGATTCCGCTTGCCTTTGCAACGAAACGTGCGGTCGAAACATCATCATCGTCAAGAAGATAGTCGGTCGCAGCGTCAACATAGTTGATATCCTCACGCAGCGCACGTTCGATTATCTCATCTGTAATAAACTGTGGTAAATTCATTTATTTAAACTCCTTTTTAGTTAAATCCAAGCGTAGGGTTGCCCTCGACCGATACGGGATTATTTCCGACAACGCAGTTCGCCGTTCCCATCATTCGGGAGTATTCCTCTTCCTCCTCCTTGGTTCGGGAAACGCTTGAAGTGGTTTCTTCCGTTTCTGCTGTCAGGGTCGTTTCCTCGGAGGCAGATACGGTCTGTGACTGTTCAGTGCCGCCCGTATCCGTTCCGCAGGCAGTAAGAAGCAAAGCCGAAAGCATTACAGCAGCCGCATATTTTTTCATAATTATCCCCCTTTAAAATGTCGTGAAATTCGTCATCAAAGTTTATCAACTTAGTTAGTCAGCTTATACTAATTCTCGATCGTTCTATAGACAAAATCGACAGATAGAATAAGTTCAGTCAAGGAAAGCGACCGCAGACAGGCTGTCGCCTGACAAGGGAGCTTGACGCAGAATGAACTTATTATAGCCGAGAGTTTGTCTATAGGTTGATCGAGAATTAGTATTAAAGCTCGTCAACAACGCTGAAAGCCTTGCAGATGCTGTCCTGGATAAGCAGGTCGGCGGCACTGTCCTTCGGCGTAGGCGTTTTGTTTATAAGAACGAGCCTGTTTCCCTTGTAATAATCGATAAGTCCGCTCGCAGGATAAACCGTCAGCGATGTTCCGCCGATGATAAGCATATCAGCCTCGGAAATAGCCTTTATAGCACCGTTCACAGTCGCCTGATTCAAGCCCTCTTCGTAAAGCACAACATCGGGCTTCACCAGACCGCCGCATTTTAAGCAGGGCGGAGGGCCGTCAACGCTCTTTATGTATTCCGCAGGGTGATTTGTGCCGCATCGCAGACAATAGTTGCGGTGAATTGAGCCGTGAAGCTCATAAACCACCTTGCTGCCTGCCGCATAGTGCAAGCCGTCAATGTTCTGCGTAACAACAGCCGTCAGCTTGCCCATCTGTTCAAGCTTTGCGAGCGCATAGTGCGCAGAATTCGGCTTCGCATCAAGGCAAAGCATCTTTTCACGGTAAAATTCGTAAAAATCCGCAAGATGATTCACATAAAACGACCTGCTTAATATCGTTTCGGGCGGATATTTGTATTTTTGGTTGTAAAGACCGTCAACACTGCGGAAATCGGGGATACCGCTCTCGGTAGAAACGCCCGCACCGCCGAAGAAAACTATCTTGTCAGCCTCGATTATCCATTGCTTGAACTGTTCCAGTTTTTCGTCCATAGAGTCCTCTTTTCCATACGGTAAACAAGGTTAAATTTGGTCATTATTTTAATAAAAATGTTATATCTGACGGGCGGATATTGAATCCGCCCCTACAATTGCGTAGGTCAAACAGATAAATGCAGGAAAAATAAATAATTACGAATTACGCATTACGAATTACGCATTACGAATTACGCATTATTTAAGGTATGTGCAAAACCTGAACCTCACCCCGTCATGTTCATGTTCCTCCGAACATTCCGCAAGCCGCCATTCGGGAAGCGCATCAAGATCGGGGAAGAAAACCTCCGCACCTGCATGAGCGTCTATCTTCGTGATAAGCACCTTTTGACAGTAGGGGAGAAGCTGACGGTATATCTCACCGCCGCCGCATACGAAAACCTCGTCCTCGCCCTCGGCAAGCTTTACAGCCTCCTCAACATTGTGAACGACCTCAACACCCTCGGGAGCAAAGCTTTCATCTCTCGATAAAACAATGTTCCGCCTGTCCTTGAAAGGCTTTCCGTTCGGCAGTGATTCAAGCGTCTTTCTGCCCATTATAACAGCGTGGTGAAGCGTTGTGCTTCGGAAAAACTTCATATCCTCGGGAATGTGAAAAAGCAGATCGCCGTTCTTTCCGATGCCATAATCAGCATCGGCGGCAACTATCGCAGTAAGCATTTTTCTGCCCCCTTATATCGCAACTTCGATCTTGAAGTCGCCGTCGTGATATCTGTAACCCTCCAGTGAAAAGCTGTCGGGTGTGAATTTGTAAAAATCATCAATGCTCCTGTCGATGACGAATTTCGGAGCATCGTAAGGCTCATTCTTGATGATCTCCTTTATAATAGGAACGTGCCTGTCGTAAATGTGAGCGTTCGCAATAACGTGAACAAGCTCGCCGGCTTCCAAGCCGCATACCTGCGCAAACATGTGAACAAGCACAGCGTATTGGCAAACGTTCCAGTTGTTCGCCGTGAGCATATCTTGCGAACGCTGATTGAGCAAAGCATTGAGCTTTCCGCCCGAAACATTGAACGTCATACTGTAAGCGCAAGGGTAAAGTCCCATTTCCGAAAGATCGTGATGATTGTAAAGATTCGTGATGATGCGCCTGCTCGACGGGTTGTGCTTCAGATCGTAAAGCACACGGTCGACCTGATCGAAATCCCCCTCGGGGTAATGATGCTTCACCCCGAGCTGATAACCGTAAGCCTTGCCGATAGAGCCGTTCTCATCAGCCCAGCTGTCCCAGATGTGCGAACCGAGATCGGCGATGTTGTTCGACTTTTTCTGCCATATCCAGAGCAGTTCCTTTACCGCAGTTTTGAGATAAGTGCGGCGCAGAGTGATGATAGGGAACTCCTTTGAAAGATCATAGCGGTTCACAACGCAGAAACGGCTTACCGTGTGCGCAGGAGTGCCGTCAGCCCACTTCGGGCGAACGTCCGTATCCGTGTCCCACGTTCCGTTTTCGAGTATGTCCCTGACGTTATCTATAAAAACATTATCTGCATAACTCATTATGTAATAATTCCTTCAATAAAAATACTTATAATATATTATAACACGTCAAAGTGCAAAAATCAATAGCCAAAAGGGGGATTTTTTTAATTCGGAATTCGGAATGCGGAATTCGGAATTATTTTTGCTCCGCAAATTTACGGCAGAACACCATTTTCGTAGGGGCGGTTTTAAAAATTCGGAATTCGGAATGCGGAATTCGGAATTATTTTTGTTTCTTGAATTTGTCAAAGGCTTTTTTTTGAATGAAAAAGAGCTGTTTTGTTTGCAAAATTAATTATATGCCAAAAATTTCTGACAAAATTCGGAACGAAAAAATGCCTGAAATGCAAGGCTTGCAACGGGCGGATATAGAATCCGCCCCTACGATTTTCATTACAAACTAACGGAACATAAATAATTACGCATTACGCATTACGCATTACGAATTACGCATTTAAATTAATTCCGCATTCCGAATTCCGCATTCCGAATTTTAAAAGTTCTTCCACCCGACCTCATTCCTGCTCATAACAGTAAAAGTCGAACCGTAGAGCGCTGTCGCAATGTAAGCATCAATGCGGCGAATGTCCGATTCCGTCTGCGAAAGTGCATCAAGTACCATACATATATTTTCCGATGTAAGCTTGCGGAAACGTTCCGCCGCAGCTTCCGCAGGAACGGTCTTGCCCTCAAAGGTCACCCTCCTGCGAAGAGCTATCACCTCCGCAATGATGTCACGGATCTCCTCCAAAGAGCCTGCCGAAAGCGGATAACGTGCTTTCAGCGTATCAAGCTCCAGAACCTCGTCCAAATGCCCCTTTAAATTTGTGCTGTCCGAAATTCCCGTCACATCATTCACGCCCGTCTGATTCGGATAGGTCTTGATATTTTCAAGCTGACTATTTTCGTTCTGATTATGATAAGTCTTGATAGAAGCCGCTTTGCCGACAGCCTGAACCTTGCTTTTGCCTGCACTTGAAGCCGTGTTTTCCGTCAACTGAATACCGCCGTTCACAATATCAGAAGAACCGTCCTCACGCCCCGATATTTCGTTCACATATATCAAAGTCGGACGGGCAAGGTACTGCTTTTTCTGCTCGATCAAGCCTGCCGCTTCCAACTCCGAGTAGACCCGTGCCGCCTTGTCCTTGCCGAAGCCAAGCACCCGACACGCCTCTTCACGGGTGAAAATTATGTACACCCTGCCATGTCCGTCGCACCAGCCGTTCATCTCGGAAAGCTTCATTCGGTCAAGCATAAGCGCATACAAAAGCTTGCCGTCACTCGATATCCCGCTGTATTTTTCGGAAAAGATACCCTGCGGAAGCTTGTAAAACTGTCCCTCCATTTTATAACCCCTTTTATGTTTTTTTCTTAATTTTACAACGGACAGGGACTAACATACAATCACATATTTATTGTGCATTTTAAATGAATTAAAAGTACTTTTTTCTTGACAAAAAACAGCTTTTTCGGCAAATTGCACTCAAAACCCAAAATACCCTCCGAATTTCCGCATTTTGTGTTGAAAATAAGTGTTGACATTTTAAGGCTGAGGTGATATAATTATATAGGTCATGTGCTTTAAGGATTTAAAGCGCAGTCGGATTTAACGATGCACAGAACTAAAATCCTTGATTTTACAGTACATTGACTTATACTTATATTTATACTTTTTTTATAAAAAGGGGAATGTTTATGAAATCTATCAAGAAGATCGCAGCCTGCGCACTCGCTTGCGTTACCGCTGCAATGACTTTCGCAGGCTGCAGTAACACCACAGCTGCTGACAACGGAAATAAGGTTTACAACGTTGGTATATGCCAGCTTGTTGAACACCCTGCTCTCGATGCTGCAACACAGGGCTTCAAGGACAAGCTCACCGAACTTCTCGGCGCTGACAACGTTGTTTTCTATGAGCAGAACGCTCAGGGCGAAAGCACAAACTGCGCAACCATTACTCAGGGCTTCGTTTCAAACGGATATGACCTTATCCTTGCAAACGCTACACCTGCACTTCAGGCTGCCGCTGCTGCTACAAACTCTATTCCGATACTCGGAACTTCCGTTACAGACTACGGCACAGCACTTGACATCTCCGACTGGACAGGCACAACAGGCACAAACATCTCGGGTACAGCTGACCTTGCTCCTATCGACGATCAGGAAAAAATGCTCAAGGAACTCTTCCCCGATGTTAAGCAGGTAGGTATCCTCTACTGTTCTTCCGAGGCTAACTCCAAGTTCCAGGCTCAGAAGTTCGGCGAAGCTCTCACAGCTGACGGCATCGCTTACAAGGAATACTCCGCTGCTGACAGCAACGAGATCCAGTCCATCACAAACACAGCTATCGGCGAATGTGACGTTCTCTACGTTCCTACCGATAACACAATGGCTTCCAACACAGAGATCATCAAGAACATCTGCGTTCCTGCAGGCATTCCTGTTATCGCAGGCGAAGAGGGCATCTGCAAGGGCTGCGGCGTTGCAACTCTCTCTATCAGCTACTATGACCTCGGCGTTGCTACAGGCGAAATGGCTTACGAAATTCTCACCGAAGGCAAGAACCCCGGCGAAATGGAAGTCCGTTACGCTCCGAACGTTGTTAAGGAATACAACAAGGAGATCTGCGACACTCTCGGAATCACAATCCCCGAAGATTATGTTGCTATTGCTGAATAAGCGGATTAGTTAAGCAGCTTAATCAAGCAGCTTAGTTAAGCTTAATGCGGAAACGGAACGCTTGCTCCGTTTCCAAATTAAGTTTAATTAAAACTTAACGGTTTCTGCGAAGAGATTTCGCAGAAGCTTTACAACAATTTTGAAAGGAATTTACTCTATGAACATTATGACGCTCGTAAACGCACTTCCGGGTTCGGTCGCACAGGGACTCATCTGGGGTATCCTTGCAATAGGCGTTTACATAACCTACAAGATCCTCGATTTCGCCGATCTTACCGTTGACGGAAGCCTCGGAACGGGCGGCGCAGTCGCAGTTGTTCTCATCGTGAACGGCTGTCCCGTACCGCTTGCGATCGTCTGTGCATTCCTCGCAGGCTGCCTTGCGGGACTTGTAACGGGACTGCTCAATACACTGCTCGGAATCCCCGGTATCCTCGCAGGTATCCTTACACAGCTTGCGCTTTACTCCATCAACCTCGATATTATGGGTCAGGCGAACACGGCTATAAATGTTGACAAGTACCCTCTCTTTATGTCGCTCCGCTTTATCCCGATGACAATTCTCAAGGGCGTTGTCGCTGTTGCACTCCTTATTGCGATCCTCTACTGGTTCTTCGGAACGGAGTACGGCTTTACTATCCGTGCAACGGGCTGTAACTCAAATATGGCTCGTGCGCAGGGTATCAACACGAAAAAATCCACAGTTATCGCACTTATCCTCTCTAACGGACTTGTCGGACTTGCAGGCGGACTCCTTGCACAGTATCAGGGCAACGCCGACGTTAATATGGGACGAGGCGCTATCGTTATCGGACTTGCGGCTGTTATCATCGGCGAAGTTTTCGGCGAGCTTATCCTCGGCAAGCACCTCAATTTCAGCGGCAGACTTGCTTTCACGGCAGTCGGCGCTATCATCTACTTCATCGTTATCCAGATCGTTCTCTGGCTCGGACTTTCCACACAGAATACAAAGCTTTTCTCTGCTATCGTCGTTGCGGTATTCCTCGCTGTTCCTTATATCAAGAGAGCGTCAAAGAATTCATTCCGCGCGGCTGCTAAAAATTCCGCAGGAAACGTAAATGAGAAAGGCGGTTCGGAAAATGCTTGAGATAAACTGCATTAAAAAGACATTCAACGCAGGAACTATAAACGAAAAGAAAGCGCTCAACGGCGTTACGCTCAAACTTGAAGAGGGCGACTTCTGTACAGTTATCGGCGGCAACGGCTCGGGCAAATCCACGACCCTTAACGCCGTAGCAGGCGTCTGGCCTGTCGACTCGGGCTCGATAAGGATCGGCGGAGTTGACGTAACGGGACTTTGCGAACATAAGAGAGCGAAGTACCTCGGACGGGTTTTCCAAGACCCTATGACGGGTACAACAGCAACAATGGAAATTCAGGAAAACCTTGCCCTCGCCGCAAGAAGAGGACAGAGCCGCTCGCTCAGATGGGGCATCACAAAGCAGGAGCGTGAAGAATACCACGAGCTTCTCAAAATGCTCGACCTCGGACTTGAAGACAGAATGACCTCAAAGGTCGGACTTCTCTCGGGCGGTCAGCGTCAGGCGCTCACATTGCTTATGGCAACGCTCAAAAAGCCGCAGGTTCTTCTCCTCGATGAGCATACAGCCGCACTTGACCCGAAAACAGCCGCAAAGGTTCTTGAACTTTCGGACAAGATCATCTCCGAGAATAAGCTCACCGCACTTATGGTAACACATAATATGCACGATGCCATCATTCACGGAAACAAGATAGTAATGATGAACAACGGCAGAATTATTTTTGAGGCAAGCGGTGAAGAAAAGAAAAAGCTCACCGTTGATGATCTCCTCAAAAAGTTTGAAGAGGACGGCGGCGCTTCGACTATCAACGACAGTATGATACTGGGTTAATTCGGAATTCGGAATTCGAAATTCGGAATTATCTGCATAGCTGACATTTGTTCAGTGATGCGAAGCCAAGCAAAAGTTTCGTCCACCTTTTCAAAGGTGGTGGGTGTCCAGAGGGCAAAGCCCTTGGTCGCTTCCGCAGAAGCGAAACTCCCTAAACTGACAGCAAAATATCAGTTGCAATAGCGAAATTACTAACAGCTAAAAAAAGGCGCAATTCACACAAAAAGGTAAAACAGAAAATGAAAAATCAGTTCTGTGAACCATAAAATGTGAATTGCGCCATACTGTTTTCCTCAAAAATCTATCCTTGAAGCAAAAATTCACGAACGAAGTGAGTGGATTTGAAGCTTCAACGCTATATGAATGATAAAACCGCAGTATGAAAAGCGATGCAGTATGAACGTGAAACAGCAAAAATCCGACCTCCTGTTCATATCCCACCGCCGTTCAAACGATGTCGGCGTGAAATGCTTATCGCTTCACTCTGCGCATTTCACACCGAGGATAGTTTATTAGAAGAAAATAGAATAGGCGCAATTCACATTTTTTAGGTTTACAAAACTGTATTTATCATAATACGTTTTACCTTTTTTGTGAATTGCGCCCTTTTTCACTGTTAGATATTTTTCTATTGCAGCATTGCCTTTAGCTATAGTTTAGGGAATTTCGCTTCTGCGGAAGCGACCAAGGGCTTTGCCCTCTGGACACCCACCACCTTTGAAAAGGTGGACGAAACTTTTGCTTGGCTTCGCAAAGCCTAACAAATGTAAGCTATGCAAATAATTCCGAATTCCGCATTCCGCATTCCGAATTTTCTCCAAGTTTACTTTCCAATAAACTGTTTAAGCTGTGCTTTCGGAACTGCACCAACTATCTGATCCTTGAATCTGCCGTTCTCAAAGAGAAGAAGTGACGGAATACTTTCAATTCCGAATTTTGCGGCGAGCGGCATTTCTTCGTCAACGTTCACTTTGCAGAATTTTACGCCGTTTTCTTCCTCGGAAAGTTCGTCAACGATAGGGGACATCATCATACACGGTCCGCACCATGATGCCCAGAAGTCAACAAGCACAGGCTTGTCCGATTTAAGAACTTCCTGCTCAAAATTTTCAACTGTTACTGTTGTTACCATATTTATCACTCCTTTTATATAGTATTGCCCTTTATGCGTGTTGCAAGTCCGTTTATCTCGATCGCAGGGTCGTCAAGGTCGATGATAAGGCATCGTCTGCCGTCCATAGTCGTGGTTCTTACCTTGTCGGTGGCGTCCTTGCTGATGCTGACGGTTATCTCGGGGGTGGAAAGCTTTGTCTTTGGCTCGACAAGGTTCGTTGCAGTCAAAGCGCCGCCGCTTACCTTATTCTCAAAGATTGTTTTCAGTCCCTCCAGCTTTTCATCGCTCACGCCCGAATCGGAGAGGATATTGTAAAGCCTGTTTCCGTCAACAACGGGCAGCTCGGTATCGTTTTTTGCCTCCTGAACAAACTCACGGAGCTTTTCGTTCACCTGCGTGATAACGGTGTAGTTGAGTTCATCACCGCAGACATCGTGCATGACCTGCTGGAACGTTTTCTTCTCGCCGTTTGCGCTCATTCTGAACTCACAGCCGAGGACATCATTTACGAACGAAACGTTAGGCTTTCTCGGAGTTTTTGTGAAGTACATAACGCTGTTGACATCGGGCGCTCTGTCGCTGAAAACGGGATAGAAAAATCCGTCTGTAGGCTCTCTTGCTATAACAAGCTCGGTGTTTGACTTCTTTGAGATAGAATTTGAGTCGCCGTCAAACATAAGTCCGTCGTCATTTGTAACGGCAGGACAAACCGCACAGACGATGAAATTGTACTCATCGGCAGCCGTTCCGAGGTCGTCATCGTTCCTGTCACGTGACATTATGCTGTAGGAGCAGTGTCCGATAATAATAGTATATGCAGGCTCATAAGCAAGATTATTTATAATTTTTTCCAGAAGTGCTGCGCAGGCTGTTTCATCGGCAAGCTTTGTCTTGACAGCCTCCCACAAAACTCTCTGCGAACCGCCCTCGTCATACTGCTCACGGGGAAAAGGATATTCGAGCAGACCTTTGCCGAGGCTGCCCTTGAACACCTTTGAAAGCGACTCCATAAGCACTGCGCCGATCTCCTCGGGAGTGAGGGAGTAAAGCTCGTTCGTCTGACAGCGGACGTTTTTCTGTGTATCTATGTAAGCGGTAAGCACACGGTTGAGCGTGAAAAAGCCGCTGTGTTCGCCGAAATTTTTCTTTATTTCGGCAAGCTCTTTTTTGTTCATTTTTTGACCACCTTTACATATATAGTGTATTTTATCAGCTTAATTATACAATTTTTCTCGCAAAAAGTCAACGTTTTTTTATCTGTTTAAAAAAAGAGGTTCGGTATTATGAATGATTTTTTTCTATAGTTTTATTGATGGTCAGTATTACAGCTTTATCAGCATAAATTCCATATTTCACATAAAAAAGATATTAAAAAATCTGCATTTTGTATAAATATGACGAAAAGCGCATATAATGTTGATGCTGCAAAAATTTTTGAGAAAAATTTGGCGAAAATGCTTGACAAATCGGCGCTTTGTGTATATAATTATTAATTGTTTGATGCTGTCTTTATGGGTAATTGCGCCCGGACGTGCATATAAACAGTAATTTTTGGGAAAGGAGATAGATTATGCCTACATTTAACCAGTTGGTTCGTAAGGGAAGAGAGGTTTCCGAAAAGAAATCCACAGCTCCTGCTCTTCAGAAGGGTTACAACTCCAAGAAGAAGATCCAGATCGACCAGAGCGCACCTCAGAAGAGAGGCGTATGCACAGCTGTAAGAACTGCTACACCTAAGAAGCCTAACTCTGCTATGAGAAAGATCGCCAGAGTAAAGCTCACAAACGGTACAGAAGTTACTGCTTACATTCCTGGTATCGGCCATAACCTCCAGGAACACTCCGTTGTTCTTATCAGAGGCGGACGTGTAAAGGATCTCCCTGGTGTACGTTACCACATCATCAGAGGCACACTTGACGCTCAGGGCGTAGCTAAGAGAAATCAGGCTCGTTCCAAGTACGGCGCAAAGAAGCCTAAGGCAGGCGCAGCTAAGTAATAGCGCAAATACGAAATCTTAAAACAATTGGCATATCATTGGAAGTATAACTCAATGAAACCACATATTGAATGTGGAGTATTCATTTTAATATATATGGATACCTCTGCATTGGACGTGCGTGTCATCGCAGAGATTGTGGATTGAAACGAGTACCTATGATATCATTTCTATGAAGGAGGGAAGAACTGTGCCAAGAAGAGGTAAAATCGCAAAGCGTGAAGTTTTGTGTGATCCGGTTTACAATTCTGAGATCGTAACACGTCTTATCAACAACATTATGCTTGACGGTAAGAAGGGTGTTGCTCAGAAGATCGTTTACGGTGCATTCGACATCGTAGCAGAGAAGACAGGCAAGGACGCTCTCGAAGCATTCAATGAAGCTCTCGAAAACATCATGCCTCTCCTCGAAGTAAAGGCTCGCCGTGTAGGTGGTGCAACATATCAGGTTCCTATGGAGGTACGTCCCGAAAGACGTCAGACTCTCGGACTCAGATGGCTCACAACCTATTCCAGAGCAAGAAGCGAAAGAACCATGAAGGAAAGACTTGCAGCTGAGATCATGGACGCTCTCAACGGTACCGGCGGTGCTTGCAAGAAGCGCGAAGATACTCATAAGATGGCTGAAGCTAACAAGGCATTTGCACATTACCGTTGGTAAGACGGCTTAATGCTGCAATTTATGGAGGTTTAATTTATGCCAAGAGATTGTTCACTTGAAGATACAAGAAATATTGGTATAATGGCCCACATTGACGCAGGTAAAACCACCACAACCGAGCGTATCCTTTTCTATACAGGTGTAAACCATAAGATCGGTGAAACTCACGACGGTGCTGCAACAATGGACTGGATGGCACAGGAGCAGGAGAGAGGTATCACAATTACTTCCGCTGCTACAACTGCACACTGGGCAGGCCATAGAATCAATATTATCGACACCCCCGGCCACGTTGACTTTACAGTTGAAGTTGAACGTTCACTTCGTGTACTCGACGGTTCTGTAACGGTTCTCTGTGCAAAGGGCGGCGTTGAGCCCCAGACAGAAACAGTTT
>URTF01000044.1 GCA_900550695.1 uncultured Ruminococcus sp.
AAATTTGGAAAAAATCAAGCCGACAATCTTGGATATATGTGATTTCGGCGCAGATCTTTTCCTGTATTTTATTGGTGTTTAGTATTATTTACCCTATGATATTTTATGCTTATTTTAAATTTATAGACATACAAAAACAAAAGTGCCGAAAAAATCGACACTTTTGTTTAAATAATTTTTACAGAAATCATCATTCAACGATGAACTGCTTGATCTGTGCAAAGAACTTAGATGCATCATCAGTATGAGCTTCGAGAGCGATAGGCTTTGAAAGGTCAAGGCTGAAGATACCCATAATGGATTTTGCGTCAACGGCATATCTGCCGGAAATTAAATCGACATCAAAGTCACAAAGAGAAACAATGGAAACAAATTCCTTAACATCGTTGATTGTAGCCAGCATTACAGTAGTTTTTGACATAAAAATCCCTCCGATTGTTGTAATTTTACGTTAAATTTTCTGTACCTAACTTTTGGTACATTTATAGAATATCAGTTTTTTATAATTTAGTCAAGAGGAATTGCAAAAAAATTTTTTATATTGTATAATAATATAGAATTCAGCGGCAAAATATATGCTCGTTGGTGAAATTTAACAACATTTTATGGAGTATTTTATGTATATTCACTTTAAAACATTCGGCTGCAAGGTAAATCTCTACGAAACCGAAAATATGAAACAGAATTTCAGCGGCAAAGGATATACTGTGACCGATAATGAATACGAAAGCGATATTTTTGTTATAAATACCTGCACAGTCACCGAAACGGGCGACAAAAAGGTTTTCAAGGAGCTTCGCAGGCTCCGCAGAGAATATCCCGATTCGGTAATTGCCGTAACAGGCTGTTATCCACAGGCTTTTCCCAACGAAGCCGCTGATATAACGGAAGCAGATATAGTCGTGGGAACAAAAAACAGAAACGCCCTCCCCGACATTATAAACGAATATCTCGAAAGCCGCAAAAGGACAGTAGATATTTGCGATTATACTTCAAACGACGTATTTGAAGATATGTGCAACGCAGGTTATGAAAACAACACCCGTGCATTTATAAAAATACAGGACGGCTGTAATATGTTCTGCACCTACTGTATCATTCCGTATTCAAGAGGAAGATTTCGTTCAAAGCCTATCAATAAGCTGAAAGAAGAAGCTGAAAAGCTTGCTGCATCGGGTTATCAGGAAATCGTCCTTGTCGGTATAAATCTGTCATTTTATGGTATAGAATACAAACTTCGACTTGCAGATGCAGTTGAAACAATATGTGCGATCGATGGCATAAAACGAGTCCGCCTTGGCTCTCTTGAACCTGAAATGATAAATGATGAAGATATCCGGAGACTTGCCGCACAGCCGAAATTCTGCCCGCAGTTCCACCTTTCGCTCCAAAGCGGCTGTGATAAAACGCTGAAAGAGATGAACCGCCGATATATGACAGCCGATTATGCCGAACTTGTGCAAAAGCTTCGTGACAACTTTGATAACTGTGCAATAACCACCGATGTAATGGTCGGTTTTCCGAATGAAACCGAAGAAGATTTTAAGCAATCGGTAGAATATGTCAAAAGAATCAATTTTGCAAAAGTCCACGTTTTCCCATATTCGCAGCGAAAAGGCACTCCTGCCGCAGATTTTGAAAATCAGATACCGACATCACAAAAAAATATCCGTGCAAAGATAATGTCCGAAGCTGCCGAGGAATCACGTCAAAAATTCCTGCAAAGCCAGTCAGGACTTACTTTTCCCGTACTTTTCGAGCGTGAAAAAGCTGATAAAATCCCCCACGGATACACGCCTAACTACACCTTGGTAAAAATTTTTACAAAAAATTTAGGAAAAAGTTTGCGTAATCAGATTTTTTATGTTAAAATAGAAAGGATAGAGAATGATTATTGTGTAGGCGAGATCGTATCGGAACAATGATCAGCTCAAAAGGTTGTCCGCAAAGCCGTATGAAGTCAGCTTTACAGCCTGCACTATCAAGGAATTCACCTGCTGCAGCTATAAAGCCGTCCCAAGGGGTAACGGGGTCACCAAATAAACAGAATTTAAGGAGCGTAAACTATGTCTGTATTTCGTATCTATGTTGAAAAGAAGCCTGAATTTGCTGTTGAAGCAAAGAATCTTCTTGCCGATGTCAAAACGGCTCTCAGACTTGATAAGCTGAGAAACATCAGGATCCTTAACCGTTATGACGCAGAAGGTCTTTCCGAAGCTGATTTCAAGCTTGCAATCGGAAATGTATTCTCCGAGCCTGCCGTTGACACCACAAGCGCAAAGCTTCCCGAGCTTGGTGAAAACGAAAGTGTTTTTGCTGTTGAGTATCTCCCCGGTCAGTTCGACCAGAGAGCAGATTCCTGCGAACAGTGTATCCAGATCCTCACACAGGGCGAACGCTGCAAGATCAAAAATGCAAGAATTTACATCGTTGACGGTAAGCTTTCCGCAAGCGAAATGTCTGCGCTCAAAGCATATATCATCAACCCCGTAGAAAGCCGTGAAGCTTCTCTTGACGAGGTTTCCACACTCGTTACCGAATATGATATTCCGACAGAGGTTGCAACTCTCGAAAACTTTATCTATCTCGGCGAAGCAGAGCTTGTTGACTTTATTTCCAAGTACGGACTTGCTATGGATCTTGACGATATTAAATTCTGCCAGAAATACTTCAAGGAAACCGAAAAGCGTGATCCAACCATCACCGAAATTCGTATGATCGATACATACTGGTCTGATCACTGCCGTCACACCACATTCTCAACCATTATCGACAATGCGGAGATCAACGCTGACTATATCAAAAAGACTTATAACGAATACCTTAATGCAAGAGAAGAACTCGGCAGAACAAACAAGCCTATCACTCTTATGGACATTGCAACGATCGCTGCAAAGAAACTGAAAAAAGACGGTATTCTCAAAGATCTCGATGAATCCAAAGAGATCAACGCCTGTTCCGTTCAGATCAAGGTCGATGTTGACGGTGATCTTCAGGACTGGCTCCTTATGTTCAAGAACGAAACACATAACCACCCAACCGAAATCGAACCTTTCGGCGGCGCTGCAACCTGCCTCGGCGGTGCTATCCGTGACCCGCTTTCGGGACGTTCCTACGTTTATCAGGCAATGCGTGTAACCGGCGCAGCTAATCCACTCGTTCCCGTTGAAGACACTATCCACGGCAAGCTTCCGCAGAGGAAGATCACTGTCGGCGCAGCAAACGGATACAGCTCTTACGGCAACCAGATCGGACTTGCTACAGGTCACGTTTCCGAAGTTTACCACCCCGGCTATGTTGCAAAGCGTCTTGAAATAGGCGCAGTTATCGCAGCAGCACCAAAGGACAATGTTATCCGTGAAGTTCCCGAACCGGGCGATGTAGTTATCCTCCTCGGTGGAAGAACAGGACGTGACGGCTGCGGCGGTGCAACAGGCTCTTCCAAGTCACACACCGAAGCTTCACTTGAAACCTGCGGTGCAGAAGTTCAGAAGGGTAATCCTCCCGTTGAAAGAAAGCTCCAGAGATTGTTCAGAAATCCCGAAGTTACACACATGATAAGACGCTGCAACGACTTTGGTGCAGGCGGTGTTTCCGTTGCTATCGGCGAACTCACAGACGGTCTTATCATCGACCTTAACGCTGTTCCGAAGAAATATGACGGCCTTGACGGTACAGAGCTTGCTATTTCCGAAAGCCAGGAACGTATGGCTGTTGTTGTACGCAAAACTGACTCTGATAAATTTATAGCAGAAGCAGAAAAGGAAAACCTTGAAGCAACACTCGTTGCTGTTGTTACAGAAGAACCTCGTCTTAAGATGAACTGGAACGATAAGACCATCGTTGACCTTTCAAGAGAATTCCTTAACTCGAACGGTGCAGAAAAGCACACCGATGTTGCTGTTCCGCTCTCTGTTACCTCACAGCTCAAAACCTATACTGACTGTGCAGACAGCTGGGAAGCTCTTATGACAAACCTCAATATTTGCTCGCAGAAGGGACTTGTTGAGCGTTTCGACTCTACGATCGGCGCAGGTACAGTTCTTATGCCTTACGGCGGCGCATATCAGCTCACACCAACTCAGGCAATGGCTGCAAAGATCCCTGTTCTCAAGGGTGAAACAAATACTTGCTCTATCATGGGCTGGGGCTTTAACCCGTATGTAAGCGATAAGAGCCCATACCACGGTGCAATTGCCGCTGTTATTGAATCCGTTGCAAAGATCGTTGCAGCAGGCGGCAGCTACAAGAGATGCTGGCTCACATTCCAGGAATACTTTGAAAGAACTCAGAACAATCCAACACGTTGGGGCAGACCTTTTGCAGCACTCCTCGGTGCATATAAAGCACAGATCGAACTCGGCTGCGGCGCTATCGGCGGCAAGGACTCAATGTCGGGAACATTCGAGAACATTGACGTTCCTGCAACGCTCGTTTCCTTTGCTGTTTCCACAGGCGACAGCAAGTCCATTATCTCCCCTGAATTTAAAAAGGCAGGAAATAAAGTTATCCTTATCACTCCCGAATATGACGAAAATAATCTTCCTAAATTTGAAAGTATCCGCAATTGTTTTGAAAGAGTTGAAAAGCTTATTGCAGACGGCACTGCCGTTTCAGCTTGGGCAGTTGGCTTCGGCGGTGTTGCAGAAGCTGTTGCAAAGATGTCACTCGGCAACAGGATCGGTTTCCGCTTTGATAAGAAGCTTTCCGAAGATACACTCTTCTACTCCAAGTACGGCTCATTTGTAATTGAACTCAACGGTGATCCGTTCACAGTTGAAAATGTTATCGGTGAAACCATCAGCGAATACAAAATTGACTGCAAGGGTTATACTGTTGATATGGCAGCTCTTCAGAAGAAGTGGGAAGACAAGCTTGAACCTATATTCCCCTGCAACATTAAGACAACTGACAAGCCTGCAAAGGTATTTACCTATACAGCAACAGAAAGAGCAAAATCAAATATTCACGTTGCAAAGCCTCGTGTTCTTATTCCCGTATTCCCGGGAACAAACTGTGAATACGATACTGCAAGAGTATTTGAACGCGCAGGCGCAGTCCCCGAAGTTGTAGTAATCAAGAATCTTTCAACAGCAGCACTTGAAGACAGCGTTGCTTATGTTGAAAAGGCTATCAAGAATTCTCAGATCATTATGATCCCGGGCGGTTTCTCCGGCGGTGACGAGCCTGACGGTTCAGGTAAGTTCATCACAGCATTCTTCCGCAACCCACGCATCAAGGACGCAGTTCATGACCTTATGGATAATCGTGACGGACTTATGCTCGGTATCTGCAACGGCTTCCAGGCTCTTATCAAGCTCGGACTTGTACCGTTCGGACACATTGTTGATATGAAGGACGACTCCCCTACGCTTACATTCAACACGATCGGTCGTCACCAGTCAATGATGGTAAACACAAGAATCGCTTCAAACAAATCGCCATGGCTCGCAGGCTGTGAAACAGGTGATATCCACAGAATTGCAATTTCACACGGTGAAGGACGTTTCGTTGCTTCGGAAGAACTCATCAAGCAGCTTGCTGATAATGGACAGATTGCAACACAGTACGTTGACCTTGAAGGCAATCCTACAATGGATATCCGTTTCAATCCTAATACTTCCATTGATGCGATCGAAGGTATCACATCACCTGACGGACGTATCCTCGGTAAGATGGGACACAGCGAACGTATCGGACGTGACATATCCAAGAACGTTTCCGGTGAAAAGGATCAGAAAATCTTTGAAAGCGGCGTTGCTTACTTTGGCTAATATATCCTCATAGATACAAAAAGACTGGCTGTTTCAATTAACAGCCAGTCTTTTTTATTCAAAATATTTAGCTTCGCCAAAATCTACCGAATGAGTTATCGGATCATAATTCAGATCAGTAACGTTATCCGGAAAAATAAAATATTCATTTCCGTAACAGATCGGAATAAATTCGTATGAATCAATTATGATCTGTTCTGCTTTTGTGTAAAGTTCAGTAGCTTTACCAAGATTTTCAGCTTTTAAAATTTGTGAAACCGCTCCTACGGCTGCATATCCCGTATTTTTTGTTATCAATCCATTGTCAGGCTTAAAATAATCAAAAAACCCACTTGCTGTGCCATTTTCAGATCGTATCTCAACTAACGCAATATCATAAGTTCCGTTTGAAAGCTTTAACTGATATTCATTCTCCGATACGACCTCAACGCCACAGTAAAATTCAAGATTTTGCTGCCATTGCCCGGTAACGTTTGAAACGAGATCTGTTCCACCAAAACTTTCGGGAACAGTAATCTTTAATCCATCTATGGAAACATAATTATTTGCTTTAAGTTCGCCGTTCCATAGTGTCAAGGCTTTTCCCTTGTCATACAAATTAAAGCTTTCATCGGAAACAAGCTCACGGTATTTTCTTCCCGCAACAGATACTCCCAAGGGAATAATTCCGCAGCCCGATACATAATCGGGGTTTTGCGATTCAACTCTGACAAATGATGAGGAAAGAGCTTCTCTTATTGATTTTGAAGCAAGATATTTTGAATTTGTATTGAAAATCAATCCGTATGTCTTAGTCGGATAGCTTTCATATCGTTTTTTTTCAAAAATCTTTTTATCATAATTTGAAACAACCGTACAATCAATATCCCCTGCTAAAAAATCTGACATATTCGAATCTGTTCCTTTTTTTATAAAGAAATTCAAGCTGTATGGATATGTAAAGTAATTCTCGGAATTTGACTTATTTCTCCGCAGTATCATATAGTTATTATCCCAATATGGGTCATAATTCCACTCTTTAAGATAAAACGCTCCGTTTGATGCCGTAGTTTCTGCCGACAAGCCATATCTTCCCTTTGTAAACTCAAAAAAAGCCTTGCTGCAAGGTTTTGCACCTGTCAATGTCAGCTTTTCCAAGAAATCAAAGCAAGGATATTCAAGCTCAATCTGTAAAGTGTTATCACTTGTCACAGTTACACCCAGTTTGTCCTTTGAAAGATTGCCCTTTGACACCGCTTCTGCATTTTTTATACATAAAAAGTCGTCAATATATGGTGAAAAAAGCGCCTCGCTGTCATAGATACGCTGAAAAGCAAAAACGAAATCATTGGCTGTAAGCTTTTCTGTGAAATCGGCTGCCGACTCCCAATAGATATCATCTTTCAGTTCAAACGTATAAACCAAGCCGTCGTCGGAAATTGTATAGCTTTTCGCCGCATCAGGCTGAATACTGCCGTCCGCCCCTTTTTTTACAAGCCCACTCATAATGTTTTCAATAACCATTATCGATGACTCATCACTTGCGAGCTGTGGGTCAAGATTCTGCGGATTGCTCGATAAATTGTATTTAAAAGTATGCCCTGAACCATCATCTTCTTCACAGCCTGTAAAAATTGCCATAACATTCAGGATCATTACAGCTGTTATCAAGATATTCCAAAATTTTCGCTTTGCCAATTGAAAACTACTCCCTTAAACAAATTCTTCTATAATAATATCATTTTATTGAAGAATTTGCAATACTATTTTCCCAAAAGCATAAAAAAGCCGCTTGGAAATTCGATCCAAGCGGCATTATTCAGCTTAAATTGAGATTACTTAGTGCCAGCCATGCTTGCAACTTCTTCTGCGAAGTTGTCAACCTTCTTCTCAACGCCTTCGCCTCTCTCGAAGCGAACATAATCAACAACCTTGATCGAGCCGCCGAGAGCCTTAGCTGCGTTATCAACATACTGCTTAACAGTCATCTTGTCATCCTTAACGAATGCCTGATCGAGGAGGCAGTTTTCAGAATAGTACTTGCCAACCTTACCCTCAGCGATCTTAGCCTTTACCTGTTCAGGCTTGGAAGCCATCTTAGGATCTTCAGCCATCTGAGCCATGATGATAGTCTTTTCATTTTCAAGTACAGATGCAGGAACAGCTGCTTCGTCAAGGTATGCAGGATTCATAGCTGCAACCTGAAGTGCGCAGTCCTTACCAACTTCAAATACCTTATCAGCAGGAAGATCAGTATCAAGCTTGACCATTACGCCGATGCTTCCACCGCCGTGAACGTAAGGAACGAGTGTACCCTCAAATCTCTGGAAACGACGGATAACCATATTTTCTCTGATCTTGATGAAGAGATCCTGAAGAGTTTCTTCAACAGTCTTGTCGCCGCCACTGATAACTGTTGCCTTGAGAGCGTCAACATCAGCAGGGTTCTTTTCGATTACAGTCTTAGCAACTGCTGCAACGAATGCCTTGAATTCGTCATTGTTAGCAGCGAAGTCTGTTTCAATATTTACTTCAACAACTGCGCCAACGTTGCCTTCAACAACAGAAGTTACGATACCTTCTGCAGCAACTCTGCCGCTCTTCTTAGCCTGTGTAGCAAGACCCTTTTCACGAAGAATGGTAACAGCCTTTTCTGTGTCGCCATCTGCTTCTTCAAGAGCTTTCTTACAATCCATCATACCAACGCCGGTAGCTTTCATAAGGTCTTTGATTTCTGCAATAGATGCCTTTGCCATTTTAATTCCTCCAAATATTTATAGTATAACCGTTTACGGTCAAATAATCTAATTAGGGCAGACATAATTATAAATTGTGTCTGCCCGAAAATGCGGAATAAATTATTCAGCAGCTGCTTCTTCGTCCTTTTCTTCAGCAGCAACAGCTTCCTGTGTACCCTGTCTGCCTTCGATGATAGCGTCAGCCATAGCACCTGCAATAAGCTTTACAGCTCTGATAGCGTCATCGTTACCGGGAATTACATAGTCAACATCGTCAGGATCACAGTTTGTGTCAACGATTGCAACTACAGGGATACCGAGCTTCTTAGCTTCGGAAACAGCGATCTTTTCCTTACGGGGATCAACTACAAAAAGCGCGCCCGGAAGCTTATCCATTGTCTTGATACCGCCGAGGAACTTTTCGAGCTTCTCGATCTCGAGTTCGAGCTTAACAACTTCCTTCTTAGGGAGAAGGTTGAATGTTCCGTCTTCCTGCATCTGGTGGAGCTGTTCAAGTCTCTTGATTCTTCTCTGAATTGTCTTGAAGTTGGTCATCATACCGCCGAGCCATCTTGCATTTACATAATGAACATTAGCTCTGATAGCTTCTTCCTTAACAGAATCAGCAGCCTGCTTCTTGGTTCCTACGAAAAGAACTGTGTCGCCGTTTGCAGCAACTTCACGAACAAAATTGTAAGCTTCGTCAAGCTTCTTTACAGTCTTCTGAAGATCGATAATGTAAATACCGTTTCTTTCTGTAAAGATGTAAGGTGCCATTTTAGGATTCCATCTTCTTGTCTGGTGACCGAAATGTACACCGGCTTCAAGAAGCTGCTTCATTGATACTACGCCCATGATTTTTTCCTCCATATTGGTTTTAAAATTTTATAACCTCCGCCCGACTTAGCTTAACATAAACTCGGATAAACTCCAAGCACCAACCGTTAAAAGTACGGACGTGCGAATTACTTGAATATTATATCATATTCTTCCCAAAATTACAATATAATACGCATTATTTATTTGCACAAACTTTTCGCTTTTACATCGATAGTTTTTGGCGATATTGTTTCATTTGTTGAAACAAGAATAGTATCGGTTCCTATTATCTCAATATCACGGCATTTTATGACTACATCGTCATCTCTTCCAAAAAAGCCGAAGAAGCGTCCTCTGCCATATATAACAAGAGATTTCACCGTAAGGCTTTCCGCATCGAATTCAATGTCATCAACATACCCGATCTTGCTGCCGGAACGAATGTTTATTACTTCCTTGTTCCGTATATCATTTAATGTGTATTTCATTTCACACGACCTTTCCATACTTTATATAATAGTATGGAAGGAAGTGCTTGTTCTATGCTTTATTTCAGTTCGATTATTGTTACACCGTCCTCGCCCTCACCGAAAAGTCCCGGGCGGAAACTCTTTACAGACGGGTGCGATTTAAGATGCTTCTGTATTCCTGCACGAAGAACTCCCGTTCCCTTTCCGTGGATAACGGTGATGATACCTGCGCCAGAAAGAACTGCATTGTCGATGAACATATCAAGCTCGTGGATTCCCTCGTCGACCGCACAGCCACGAATATCAAGTTCAAGCGACGGTTTTCTCTGAAGCTTGCTCTGAATACCTGCTTTGGAAACTCTCTTGTTCTGAACAGTGACCTTTGGTTCGTTTTCGATAAGTCTTAACTTGCTGACATTGACCTTTGTTTTCATTATCCCCGCCTGAACAAAAACATTTCCGCTGCTGTCCGGGTCGCTTGCAAGAATACCTGTTTTGTCTATATCAAAAATAAGAACCTTGTCACCACGCTTCAACGGACGGGGAAGCTTATATTCCTTGCGTTCACGCTGCTGAACGGGATTTGCCGTATCATACATCTTGCCCATTGCGGATTTCTGACGGGATTTTGCACTTGCAAGGTCAGCCTTGTTCTGCTGTTTGCGCATATCTTCAAGCTGACTGAGAAGCTCATCAGACTGCATACGGCAGCTCTCAACGATCCGCATAGCCTGAACTCTTGCCTTTTCAAGCTCCCCTGCTTTTTTCTCATTAAGCTCATCAAGCTCTTTTTCAAGCTGTGCAGTTTTTTCAGCCTGTTCGTTTTTAAGCTTCGTAAGCTCTTTATTCTGATTTTCAAGGTCAATTCGTGCTTTTTCAAGATTTGCAACAACTTCTTCAAAGCGCTGATTTTCCGATGAAACAAGCGACTTTGCTCGGTCGATGATACCCTGCGGAACGCCGAGCTTTGACGAAATAGAAAAAGCATTCGATTTACCCGGAGAACCGATTATAAGCCGATATGTCGGCTGCATCGTTGCAGTATCAAATTCACACGAAGCATTTTCTATGCCCTTTGTTTCAATGGCAAAAAGCTTCAATTCCTGATAATGCGTTGTAACAAGAAGCTTTGCTCCCTTAGCTATCATATCTTCAATGATGGAAACAGCGAGCGCAGCACCCTCAACAGGGTCAGTACCCGAACCAAGCTCATCAAGCAATATAAGTGAACGGTCATCAGCCACTTCAAGTATCTGCACAACGCTGCTCATGTGTGATGAGAACGTCGAAAGGCTCTGTTCGATGCTCTGCTGATCGCCGACATTTACAAGAATATGTTCAAATACGGAAACTCGGCTGCCGTCCGATGCGGGTATCATAAGTCCGCACATTGCCATAGCAGTAAGAAGTCCCGTAGTTTTAAGAATGACCGTCTTACCGCCCGTGTTAGGTCCTGTAACGATAAGAGCCTGATAGTCCTCGCCAAGCTTTATATCGACAGGAACGACCTTATCCGCAGCAATAAGCGGATGGCGAGCCTTTTTCAGATCGGTAATGCCGTCATCGGAAATGGCGGGGATGCAGCCTCTCATCTTTGCGCCAAGGTTAGCTTTCGCAAAATACAGATTAAGCTCTGCACAGGTTTCATAATCGGCGGAAAGCGACTCTGCACAATACGAACAATCGCCCGAAAGCTCCGCAATAATGCGCTCTATCTCTTCTTTTTCACGGCTTTTGAGAATTTTGATATCATTGTTCGCTTCAACGACCGACATCGGCTCAATAAAGTATGTCGAACCCGTTGCAGATGTTGCGTGAACAAGTCCCGGAACACTTCCCTTATGTTCTGCCTTTACAGGAAGAACATAACGTCCGTCACGGATAGTAACGATATTTTCCTGCAAGGATTTCTGGACCTCGGAATTGCGCACAAGCTTGTCAAGGCTTTCTCTGATCTTAACACCAGCCTGCGCTATCTTTCTTCTGATATCCGCAAGCTCATGGCTTGCCATATCTGATATCTCATCTTCGGAAAGAATTGAATTTTTTATCTTATCTTCAAGAAAATTATTGGGCGAAAGTGATGAAAACAGCTCACAAAGAGTTGTATCCTTTTCTTCAACGGATTTGTACCAGTCAGAAATTATTCTTACCTGATAAAGCATCTGTCCGATGTCGATAAGCTCACGGAGTGAAAGACTTGCCCCCGATGAGGCTCTGCGCAGCGAACCTCTTATATCTTTGAACGCTGTAAATCCCGGCGTTCCGTATTTAACGGAAAGCTCAAATGCGTCCTCGGTTTTCTTCATCTCTTTTTTAACTTTTTCAAGATCTGTACATGGAGAAAGCTCCAGTGCCATTTCTTTCGTGCGTGAATTTGATGCCTCGTCCGAAAGCATCTCTAAAATTTTATGTAATTCAAGTGACTTATAGTAGTTATTCATGATGTTTGACCTTTCTCAAAGGGGTTGCATATCTCATGGTAATAATTCAGCGATCTGAACGTTCTGCCGAACTGCGTATAGATGTATTTTTCCGTAACTTCATTCACTTTCGCCAAAGCTTTATCAGAAATACGGAAATTGAACAGCTTATCTATCGGCGAAAGCGCAATATGCTGAAGCGCTTCAAACTCGGAGTGAGTAAGCTTTACACGGTAGTAGCTTTCTTCAAGCTCTTTTTCACGAAAATGATATTCGCAGTAAAAGCGTGACTTGTCGATGATAAAATACATCGGATCAGCCTCATAATCATAGCATATCCTACAGCCGATAAGCTGCGGAACAAGACCTATTTCCGTAACGAACCGAAGTTCAAAAACGCTTTTTATGAATTCGCAGCTTCGCTGATCTGTATTAAGAAAGTACAGACAATTGAGCATAAGCCGCATTATATCGTGTTCGTGCTTTCTGCTCGTCGCAAGTACAGCGTGGCGTGCAAGCTCTCCGAAATAACATACAAGTGAAAGCTTTTTTATATCAAGCCGAAGATTGTAAAAATCGTGCTTTACTTCGCTGCTGTCAAGATAATATTTGTCGTTGTTCATTCTAAGACAAAACGTTGAATAGGCAAAAAGCTGCGTTGCGGCGTGATTCTTTGAAGTTATCTTCTTTGAACCTTTCGCCGAAACTTCAAGTGTTCCATAGTTTTCGGTAAGTATGCTTATATATTTGTCATTCTCACCAACGCATCTTTCAAGGACAACTATCCCGTCAACCGTCAGCATTGATGCCATATTCTATCATCTCGCTTTCATTTGTGCAGATATTGCATTATCCGAAATCTGACCGCAAAAATGCGGTTCTTCGGCGGATATGCCTGAATAACCATATTCCGCAGAATTGCCGCACTTGTAAATTCCTTTATATTTTAAATAGTCGTTAATATTGCCGCTTTTGGTAAATTCTTTCCAAAGTATATCTTTTTCATCATTCATAATACAGCCCCGCTTTCGGAAAACTACATTATGATTATGCCCTCTCGGGACTTAATTATCAGAGGTATTATTTGAAAGTCCGAAACTTCTTATCATTGCTTCACTGTTGCGCCAGTCTTCCTTGACCTTTACCCAGCACTGGAGATTTACTTTTATCTCAAAGAATTTTTCAAGATCTTCACGGGCATACTGTCCGATCTTTTTAAGCATTGCACCGTGCTTTCCGATTATCATTCCCTTGTGCGAATCTCTTTCACAGAATATAACTGCGGAAATATCAAGTATATCTTCACCGGAAGAATCAGTTCTTTCGCTCATCTGCTCAACTGTAACGGCAATTCCGTGAGGTACTTCATCATGCATAAGTCGGAGTATTTTTTCACGGATAATTTCAGCCGCAAGTACACGCTCAGGCTGATCTGTAAATGAATCATCAGGGAAATAATGCGAACCTTCGGCAGCGTATTTCTTGGTTTCTTCCCATACGATATCAATACCGTCATTGCGAACAACACTTATGGGAATAACGCTCTTGAAATCATACAACGCCGAAAATTCAGCTATCTTTAAAGCAACTTTTTCCTTGTCAGGAAGCAGATCTATCTTGTTAAGTATGAGAATAACATTATCCTTTTTGTGAAAACTGTTTATTATTCTCTTATCAATATCATTAATAGCTTTTGAAGCATCTGCGACCATAAGAATAAGGTCAACATCGGTAACGGAATCCTTTACAGCCTTGTTCATACTCTCCCCAAGCTTATTTTTGGCTTTCTGTACGCCCGGAGTATCCATAAAAACATACTGCGCTTCATTTTCCGTAACAATTCCCGTGATCCTTGTACGGGTCGTCTGCGGTTTGGAGCTTATAGCAGCTATCTTCTCCCCTACAAGTGCATTCAGAAGTGAAGATTTGCCTGCATTTGCACGTCCTACGATCGTAATAAACTCAATTTTTGTATTCATAATCCGTTCCTTTTATCATTCATCGTCATTTACAAAAGTTGCATCTCTCGAAATACCGAGCGAATCGAGAATGATCTCTTCCTTTTCGTGCATCTTCGCAGCATCGAGCGGTGATGTTTCATGGTCGTAGCCAAGAAGATGAAGCATCGAATGTACAGTAAGGAAACCGACCTCCCTTTCAAGGGAATGACCGTAAATATGCGCCTGCTTAACAGCAGTTTCCATAGAAATGACTACATCTCCGAGCAGATATGCACCCGTTTCATTGTTGAGATCATAAACGCCGTTTTCACCCAAAGGGAATGAAAGAACATCTGTCGATTTATCCTTGTTTCTGTAAACACGGTTAAGCTTGCGTATCTCTGCATTATTCACAAAGGAAACACTCACCTCGGCAGCACCGGGGAATTTTTCCGTAGTCAGAACAGCCTGGCAGCACTTTCTTACAAGAAGTCTAAGACCTACAGGGATCTTTACTTCACGCTGATTGTTTCTTATCATTACCTTAACCTTTGCCATAAAAATCATTTCCTTTCTGTATTTCTTTCCCTTTTCTGTTCGCTTGCCTTTTCATAAGCCTTGATAATATCCTGTACAAGCTTATGACGGACAACGTCTTTTTCTGTAAAATGCATTACTGCAATATCATCAACATTTTTTAATATTCTCATCGCATCGATAAGTCCCGATTTGTTGCTGTCGGGTAAGTCTATCTGCGTAATATCACCCGTTATGACCATTTTGCTGTTGAAGCCAAGTCTTGTAAGGAACATTTTTATCTGCTCACGGGTTGTATTTTGTGCTTCGTCAAGAATTATGAACGAATCATCGAGCGTTCGACCTCGCATATATGCAAGCGGAGCGACTTCGATAGTTCCCTTTTCCATGTGTTTTGCAAAAGTATCAGCGCCAAACATATCAAAAAGCGCATCGTACAGCGGTCTTAAATAAGGATCGACCTTGTTCTGAAGATCACCCGGAAGGAAACCAAGCTTCTCTCCTGCTTCAACAGCAGGTCTTGTGAGAATTATCTTGTTTACCTCATGCGCTTTAAAAGCCTTGACCGCCATTGCCACTGCAAGATAAGTCTTACCCGTTCCCGCAGGTCCGACACCCATTACGATAGTGTTCTTTTCAATGGCTTTTACATAGTTTTTCTGACCGAGTGTTTTAGCCTTAACGACCTTTCCGCCCGATGTAACGCATATACCGCCGTCAGCAAGCTTTACCGCCTGCTCCGATTCACCCTCATCAACAAGAGAGCTTACATATCTGATGCTCTGTTCATTTATCGTTTCACCTTTTTTTATAAGGTCAAGCATGGTTTTAACGGCAGATTCCGCTCGGCGTACACCGTCCTCCTCACCGCTTATCCTGATATCCGTTCCTCGGCTGAGAACAGCAACACCGAACTGCCGCTGGATAAAATTTATATTTTCATCGAAACTTCCGAAAAGTGAGCTTATCTCGTCAACATCACTGACCTGAATAATACGCTCTGCCATAAAGTCACCTCAGATAGAATAATTTTTTGCCATTATTTATTTTAACACAAAAAATAATAAAATAAAAGTATGAAAAATTAATATTTTGCCATTTACACCTTATTTTCTGCATTATTTATCAGATCGACACAACTTCAGCAAGTTCACTTACATTTTTCGCAATATAATCAGCCCCTGCATCAAGCAGTTCGGGATAAGAACCATACCCGTAAAGCACACCTGCTGTTTTTATACCGTTTTTTCTTGCTCCAATAACATCAAACCTTCTGTCGCCGACCATAAGCACTCTTGACGGATCGTCAGCTCCGATCTCTCTCATTGCATATGCAATAACCTCCGACTTTGTTGTGATCCTACCGTCCAATGATGCTCCCGCAATATATTCAAACATTTCCGACATATGAAGGTGCTGGACTATCCTTCTTGCAAAAAGTTCCGGCTTTGAAGTTGCAATAACAGCTTTACGCCCTGTATTTTCTATAAACGATAAAAGCTTATCTACTCTTTTATACGGCCAGCACCGCAGTATACCACGACATTCATAAAATTCTCTGTAATATGAAACGGCCTTTTCAGCCTCATTTTCGGAAAGTTTGTAATAATACATAAATGACTGCTTAAGCGGTGGACCAACAAACACTTTAAGCGCACTCAGTTCATTTTCAATAATGCCCATTTTCTTCAAAGCATACTGAACCGAAAGCGTTATACCGTCACCCGAATCGATCATTGTTCCGTCAAGATCAAAAAAAATATAATCGAACTGCCCCATTAGCCCTCTCCTGAAATAATATGAATATTTAAAATAGCATTACAATCAAAGCATCAAAACCGCATCTAAAAACCATAGCTCCTCAAATGCACAGTCAGATTGTATAGAAATTCCGCAATTCTTGCAAAGCAAGAATTTGCATACATGTTGTATGTCAAGGGATTTATGTGCAGGAGGACTGAAAACCTGCAAGCAGATGAGGCATTAAAGCTTTATCCGGCGGCTTTTATACTAAACACCATTTAAAATTTGGAAAAAATCAAGCCAACAATCTCGAATATATTGGATTTCGGTGCAGATTTTTTTCTGTATTTTATTGGTGTCTAATATTAGAGGTTACCTTAATATATCATCAAAACAAAAATTCCTGATCGTTTCTCCGCCCTGAACAGCTGCTGTTTTTACTAGAGCGTGTCTGAAAACAAAAAGTTGCACAAAAAGCACTCGAATGGTATAA
>URTF01000045.1 GCA_900550695.1 uncultured Ruminococcus sp.
AAACGCAGTATAATACTACGGAATACATTCCGAATGTATTTCAGGTTTCGCTAACGCAGAAGATGCACAAAGTCGTAGAAAATTTGCCGTGAGGGAGGTTTTTAGAGGTTCCCTTTATTCTATGGTTTCATCATAGTTTATTTTAACGGGTGTAAACGGTGTGCCGCCGCCCGTGTAAAACCGTGAGAAGATCTCGTAGAATTCAAGTCGGAGCGACTGGATACCTACGAGGAGGGCTTCAATGCCCATTACAAAAACGTTGCCGATAACAACGACTATCGGAACTGCGCCTGCTGCCACCTGATCCGCAAGAGCCATTACAACGAGCATCATAGACGCATGGGAAAGAACGAAGCCGCCTACACGGACGAACGAAAGCGTATTCGTTGCATAACCGAGCAGGAACTCGAAAACTTCAAAGAAGTTAGCGGCGATAAAGTCGCCTACTCCGCCCTCCATGTGATATTTCTTACCCCTTACCCAATAGGAAAGAGGTTCACGCAGGAACATCGCAATGAGCGGAAGAACGATAAGGATAAGGACATAAGCGGTATTCACGATATGCACGCCGAAAAGCTCGCAAACCGCACCGACAAGTATCGAACCGAAGAACACGAAGCCCGCAATGCCGTTGTTGCTGAACAGCGCATTTTCATACTCCTTGTTCTTTATGCCGACGATAATGTTTATCATTATCGAGATGAACATTATGAATACGCCGATAACGATTCCTCCGATGAGGATAGTCGTAACGTTTTCCATTACCCTGAACGGCAGGAAGCTTATTCCGAGCGCTTCATAAACGGGGTCGAGAAGATGCTCATAACCGAACACGCTTCCGTAGATAAATCCGAATATCGCACCCGAGATGCCTACTCTTGTAAGGATAGGGCCGAGCGAGAAACGCTTGAACTTCCAGAGCAATGCGCCCAGAAGTGCAATTACAAGTCCGTGTCCGACATCGCCGAACATTATTCCGAAGAAAAGCGTGTATGTGACGGCAACGAGCATTGTCGGGTTAACGCCGTTATATGCAGGGAGTCCGTACATTTCAACGAACATCGAGAACGGCTGGGCGAACTTGTTGTTGCGGAGCTTTATCGGCGGCGCAAGCTGACCGTTCGCATCGGCAGGCTGCATTACAACGGAAACGCCCTCCATATCGTCGAAAAGCTTAAGGAACATATCCGAATCGCTCTTCGGGACGAAGCCGACAACTGCAAATTTGCCGTTTGTAACAGCCGCTTTGCTTCGCAGGTCGAAGTTATCGTGACGTGATTTATAGTGCGTGAAAAGCTCGTCCAGATGCTTGATCTCGCCGTCAATATACTCGGAAATGCTCTTGTCGAGAGCGTCTTTCTTTTCGGTGAAGTCCTTTATCTTTGCGGCAAGCTCCGCAACAGCGTCCTCGGACGTGCCGTGTACGAAATCGGCGATCCTTATTCGTTCAAAGTAGAGCGACTTGAAAATATCGTCCACTTCTTCTGCGCAGGAAACAGGGGTGATATAAAGTCCCCAGTAATACTCGGTCTCCTCGGTGAAATACTCGAAATAGAACGTTTTATCTTCATAATACGGCAGTTTGTTGTAGCTGTCGACAGGGAGCCGTCCGAAACGCACCTTGATATGCTCGCAGGAAAAAAGCTTTTCAAAATCAGCGTCAAGACCTTTAAGGTGCTGCACCTGATTGAGCGCTCGTTCATACTCGCCGATGCTGTCGGTGACTTCGGTTCTCTGCTTTGCAAGCTCTTTGAGCTTTTCAAGAACGCTGTCAACGTATTTTCCGTCTTTTGTGAGGTTTTCGTTAAAATCCTTGCTGACTTCAACGCTGCCGATCCTGACATTCGCCAATGCGGAGATCTCTGTCATCTTTCGCAGGATACTGTTATAAGGGTTTTCTTCTTTGAGCGAGGAAAAACCTTTGCTTTTGGCATTTGCCCCTACCGCAGATTCGATGTGAAAGCAGCCGCATTCGGAAAGCTTTTCAAGCACCGCATCAAGGTCTTTCGTCAGACCCGCAATGTTGACAAATTCCATTTTTTCAATTGACATAAAAACAGCTCACCCCTTTTTATACTATTATCAAAGATTCTATCTGCTTTGAGGGAACGCCGTAACGGACGCCCTCGATAATGCTTATCAGATTGTGAAGCTCCACTCCCATAAGGTACATGAACGCATAAACGCTTACCGATGCCGCCTGCGAATCCCTGAGTGCCGCCTTTGCATACTTGAAGCGAAGCTTGCTCGCTGCAAGCTCAAGATCGTCAGCGTCCTTGCTGTCAAGTCCGTTTTCGGCGATAACTCTGCCGTAATAGGTCTTGGAAAAGCGCTTGATGAACTCTTCGCCGCTGCCCGATGAATACAGATCCTCAAGCTTTGCTTTGGACATTCTTCCCTCAAAGGAGAAGGTCTTATCGAATATTTCTTTTTCATCGCTGCCGAAGAATTCTTTCAGTCGGTAAGCATTGATGATATTGATAAGGTCGATATCGGTCAGTATCATAAGGTCAAGCTTGTCCGCTTCCGCTTTTTGGTAATGCTTTGAAGCTTCAACAAGTCCCTCATAATAGTAGCTGCGCAGGACATATTCGCACTTGCCGCAGTCGATACGTCCGTTTTCATCGGTCGGAACGTCTTTGAGAAGCTCATAGTAGCGTGTTTTCTTCAAAAATTCGAGCAGCTCGGCGAATGAACGTACCTTTGCTATTTCGATAAGGTCGAACGAAGTCATTCCGTTGAGATAAATGGGTATGCTTTCGATCTGCCCCTCCGAATCGGCGTTGATGAAGCGCATACAGCTAAGGATTATGTCGATCTCGGCGGAAACTATCTTGAAATTGTAAAATTCCTGCCGCCCGATGCGTTCAAAGCCCGTTATCCTGCCGTAAAGCTCAAAGTTATAACGCTGCAAAAGGCTTTCGAGGAAGCCTCTGTGTATCGTATTTACATCGACCGAAGCCAATATCGTGCTGTAGTGCGTATTTTTTTTGAGGTAATCCGCAATATCGGCAACGCTCTGCTTTGTTACAAGCTCGGCATAGTCCTCTGCGGTAACACGCTTTCCGTACATTGCACGTATTTTTGCAACGGTCGCATAATATTTGCCCTTGGTATAAGAGCCGTGCTTTTTGTTACTCACAACGATCCCTCTTTATCAGCCGTTAACGATCGCATGGAAGATATCCTCTTCCCAGCTTCCGTGACGGTTCTCATACACGTCTTTAAGACGTTCGATCTCCTTTTCGCCCTCGGCATTGATAGCTTCGAGCTTTTTGTCGGCTTCGGCTTTTTCCTTTTCTTCGATCTCTTTGAGGGTCGCATCGGCAGCCTTTATGCGGGATTCAATGATCTTTTCCTGCTGCTCCTTTGCGCCTGCTATGATAAGGTTGCGCTGTTTTTCAGCTTCGGCAAGCTTTTCCGAAGCACTTTTATCGATCTCGAGAATGCTCTGGATAATATTTTCGTCCATAACTTACGATCATTCCTTTCTTTAAGTCTGACTTTGTGTTCGGCAACTGCAAAACCCATGCTGTTTTGTCGGCAGCATGGGCATTTTTTAGGGGTTCTCTAAAAACCGGAACACGAGCAAATTTTCGTTGGGACTTTGCGCAGCTTCAAGGCAGCGAAACGCAGTGAATACTTGATGTATTTCAAGTTTCGCTAACGCAGAAGATGCGCAAAGCCGTAGAAAATTTGCCGTGAGGGAGGTTTTTAGAGGTTCCCTTATGTAACACCAATACCGCACAAGGCTTTTTCGCTTTGTACGGTGTTGGAAAATTTATAAAATTACTTTGAAAGGTCGCATTTTCTTACTGCGTCCCTTACCTTTAATACGAAGGTCGGCGAAACGGAAAGCTCGTCGATTCCCATTCGCAGGAACGTTTCGGTAAGGCTCGTGTCAGCCGCAAGCTCTCCGCAAATACCTATCCAAGCGCCGTGCTTGTGAGCGTTTTCAGCCGACATTTCGATAAGGCGAAGAATAGCTTCGTGGTGAGTGTCGATGAACTGCTCAATATTGGCGTTCTGACGGTCGCAGGCGAGAGTATACTGCGTGAGATCGTTCGTGCCGACGCTGAAAAAGTCCACCATCGGCGCAAGCCTGTCGCTTATTATCGCAGCCGCAGGAGTTTCTATCATAATGCCGAGTTCCACATTGTCGGAGACCTCAACACCCTCCGATTTGAGCTGTTCCCTGACCTCGCTGCACATTGCAAGTATCTTTTCGACCTCGGAAACGCTCGTTATCATCGGGAACATTATGCCGAGATTGCCGTAAGCCGACGCTCTGTAAAGCGCACGGAGCTGTGTTCTGAAAATTTCGGGTCGTGTAAGACAAATTCTTATTGCACGGTAGCCGAGCGCAGGATTTTCTTCCTTTTCCAGTCCGAAATAATCGACCTGCTTGTCTGCGCCGATGTCAAGAGTTCGGATTATGACATTTTTGCCTGCCATGCTTTCAAGAACACGCTTGTAAGCGGCGAACTGCTGCTCCTCGGTCGGGTAATCGCTGCTTTCGAGATAGAGAAATTCGCTTCGGAACAAGCCTATTCCGCCTGCATCATTCGCAAGTACAGCACCGATGTTGTCAACGCTGCCGATGTTGGCGTAAATGTTGATCTTTCTGCCGTCAAGGGTGACATTTTCCTTGCCTTTGAGTTCCTGTAAGAGATGCTTTTTCTCCTCGTCCTCTTTGCGCTTCTTTTCGAGCCTTGCAACGGTCTCTTTATCGGGGTCAATGAAAATTTCGCCCGTGTAGCCGTCAACAGCGGCAAAAACTCCGCTCTTTACAGTGTTAAGAAGCTCCGTTCCGACGCCTATTATAGCAGGGATATTCATATTTCTTGCAAGAATTGCCGTGTGCGAATTGGACGAGCCGAAAGCCGTCACAAATGCAAGAACTTTATCCTTGTCGAGCTGAACGGTTTCGCTCGGTGCGAGGTCGTCTGCGCAGATTATCACCTTTTCATCGGAAACAGCGTCCGAACCGCCCCCGTCCGAAAGGCAGCTTATGATACGGTTGGAAATATCCTTGACATCAGCCGAACGAGCCTGCATATATGCATCGTCCATCGAAGCGAACATTTCCGAGAAGTTGTCCGCCGTTACTGCGACCGCATATTCGGCATTGACAGACTGCGTTTCGATAATGCTTGCGATAGACTCATTGTAGTCCTCGTCCTCTATCATCATCTGATGTATCTCAAAGATCTGCGCATTTGCCTCGCCGACCTCTTTGAGCGCCTTTTCGTAAATCGTGCGGAGCTGCTCTGTGGCTTTTTCCTTTGCCTTTTCAAGCCTTGCCTTTTCCGCTTCAATATCTTCGATGTGAGTTCTCTTGACCGATGCTTCTCTGCGAGTGAAAACGGAAATGCGTCCGAGTGCGATAGCACCGTAAACTCCCTTGCCCTTTAAAGTTGTCATAGATAAGCTCCTCCCGTTGGAGCATCGGACAGCACTCACCGTCCGATGCTTTTGTGTCAAAATTATTCGCCGAAACCGTCCTCGAACATCTTTACGAATTCATCAAGTACAGCCTGCTCATCGCCGCCCGAAACGGTCAGCTCAACGTCTGTGCCTTTCTTGATGCCTGCTGCCATTATCTGCATTACAGCCTTAGCCTTGATCTCCTTGCCGTTGGCTTTCATAACGATCTCGCTGTCGGGGTGTTCCTTTGCTGCCTTTGCGATCATTCCTGCGGGACGCATATGCATACCCTCTGCATTTACTACCGTTACAACCTTTGATACCATAGTTATTCTCTCCTTATAAAAAATTTTTTATTCTTAAATAAATTGCTTGTTTTGAAAATTTACTTTGCGATCTTCTTTTTGAAAAGTCCGAGTAAAAGCATACCGATAACTGAACCTACAACGAGTGATACAAGATACATTACAGGGTTTCCGACTACGGGGAATACGAAGATGCCGCCGTGAGGTGCCCGAAGTGTGCAGCCGAATGCCATTGAAAGTCCGCCTGCCGCTGCTGCTCCGACAAGGCAGGCAGGGATAACTCTTGCAGGGTCGGCAGCCGCATAAGGGATCGCACCCTCTGTGACGAAGCTGAGTCCCATAATGTAGTTTACAGGTCCGTTCTTGCGCTCGTCCTCTGTAAATCTGTCCTTGAAGAATGTCGTTGCGAGTGCGATAGCGAGCGGAGGAACCATACCGCCGATCATTACAGCCGCCATTATGTCATAGTTGCCCGATGCGATAGCCGCCGTGCCGAATACATACGCCGCCTTGTTGAACGGACCGCCCATATCTATCGACATCATTCCGCCGAGTACACAGCCGAGAAGGATCTTGCTCGAATTTCCCATATTGGAAAGAAAGCTTGAAAGTCCCTCATTGAGCATACCCATTATCGGGTTAACTGCGCACATCATTATTGCGACAATTGCAAGTCCGCCGAGAGGATAGATGAGAACGGGCTTTATTCCGTTGAGTGCTTTCGGCATTTTATCACAGGCTTTTTCAAGCATAAGCGTGAGGAAACCGCCGATGAAGCCTGCAAGCAAAGCTCCGAGGAAGCCGGAGGGAACGTCACCTGCGGGTGAAGTGAATGTTGCGCCCGAAACAGCCATTGCACCGCCTGCCATACCTACAAGAAGTCCCGGTCTGTCTGCAATGCTCTTGCCGATATAGCCTGCAAGGATAGGTATCATAAAGTTGAATGCGTAACCGCCGATAGTCTTGAACCAGGCAGCAGCCGCAAGGTGCGTACCGAAGCCGCTGTCCTGAGGTGCGCCGCCTATCGAGTCAATGAGAAATGCGAGAGCGATGAAAATACCGCCTGCAACGGTGAACGGGAGCATATTTGATACGCCGTTCATAAGGTGCTTGTAAAGCTTTCTTCCGAAGCTTTCATTTCCCGATGAGGACGGGCTTTCGGACTTTCCGCCCTCGTGATGATAGATCGGAACTTCACCGTATTCAGCACGGTTGATAAGCGCCTCGGGTATCTTTATTCCGTCCGATACCTTTGTGATGATAACCCTTTTTCCGTCAAACCGAGCCATTTCGACAGCCTTGTCAGCCGCAACGATAATGCCGTCGCAGTTTGCTATCTCCTCATCGGTGAGGATATTCTTTGCGCCGCCCGAGCCGTTCGTTTCGACCTTTATCGAGATGCCAAGCTTCTCTCCTGCCTTTTCGAGAGCCTCGGCAGCCATATATGTGTGCGCAATTCCTGTCGGGCAAGCCGTTACCGCAAGGACTTTGTAGCCGTCAGCCGACTTAACTTCCTCTTTCGGCTCATCGGGGAACTTTTCGTTCTCCATATCGTCAATGACTTTGAGGAATTCGTCCTTGTCCTTTGCGGCAAGAAGCTTCGCACGGAAATCCTCGTCCATAAGGATCGTCATAAGTCTTGAAAGCACTTCAAGGTGAACGTCACCGTCATTCGGTGCTGCTATCATAAACAGGAGGTTGGAGGGTTCGTCATCGAGCGCCTCGTAATCAACGCCCTCAGGAACTGTCATTGCCGCAAGTGACGGCGCTTTTACCGCTTCGCTCTTTGCGTGGGGTATCGCAATGCCCTCGCCGACAGCCGTTGAACCCTTTTCTTCACGGGCAAGAATACCCTTTTTGTATTCGTCCTTATCCGCAATATTTCCGCCCTTTACCTGAAGATCCACGAGCATATCGATAGCTTCGCTCTTGTTCTTGGGCGAACCGCCGAGCATGATGCTTTCTTTGTTAAGCAGGTCAACTATTCTCATAATAAGTCCTCCTCATCAATTTTATGTCAACGACTAAAGCGTTTTAAGAAGTTCATCTATCTTTGCTTTTTCGGCAAGTCCGTCCGAGAAAGCTGTCGCACCGCCTGCCGCAGTTCCAAGCTTAAGAGCATATTCGTAATCGCCCTTGAGTGAGCCTGCCGTAAAGCCTGCGACCATTGAATCACCTGCGCCGACGGAGTTTCTGACCGTTCCTTTGCACACTCCGCAGCGGTGCATTTTTCCGTATTCATCAATGAGCATTGCGCCATCACCTGCCATTGAGATAAGCACATTCACCGCACCCATTTCCTGCAGTTTGCGGGCGTATTTTTCAATCTCTTCGTCCGTTTTAAGCTCAGCTCCGAACATTTCGCCAAGCTCGTGATTGTTCGGCTTTACAAGGAAAGGCTTGTATTTCAGCACGTTGAGGAGCAAGTCCTTAGTCGCATCGACCACGGTTTTGATGTTCCTGCCCGAGAGCCTTTCAAGAATTTTCTCATATATATCGGACGGGAGCGAGGACGGTATGCTTCCTGCGAGGATAAGCGTGTCGCCGTCCGAAAGCTTGTCCAGCTTTGCAAAAAGAGCGTTGATAGCAGCTTCGTCAATGTCAGGACCCTGACCGTTGAGTTCGGTCTCCTCGGTCGATTTTATTTTCACATTGATTCGTGAATTTCCGTTTTTAAGGCGAACGAAGTCTGCGTCGATGCCCATTTCGGAAAGTCCTTTTTCTATTGCTTCGCCCGTGAAGCCTGCCGTGAAGCCGAGTGCCTTTGAGCCGATGCCAAGCTCTCTCAAAACTATCGAAACATTGATGCCCTTTCCGCCGAAGTACATTTCTTCCTTTTCGGAACGGTTCGTTGCACCAAGCTTCATTTCACCCGTATGAACAACATAGTCGATAGCAGGATTGAAAGTTACTGTATAAACCATGTCACATTACCTCCTTGATATTTGCCTTTGAAAGATATTTTTTATCCTGAAGCTTGTCCGTGATTATGTTCACTCTGCCAAGCTGTGTGAACGTTATTGCCGAAACCTGACCGAATTTGGAGTGGTCTGCGAGAATGTAAACTGTCTGGCTGTTCTGCACCGCCGCCGTCTTTACGCTCGCTTCGTTCCGGTCGGGAGTCGTAACACCCGATGAAAGCGATATCCCATTCGCACCGATGAAGCATTTTGTAAAGTTGTAGCTTTGCAGACTGCTCACACATTCCGCTCCAACGATAGCCTCGGTCGTGACCTTTATCTCTCCTGCGGGGATATAGACTTTGAAGCCTCTCTGCGCAAGCTTTTTCGCGTGTACGAACGCATTTGTCACGAATATCACGCTCTTGTCGGGGAAAAAATCTATCATCTTTTCGGTGGTCGTTCCTGCATCGATGAAAACCAGGTCTCCGTCATCGATGAGCGAAGCCGCATATCTCGCTATCGCCGTTTTTTCCTCGGTGAAAAGCTTCGATTTTGATTCAACGTCATTTTCCACCATACTGAACGAGCGGTCGTCAGCGGCTATCGCACCGCCGTGTACCTTTTTCAGCAGACCCTTTTCGTCAAGCTGCGTAAGGTCACGTCTGACGGTCGATTCGGACGCTCCGAGCTGCTCGCAAAGCTCCGTCATTGTGACGCTTCCGCTTCGCTTTACCTGCTCCAATATAAAAGCGTGTCTTTCTTCCGTAAGCATTTTCAGCACCTTCTTTTTGAATGTATTTGAACGTTTGTGATTGTTTCTGCTATGATAATAACACACCCCAATAGAAAAATCAATAGCTTTCAGTCAAAAACATTCAAAAAGCTTTATTTTTGTATATTTGTATAAGTACAAACTGTTTCCATTGTGCATTATAACAATATATATTACACCATTTCATATCAAACTATACATTTCGCATGCTCAAAACATTATTCTCCCAATACAAAAGCATCATAATCGTTCATTTTCGCTCAAAAAAATTGTTCGCCAGAGCTTTTCGACATATAATGCCGTCCAAAACCGCTGACATATAATGCCGTCTAAAACCGCTGACGGACTTGATTTTCCGCCAAATACACGTTATTTCAACGAGTAAATAGTGGCATTTGATGCAAACGCACCGATGAGGCGGCTCAACCTGCAAAAACGAACACTGCAATGAAGGTATTTGTGGACGAGTGCCATATGTACAAGAATCTCGCCACAGCAACAAAAATGCACAATGTATCGGGACTTGGAAGCGGCGGTTCGGCCCGTTCCTTCAATCTGCTTATGAAGTCAAAATATATGGACGAATTGACAGGCGGAAAGGGTATGACTTTTGCCAGTGGAACGCCTGTAATCGCAGGGTATCAACGGTCAGAAATGCCGATTTTACGTTGTTTTTATTATTTATTTCTTAAACTCCCTTGGGCTGCACCCGTAAACCTCTTTAAAAGCCTTGGAAAAATAGCTGTGGTCGTCAAAGCCGCAAAGGCCGCAGATGGTGTTTATGGGGTCGGAGGTGTTCTGTATCATGTACGCCGCATTGCGCAGGCGGTAATTTTTCAGATACTCAAACGGGGACTGACCGGTTATGTTCCTGAAACACCTGAGCACCTCGCTTTTGCTGATGAATGCGGCTGCTGCCATGTCATCAAGTGTGATCTTTTCGGCGTAATGGTCGTGGATAAAAAGCAGTATGTCACGGAGCCTTGTCTCCTGGGCAATGCTTGCGGCAGGGTGCGCCGACATATTCTTCTCCGACAGATGGATAAGTATCCGGAAAAGCTCGGAAAGCTCGTTGCGGACGATAAGCTCGTGATTTGGCACCCTGATATTTTCCGTGTTCCAGATGTTTGTGAGCAGTCCCAGTATCTTTGAATAGCTGCCGTCCCCGGGAGTGAATATCAGCTCACGCAGACCGCTGTTGCCTGTTATGGGCGCAACATATTTCCTATGATAAATGCTGTCCTCTTTTCCGCCCACTATGGAGCCATGCACCACAACAGAGCGGAACACGCTTTTTTGACCCGTTCCCGCTTTGAACATGGCGTGAAGAGTGTTGCTGTTGATAAAATAAATATCGCCTTTGTTCAGTATGTGCTTGTTTTTGCCGCATTCCATAAGCACGCTGCCCTCCACCGCAAAACCGAATTCAAGCTCATCATGCCAGTGCCAGCTCACAAAATTGTCAGTAACATCGGCATGATACACGGCTATGGGGAACTCCGCATCTCCGTGCAGTCCCGTTTCATCTGATTTAAAAGGGGGATTTGTGCCGTAATCCTCATTACGCAGCACACTGTAATCTACAATAGACATTACGTTTCCTCACTTGGCGATATTTTCATAGTTTTGGGTAATATATTTATACCTGTTCGTGTTATTTGATGTTATAATTATACTACAAATTCAGTGAACAGTCAACACGAAAATTTTACGGGAGGTATTGAAATGATAAGATTTACTGAAGAAAACGGCGCACTTATTGCACGGTCGAGAAATGAAACTATCCGCATTGAGGGCTGGGGCAACAATGCTCTGCGTGTGAGAACAACGCTTCTGAAAAGAATGCCCGAAAATGCTCATGCTCTTACCGAGAACGTGGCTCACAGCGCAAAGGTGACCATTGACGAGGGCAGCGAAACGGCTGAGATAGTGAACGGAAAGATCAAAGCCACTGTAAACGGCGTTGGCATCATTTGCTTCTACAAGGACAATGAGCTTATTTTGCAGGAATATTACAGCTATTACTACGGCTCTGTACGCAAGGAGGCTATCTGCTATAAGATAAGATCCCGTGAATACAAGGGACTTGCTTCCGATGACTTTAAGATAACCGTCCGCTTTGAGTCCGACCCCAAGGAAAAGCTGTTCGGCATGGGTCAGTATCAGATGCCTATACTTGACCTTAAAGGCTCTGTTCTTCCCCTTGAGCAGAGAAATTCCCAGGTCAGCGTTCCCTTTGTTGTATCAAGCAAGGGCTATGGTATGCTCTGGAACAATCCTTCAACAGGCGAGGCGGCTTTCGGAACAAACATCACCAAGTGGATATCCGATGAGAGCGACATGGTGGATTACTGGATAACCGCCGACGATACTCCCGCTCAGATCGTGACCAACTACACCGAATGCGTGGGCAGAGCGCCTGTTATGAGCAAGGATTATCTTGGCCTCTGGCAGTGCAAGCTCCGTTACCGCACTCCCGATGAGGTGCTTGAGGTCGCAAGAAAATACAAGGAGCTGGGCATCAAGCTGGACGTTATCGTTATCGACTTTTTCCACTGGCCGCATCAGGGCGACTGGAGATTTGACGAGAAATACTGGAGCAGGGACGCTGTAAAGGCAATGACCGATGAACTTCATGCCATGGGAACAAAGGTCATGGTCTCCGTATGGCCGTCTGTGGATAAGCGCAGCGAGAACTATTATGAAATGGAGCAGAAGGCTCTTATAAGCACCACCGATGTTGGTTCGGTGCAGACCTATGATTATGAGGGTGACTGCGGCACAGTTGACTTCTTCAATCCCGAAGCGCAGGAATTTGTATGGGGCAAGTGCAAGCAGAATTACCGTGACTGGGGCATCGACCTTTTCTGGCTGGACAACTCCGAGCCTGACAGCACCAAGTACGATTTTGAAAATTACCGCTACTATACCGGACGTGGCTCAAAGGTTGGCTGCGAATATCCCAAGAAGTATGTTGAGGCATTCTATAACGGACAGGAAGCCGAGGGCGACCATGAGGCAGTCAACCTCTGCCGTTCCGCATGGGTAGGAAGCCAGAAGTACAGGACACTTGTTTGGACAGGCGACGTTCAGTCAAACTTTGAGTCCTTTAAGGATCAGGTCATTGCAGGTCAGAACATGGGTCTTGCAGGCATTCCTTGGTGGACCACCGACATTGGCGGATTTATGACAGACAACTGGGACGATCCCGATTTCAAGGAGCTTCTCATACGCTGGTATCAGTACGGCGTGTTCTGCCCTATCCTGCGCATGCACGGAAACCGCGGTCCCGACTGGGATATCCCCAAGCTTGATGACCGTGATTTCGGCGGCGGATATCTTTACACAGGCCACCCCAACGAGCTCTGGAGCTACGGTGAGGAAGCCTATGAGATCATGAAGAAGTGGCTGGATATCCGTCTTTCCATGAAGGATTATATTGCAGGACTTATGGAAGAGACCGCAAAAACAGGTGCGCCTATTATCCGCACAATGTTCTTTGAGTTCCCCGACGACGAAAAGTGCTGGGAGCTTCCCGAGCAGTATATGTTCGGCAGCGATTATCTTGTCGCTCCCGTGCTTGAGCTTGGCGCAAGAGAGCGCAGTGTATATCTGCCAAAGGGTCAGTGGGAGAGCATCTCCGACAAGAAGATCTACAGCGGCGGTCAGACCGTCACCGTTCCCGCACCTCTTGATGTTATGCCTGTATTTAAGAGAATTGGATGATTTATTAATTGGTTATTATATAAAAATATCACTTAATTAAGAAACAGTTTCTCCGTCAAAATATCGGCGGAGAAGCTGTTTACATAATATATAAACTATAGCAATAAAGTAAAAAGTCTGTGCGAAAACAATAGAATTACCTTATACCGCTATTATTCAATAAAATGAAAGGAACGTAAATATGAATTACAAAAAAACGCTGATAGCCTGTTACTTGGGATTTGTTACACAGGCAATAGCTGCAAATTTTGCACCGCTGCTGTTTCTTACTTTTCATAATGATTATGATATTCCTTTGGGAAGGATAGCGCTGATATCTTCGGTATTCTTTGCCACACAGCTCGTTGTGGATATCCTGTGCGCACGCTTTGCGGATACTATAGGCTATCGGAAATGCGTTGTCGGTTCGCAGCTGCTTTCGGCGGTCGGACTTATCGGACTTGCTTTTCTTCCGCAGGTCACACCCGATCCGTTTGCAGGAATAATGATCAGTACAGTACTTTATGCCATAGGCAGCGGTCTTACGGAAGTGCTTGTAAGCCCTATAGTTGAGGCTTGTCCTTTCGAGCATAAGGAGGCGGCAATGAGTCTGCTCCACTCTTTCTACTGCTGGGGGTCGGTCGCAGTCATACTTCTCTCAACGCTGTTCTTTGCATTATTCGGGATAGAAAACTGGAGATGGCTCTCCTGCATCTGGGCAGTTATTCCACTGTGTAATGTATTCAATTTTGCAGTATGTCCGATCGAGCATCCGACAGAGGGCGGCAAGGGAATGAGTATTGGCAGTCTGCTTAAAGTGCCGCTGTTTTGGCTCTCCATTCTGCTTATGGTATGTGCAGGCGCATCGGAGCTTTCAATGGCACAGTGGGCATCTGCATTTACAGAATCTGCACTGGGGCTTTCCAAATCAATGGGAGATATTGCAGGTTCGTGTATGTTCGCCGTTACAATGGGTATAAGCCGGTCATTGTATGGAAAATATGGTGAAAAAATCGATCTTATGAAATTTATGATCGGTTCGGGGGCTCTTTGTTTTGCTTGCTATATTACAGCATCTTTGGCGGAGATACCTCTGCTGGGACTTGTCGGCTGCATAGTGTGCGGTTTTTCGGTAGGAATAATGTGGCCCGGAACTATAAGCATCTGTTCGGCAAGGATACCTTCGGGAGGTACGGCCATGTTTGCACTTCTGGCAATGGCAGGAGATATGGGCGGTGCACTCGGACCTGCAGTTGTGGGCAATATTTCCCAAAATGCAGGAGATAATATGCAAAAGGGTATGTTTGCAGGCTGTGTATTTCCGCTTGTGCTTCTTATTTCCGTTTTCTTTGTCAAAAAGCTTAGCAGGTTAAACAGGGCATAAAAAAAGCGTTACCTTTTAATTCGATAGGTAACGCTTTTTCTATTGCAATGCAGATGTTCGATATGATCGATTTTTTACATTTGCTCTGTTATTCGCCATACCAATAAACTTTGTCATACTTTATCGTGTCATCATTAAATGTCGCTTTTGCAGTAATAGTATTTTTCTTATTTTTATTTATATTAACATTGTTCCATACAAAAACAGTATCATTGCTATTTGACAATTCGCTGCGTTTTATTATGCCAAGTGACCTGTCGTTCACGATAAGTTCAATACTTTGTGCATTTGAATATATCTTTATAAATGGTACATTGCAAGGTCTTACGTTATGACGGCGCTCAGTAATGCAGATAGTTTTCTCACTGCTCCATACAGACCTGTAAAAGAAATACGCATCTTTGGGTATGCGTTCTCTCGTGCATAGACCCTTATCATTCTGTCCTATCGTATCGCCCTCTTCACGACCACCGGAAGGAAAATCAAACATACACCATACAAATGCTGCCCAAAGATATTTTCTTGCAGAAAATTGCCGCCAAACAATTTCGTGAAGCTGTGACTGATAATTTTCATAATGACGAGCTCCATTCGGGTCAATATCGTTTAACCAGTCTATGCTGTCCTTGTGCTGTGTCAGGGCTCCGCCACCGCCGTATTCAGAAATGCATATCGGACGTTTTTCCTTTGAATTATGGTATAAGTCAAGCCATTCTCCGAAATGTTCTGCATCGCCTGCTTCCTTATACCAACCGAAATAACGGTTATATCCTACGACATCTGCGGGAAGCTGCAAAAATCTGCCATAGAACTGATTGTCTGCATAAGTTTTCAGCCTTGTGTTGTCCTCCTTGCAGGCAAGCTCATAAAGTTCTTGGTATAAAGCAAAAATTTCATCAGACATTTGGTGAAGTTCATTAGATATTCCCCATAAGATGATTGATGGATGATTGTAATTCTGCCTGATAAGCTCAATAAGCTGCTGTTTTGCATTTTCTGCAAAGCCATCTGCAAGAATGTGACGTTCGCTTTCATCCGGAGACATTTTGTTTATAATCCCTATCTCTGTCCAAACACAAATACCGAAATCATCACACAGTGAATATTCCTGACTGCAATGCTGATAATGAGCCATTCTTACAGCGTTGCAACCCATATCACGAATAATTCCATAATCACGTTCACGTTGGATATTTGTCATTGCCCAGCCGCTTTCAAAGCTGTCTTGATGATAGTTCACACCATGAAGAGGATAAGACTTTCCGTTAAGGAAAAAACCATCCTCAGGGTCAATATGATATGTCCTTATGCCAAAATTTTCGGATACCATATCTGTTGCTTTGTCCCCATAAAATAGGGTGACTTCGGCACGATACAGACAGGGAGAGTTTACACCATCCCACAACTGCGGAGCAGATATTTTTTTCGAAAGTGTAAGCCTGTCGCTTTCTGTATGTCCACACATCTCTGCAACAGGCTTTCCGTCCGGAGCAAAAATTACGGCCTTTGCCTCTATGTTGTTGGCGGAATCAAGCTTTATCAGTACATCAATGTCTGCACTGTCTGATGTAATATTATGTGGTGTGATGTAGACTCCACAGGAACCACTGTCCTCCAGTGCAATGTGAACTGGTTCGGCGGCAATTAATTTAACTTCTCGGTACAATCCACCCATTTTTGTAAAATCGCCCTGTTCAGTAATTGGGGCAATGTAATTTGTGGGTGAATTGTCAACAAGGACTGCAATTTGGTTTTTTCTGTCATAGTGTACATAATTCGTTATGTTTATGCGAAAAGCAGAATAGCCTCCATCGTGTTTTCCGGTAAAAAAGCCATTCACAAACACTTTAGCAGTAGTGTTGGCACCTCCGAATTCAATGTATAGTGCTTTGCCCTTGTATTTTGTCAAAAGCTCCAAATCTCGGCGGTAACAGGTCAGTCCTTTATAATAGCTGCTTGTTACACTATCAGTTGCATTAAAAGTGTGAGGCAGGCAGATCTTTTCCCATGAGCAATCGTCAAATTCGGGGGTAACTGCATCATTTTCGCTTATTCCCAGATCATATATCTTGGCAAAGCGCCATCCGTTGTTAAGTTCTATTTCAGTTCGCATAAATATTTTCCCTTAAATTATAATTACTGTATGTTGTTTATCTTTCGGATTTATTTCATTATATCCTAAATAAAAAATATAGTCAAGAGAGGACAATACTAATAAATACGCTGTGGCGCAGCATTTTACTACCGCAGGTCAGAGAAGCATTCGCCCGATTGGTTATCATAAGCTGACCGCAGTTTTCGCAGTTGGTAACTATTCGCCCTGCATCGG
>URTF01000046.1 GCA_900550695.1 uncultured Ruminococcus sp.
ATATTCAAGATTGTCGGCTTGATTTTTTCCAAATTTTAAATGGTGTTTAGTATAAAAAAATCAGGTCAAGCCTTTGAGAGGGCTTGACCTGATTTTTTTCGATCGTCATCTGTACTCGTTCTCGATAAACGCTTTGACTTCCTGCGCAAGCGAAATATTTATTCCTGCGGCTTTTGCGATATCCTCAACGGTGGCTTTTTTCAGCTCGTCTTTGGTTTTGAATCGGGAGAGGAGCTTTTCCGCTTTTTTATCGCCGATGCCTTTTATTTTCGTGATCTCAAGGCTGAATGACTGCTTGCTGTGCTTTTTGCGCTGGTAGGTTATTGAATAGCGGTGTACTTCGTCCTGAATTCTGGTCAGGAGCATAAAAGCGGCTTTGTTTTCGTTTATTGCGATCTCGCCGCCGCCCGTGGCAATGGCTCTTGTGCGGTGCTTGTTGTCCTTTACCATACCGAATAGGGGGACGTTTATGCCCATTTCACGCAGGATAGGTTCAACGGCGTTGACCTGACCCTTGCCGCCGTCGAGGAGGATAAGGTCGGGCAGGCGGCAGAAGCCCTCGTCCGTTTCGTTTTCGTCCTTATAATGCTTGAATCGGCGTTCCAGAACTTCACGCATCGATGCATAGTCGTTCTGTATTGCGGTTTCTTTTATCGTGAATTTTTTATAGGCTTTCTTGTTAGGTCTGCCGTTCTCAAAGACTATCATACCTGCGACCATTGCGGAGCTTGCGAGGTTCGAGATATCGTAGGATTCGATGTACATTGGCGGATCTTTCAGTCCGAGGAGCTTTGCGAGCTGTTCGAGCGCGACTATTTCCGCACCCGTTCTTCCGACCTTTATTGCAAGGGATTCGCTGGCGTTTTCCTTTGCCATATTGATGAGCTTCAGACCCTTTCCCCTTGTTCGGGAGAAGATATCAACGGCGTGACCACTTTTTTCACGTAGAAGCCGTGTTATCATTTCAGCATCGGGGATTTCCTCCTCGGTGATGACCTCACGGGGTATCGATTCGGGCGTTGTATAGAAAGCTGTGATGAAATCCTGTATCATAACGGCGGTATCGTCAATTTCTCCGACGGGAAGCTCGCTTCGGTCGGTGAGTCTGCCGCCTCGGTACTGGAGAATTGCGACGCAGGCATTCGTGCCGTTCTGTGCGGCGGCGATGATATCGGTATCACGCATATCCTCGTTGATTATCTTCTGGCTGTCGGCGGCTTTTCTGATCGCATTTATACGGTCACGGAGAGAAGCCGCACGTTCAAATTCGAGATTTTCTGCGGCTTCGTTCATCTTTTCGGTAAGGCTTTCGACAGATGCCTCCGAACCGCTTGCGATATATTCCTCCGCCTGTGCGATAATGGAATTATACTCATCGCAGGATATTTTTCCCATACAAAGACCCATACACTGCTTGATATGGTAATTCAGACAGGGACGGCTCTTGCCGAAGTCACGGGGGAAAACTTTTTTGCAGGTCGGGAGCATAAAGACCTTGTTGACTTCCTTTGCGGTCTGGCTTGCGACGAATGAGCTTGTATAGGGACCGATATATTTTCCCTCGCCGTTTTTCTGGAGCTCATAAGTGATACGGGGATATTCTTCTTTTGAGATCTTGATATAGCTGTAGCCTTTATCGTCCTTTAAGAGGATATTATACTTCGGTTTATGCTGTTTTATGAGCGAACATTCGAGGACGAGTGCCTCATACTCAGAGTCGGTGACGATGAAATCATAGTCATAGACGTTGGAAACCATTTTTGCGACCTTAGGTGTATGGTCGGGCGATTTGCAGAAATAGCTCGTGACACGGTTGCGGAGGTTTTTCGCCTTGCCGATATAGATTATATGCCCCGTTTTGTCCCTCATTCGGTAAACGCCCGGTGAAGTAGTCAGAAGTGACGTTTTTTCACGCAGGTAGGGAAGACGCTCATTCATTGTTATCCTCTTTCAGCACATACTGCCTGATCGCCTTTGTTACGCCCTCGTCATTGTTGCTTTCGGCGGTGTATTTGCCGTACTGCCGCATATTGGGGTGGGCGTTCTTCATCACGAAGCTGCAGCCTGCATTTTGCAGAAGCTCAACATCGTTGAAATAGTCGCCGAATGCCATTGTTTCCTCGGGCAAAATGCCGAGATGCTCACGGATCTCTTTCAGAGCCGCACCCTTGTTTATGCCCTTGTTCATAATGTCTATCCACTTCGGACCTGTGACTGCGACGGTGAAATCCTCGGCGAATTCCTTTGCGACAATGGGGTAGACGTTCTTTTCTGCGCCGTTATAGTCGCAGACGGCAATTTTGAAGATATCATCATCGACTGCGGCAATATCGTCAACGCAGGTGTAATGCAGGTAGTAGCGTGTTACTTCGTGATAGAATTCCTCGTCCCTGCGCTCGAAATAGGTTCCGTGTACGCCGCATAAAACGGGCGTTACCCTTTCCATTCCGCGGCAAATTTCGATAAGGCGCTTAACGCAGCTTTTTTTGAGCAGGCTCATACTTACAAGCTCGCCGTTCACGATGACGTAAGCGCCGTTATCGCAGATAAAGTCGAGCTTATCGAGCTTTCCCTCGAAGTTGATCTTCAGCGTGGAATAGGAACGTCCGCTTGCGACGACGAAGTGTATGTTCTTTTCGCAAAGCTTGTCCAGCACTTCATCAAAATCGTGCGGAAATTCTTTTTTATCGTTGAGAAGAGTTCCGTCCATATCAGACGCTATCAGTTTTATCATTTAAGGCAAGTTCCTTTCTGCGTTTTCTTGCATATAATAAGTAGACAATTCCGCAAATAACCGAAATTCCGACATTTATTGCGACGGAAAGAATGAATTTTGCGGAGAGCGGATCGTCAAGGTAATTTCCCATAAAGGTACAGCATATCATTCCGGGGAGTGTTCCGAGCATCGAGCCGAGAACATAGTCACGCCACTTCATATTGACCGAGCCGAGGAACATACTCACGACATCGTATGGCAGACAGTTTATTATTCGCAGGAAAAATGCAAAGAATACGCCGTTCGACATATTGAGGCTGATTATCTCATGCATTTTTTTATGCTTCATAATTATTTTTTCAACGTATTCCCTCTGGGCAAATTTTCCGATAAGATAGGGAATGTTCATCATGCAGAAAATTCCTATCGTATTTATCAGCAGTGCAACCCAGATGTTAGGTGCGGTCATTCCGCAGGCGGTGACAATGACTATCATCGGGAAGAAGAATGTCAGCGATTTGAGCGAGAACATTGCGATGATGACTATTGCGGCGAGCCATATATTTTCGGGCGTATACTGCAAAAGCTGTTCTGCGGTCACGCTGCGGAACACCGTGAAGTACAGCACGGCGCATATTGCTATCATTACAAACGGTGCAACGGCGAACGCAGCTTTTGCTATTTTTGTTATCCTTTCACGGAAGTCGATCTTTTTGTCATCGGTCATTTTTTGTCATATCCTTTCATTTTTGAGAAGAGTCGCAGTGTCTTTTTATATGGATATTATAGCACGGGTGCTGTCAATTATCAACATATTTTTGATACAATATTGTGAAAAACAGATGAAACTATCGGCGCACTCCTTGTTATTTCAAAAGGGTTGTGATATACTATTATAAATTAAAAACCAAGGAGTTATTATAAATGGCTGATTATACAGGAAGCAGATGTATCGTTTGCAGCGAGCAGTTCAGGGAGGGCGATGATATCGTTGTCTGCCCCGAATGCGGAACGCCTTATCACAGAGCCTGCTACGAGAAATACGGAAGCTGCGTTAATACTGAGCTTCACAAGGCACATCGGAGCTGGACGCCTATGCCCGACACGGGAGTTCCTACCGATGTGAAAGAGGACGACCCCGAAAAGGACTGCGTTTGCCCACGCTGCGGATATGTCAACCCCAAGCTGACGGCCTTCTGCGGCAGATGCGGTTCGCCGATGCCTGCGCTCGAACGTCACAATGAAGAGCTTCGCAAAAATATGGAAGAGGCGATGAAGAATGACGGCGACTTCGGCGGGATAAATCTTGAACCGTACCTTATCAACTTCACCGACCCTCTCTGCGGATACAATCCCGATGAGGATTTTGACGGCGTTCGCCTTTGTGAGCTTGCTGATTATGTCGGCAGCAACACTCACTATTATCTCCCGAATTTCAAGCGTTTCAAGGACACGGGCAGCTCTCTCAGCTGGAATTTCTCAGCTATGCTTATCCCCGAGATGTACTTTTCCTACCGAAAGATGCCGCTTATCGCACTGGCGGCTCTCATTGTAAGAGTGGTTTTCATGATACCGCAGTATATACCTATCCTTGCGGAGATGGATCTGGGTGCGGTATCGCAGTTCGCACAGGGCTTTGATATACGAAGCACGGCTTTTAATATGCTGAGTGTTCTTTCGTATGTGCTTATGTATGCGGCGATGTTTTTCTTTGGCGCTTTTGCGAACAAAATTTACTACAAGACTGCGGTAAAGCGCACAGCGAAGATAAAGGCTGCGACAACTCCGCTCACGATACGTCAGACCCTCCGTTCAAAGGGCGGCACATCGGGCGGTTTGCTTGCGCTTTTTATATGCATTTATGTTGTATTTTATATGGTATTCAGTATGAGCTTTCTTCTCGGCACGATGTCGTAAACTACGGTTTTATACCGAAAGGACAGGGGTAAAATGAAGATAAAAAAGGCGGTAATAACCGCAGGCGGTCTTGGAACAAGGCTTCTTCCTGCGACTAAGGCAGTCCCGAAGGAAATGATACCCATTGTGGACAAGCCTGCGATACAATACATCGCAGAGGAATGTGCGGCGGCAGGGATAACCGATATCCTCATCGTTACGGCGAGGGGAAAAACGGCTATCGAGGATCATTTCGACCGTTCGCCCGAGCTTGAAGCGAAGCTTTCGGAGAGCGGAAAGACCGAGCTGCTTGAAGAGATAAAGGGTATATCCTCGGCGGCAAGGTTCACATTCGTCCGTCAGCCGTTCCAGACGGGACTTGGCGGTGCGATACTTTGTGCGGAAAGCTTTGTCGGCGGTGAGTCTTTCGCCGTGCTTTACGGTGATGATGTTATAATCGGTGACGATCCTGCTATAGGACAGCTTGCCCGTGCTTATGAAAAATACGGGAAAAGCGTTGTCGGCATAAACCGTGTTCCCTGTGAGGATATATGCAAATACAACTCGATGAAGCTTGAACCTATGGGCGAAAGCAGGCTTTATGCCGTTTCCGATATGATAGAGAAGCCGCAGAGGGGAGAGGAGTTCTCCAATTTTTCCATTCTCGGGCGGTGCATACTTGAACCGAATATATTCGATATCCTGCGCAGGATCCCTAAAGGCAGGGGCGGTGAGCTCCAGCTTACGGACGCAATGCGTGAGGCGGCGGTTTCCGACGGAATGATAGGCGTTGACTTCACGGGAAAGCGTTTCGATATGGGCAGCAGGCTCGGCATCATCAAGGCTTCGCTTGAGGTCGGACTTATGCATGATGAGCTTAAAGGGGAGCTTGCATTATACTTAAAGGAACTTGCGGAAAGACTTTGATATAAATTCGGAACTTGGACTTAAATTCGGAATTCGGAATTATTTTTGCTCCGCAAATTTATGGTGAAACACCGATTTCCGTAGGGGCGGATTCCATATCCGCCCGTTTTGGCAACGGATTGCTGTGTGTTGAACGAATATTAGGTTTCCCGTCCCGAATTGCGCCGGCAATTTTCAAGGTATAACAACGTCTGCGGTGTTGGACGGGTGACCCGTCAATGCACTTGGTTTTTGCATACTTGTGATATTTTGTAAAAAGATAATCAGATTTGAAATAATGTAAAAAAGCTGCTGCGGTATTGACGAAAACTGCTTGCTGTGGTATAATATATATAATTAGTATAATAATATTGTTTTAAGCAAAGGAGCTTATTTTTAATGGCTGAACTCGTATATAATGAACAGGGACGCTTGCTTTTTACCGAAGAAATGCGTCAGGAATACACGATCCTTGTTCCGCAGATGCTCCCCATTCATTTTTCTCTTATTGTAAAAATTTTCAACAATCACGGATATAGAATGAAGCTGCTCACTTCAACGGGCAGAAAGGTCGTTGATGAGGGACTGCGCAATGTTCACAATGACACCTGTTATCCTGCGCTTCTCGTTATCGGTCAGATGATGGATGCGCTCAAATCGGGTGAATATGACATTCACAAGACCGCTCTTATGATAACCCAGACGGGCGGCGGCTGCAGAGCTTCAAACTACATAAATCTGCTCAGAAAAGCGCTCAAAAACAACAAGATGGAATTCGTTCCCGTTGTTTCGCTCAATATCGCAAACCTTGAAAAGAACCCCGGCTTCAAGCTTTCGCTTCCGCTTTTGCAGGATCTTATAGTCGGCATTTGCTACGGTGATATCCTTATGTGGGCAGGAAATCAGGTTCGCCCTTACGAAAACAACAAGGGCGAAACGGACAAGCTCATCGAGGACTGGCAGAACAGGCTCATCAAAGAGGGTTTTGCGATCGGTTCGTTCAAGAAAAACGCTTTCCAAATGGTAAAGGATTTTGAAAAGATAGCTTATACTCCGAGCGTAAAGGCGAGAGTCGGAATTGTCGGTGAAATTTACATCAAGTATGCGCCGCTCGGCAACAACTGTCTTGAAGAATTTCTCCGAGGGGAAGATGTTGAACCCGTTGTTCCGGGACTTCTCGACTTCATCATCTTTATGTGCGACCACCACGTTGTTGACACGCAGCTTTATCACGTTGCATATAAAAAATACATTGCTTCGGGTGCGCTTGAAGCATTTCTCAAAAAGATGCAGGATATAATGATAAAGGCATTCGAGGATTCACGCTTCAGAGCGCCTGCACACTTTGACGAAACCAAGGAAAACAGCAGGAAGTATGTTTCGCCTGCGAATAAAATGGGCGAGGGCTGGCTTCTTACCGCCGAAATGGTCGAGCTTATCGGCAGCGGCGTAAACAATATTATATGCGCTCAGCCGTTTGGCTGTCTGCCGAACCACATCATCGGCAAGGGCATGATAAGAAAGATACGCAACGTTTATCCCGATGCGAACATCGTTGCTATCGACTATGACCCGGGCGCAACAAAGGTTAATCAGGAAAACAGGATCAAGCTTATGCTTTCTACGGCAAAGACAAATCTTGCGGCGGAGGCTGAAAAGGCAAAGACCGCTGAATAAAAGACAAAAATGCTGAACAATTGGGAGGAATCGGACAATGTACGGAATCAATGCTTATAAATCCAATGCAATGTACACTTCTCTTCTTTCGTCGAATTACAGCAAAAAGAGCTATGCGCAGACCAATTCGACGAGTGATCTTCTTGCGCTGATGAAGAAGGTCGATCAGGTACGCTCAAAGGATTATCAGAAAAATATGATAAAGGAGTACGAGAAGGCTTTCTCGAACAGCGATGTCGGAACTTACGAGAGCGAAAAGAAGCTCGCTTCCGATGCTACCGATCTCGGAAAGAGCGCTTCCGTGCTTGCTTCCGCTTCAAAGGCTGATTTTGAGGACAAGGACAAGCTTGTATCGAATGTAAAAAGCTTCGTTGAGGACTACAATTCGGTCGTTGACAGCTTACAGAAATCGGAGAGTGTTGACGCACTCAAAAAGGGCGTTTATATGACGAACACGGCAAAGGCTTACTCCGCTGCACTCGGCAGGATAGGCTTAAAGGTCGGTTCGGACAACAAGCTGACCCTGAACGGGGACACGCTGAAAGGTGCGGACACCAACTCGGTAAAGTCACTTCTCAGCGGCAGCTACTCATTCACGGCGAAAGCTGCTGACAGGGCAAATCAGATAAGCAAGGCTGCAACTCTCAAGGCTCAGGTCGTGAACTACAATCAGGAGGGTAAGTTCGATTACGGAACTATATTCTCGTTAAGCTCAATGTTCAGCGAAAAAATCTAACAAAATATCGCTGCCGCTTGGTTTCGGCAGCGATATTTTTATGAGGAAAGGGTAGGCTATGGCTATACAGATATTCGGAAAATCCAAATGCTTCGACACGAAAAAGGCGGAGCGCTGGTTCAAGGAGAGAAACATCAAGGTGCAGAGCGTTGACATTCTTTCCAAGGGTCTGAGCAAGGGTGAATTTGACAGTGTTGTTAAGGCGCTCGGCGGCATCGATGCGGTCATTGACGCAAGCTCAAAGGACTACTGCAGCATAAAATATCTTCTTGACGATGCAAAGTATGACAAGCTTTGCGAATGTCCGAAGTTATACAAAACACCGATAGTTCGCTGCGGAAAAAAGGCTTCGGTCGGATATGCCCCCGAAAAATGGGAAGAATTTATCAGGGAAAGCAAATAAGGAGAATTCGGAAAGGACAAACTTATGACAGCACTTATTACGGGCGCAAGCTCTGGGATCGGACGGGAAATTGCCCGTGAGCTTGCAAAAAGAGGCATCAGGCTCGTTATTTCTGGCAGAAATTATGAGGCTCTTGCAAAGCTTCGGGACGAGATAGGCGAAAAAAGGGTGAAGATAATCCCTGCCGATCTTTCAAAGACCGAGGAATGTTACCGCCTTTATGACGAAGCGAAAAAATACAACATCGATATTCTTATAAACAACGCAGGCTTCGGGCTTTTCGGAAAATTTGCCGAAACAGACCTTGAACGTGAGATAGAGATGATAGAGGTCAACGTTACGGCTGTACACATTCTTCAAAAGCTGTTTCTGAAAGATTTCCGCAAGCGTGACAAGGGATATATCCTCAATGTTGCTTCATCGGCAGGCTTTATGCCCGGCCCTTATATGGCGACTTATTACTGCACGAAGAATTATGTTGTCCGTCTGACCGAGGCTGTTAGTGCGGAGCTTAAAAATGAGGGCAGTCACGTTTCGGTGAGTGCGCTCTGCCCCGGACCCGTTGACACGAATTTCAACAACACGGCGGGAGTAACGTTCGCACTAAAGGGCATAACTGCCGAATATGCCGCAAAATGTGCAGTTGAGGGAATGTTTGCACGGAAAACGCTCATTATCCCGACACTGAAAATGAAAATTGCCGATTACGGAGCAGGCTTCCTGCCGCCGATGCTTCTTGCGAAGATAGCAGGCTTTATGCAGAAGAAAAAGGGGGACGTTTAAATGGAAAACGAACGCTTGAAAAAGCAGCTTGAATTTCTGCTGACACTCGACAAGCTGAAAAATGTTTACCGACAGACATATATTCTCTGCGATGATCTTCCGCAGGGTTCAAAGGAATTCGATGATAATTTCAAGGAGAAAAAGCCGCTGCCAAGACGGGAAAATGACGCTGAACACTCGTTTTCGCTCGCAATTGCGGCGGCTGTGCTTGCGGAATATTCAAACGAGCCTGTTGAAGTTGCAAAGGTGATGAAAATGGTTCTCGTTCACGATGCTGTGGAAATTTACGCAGGTGACACCTACTGCTACGATGATGAGGGCGCAAAGACCAAGGAGGCTCGTGAAAAGGCTGCGGCGGAGAAGATATTCGGGACGCTGCCAGAGGAGCAGGCTGCGGAATACCGTGCGCTCTGGGACGAATTCGAGAGGAACGACACTCCCGAGGCTCGTTTTTCCAATGCGATGGACAGGATCCAGCCGCTTCTGCTCAATTATTCGAGGGAGGGTTACTCCTGGAAAGAGCACGGGGTAAACTTTTCGCAGGTGAGAAAGCGATTCGACAAAGTTAAAGACGGTTCGGAGGAGCTTGGCAGAATGGTCGATGATCTGCTCGATAAAGCAATCGAAAACGGTTTCCTGATGCCGTAAAAATGTATTAAATTTTGTAGAAAATGAACAATTTTCTTTTTTAGTATTGACTAAATAATACTAATATGCTAAAATATTGAATAATGTAATAAATAAAGTCCGTTAAATTTTGAAGCGGACTTTATAACTGTGGGTGATATTATGAAGAAAAAATCAAAGCTTGGCAGACTCGGACGAAATTTTATACTGGTGATCGATTCGTCAGTGATCTTTGCGGTTGCGCTCGTTATCATCTTTTGTTCCTTTTATATCAGTAAGATAAACGATCAGGCTCTGAAAAAGGAAGCACAGGTCGGCGTAAATCTTATCAAGGACGATATAGCGACAGCGGAAACGCAGGCGGGGATAATCGCTGCAACGCTGTGCGAGAACAAGGATTTCTCACGTGCTTTCGATGTTGACAGAGGAAATGTCATCGGCGACAGATTTACCGAGGAAGTGCCGAATGACAGTTACATAGGCGTTTTTACCGATACGGACAAAAATGTTCTTTGGTCGAGTGAGGGTGTTGATACGGAGGCGTTTATGCCGCTTCTTGAAAAAGAGGAATTCAGCGGCTATATCAAGAACGGAAATGACATTTACTATGTTTGCGAAAAGCCTGTTCTGAACAGCCTCAGCTATCCTGTCGGAAAAGCGATCGTTGCAGTCGATTTCACACGTCCGTCGGTCATTGATGAAATAAAGAACGTTGTCGGATATGATATAACCATTTTCGGCGGAGATACCCGGATCTCTACTACTATCATTGATGAAAACGGCGAGAGAGCTATCGGAACGCAGATGTCGGACAAGGTAAGAAGCGCAGTTATTGACAATGGCGAAAAATATGATGACAGAACTAAAATTCTCGGAGCAGAATATTACACTATCTATGAACCGTTCCTTGATACGGACGGAAACATAATCGGTGCTGTCTTCTGCGGAACTCAGACTGCGGAAAATGATGCAAATGTACGAAGAGTTACAATAATTTCCATTATCATCGGAATTGCGGTTTGTATCGTATGCGGCGGTCTGCTTGCTATGTATACATTCAGGGTAATATCCAAACCTATTGAAAGCGCCTGCAATGTACTTGGACAGATGGCGAACGGAGATATCGGCTTCGATACCTCGAACGTTAAGTATTCCAAGGATGAAATAGGTTTGATGCTCAAGGAAATGGTAAGAATGAAAGATACGCTTGCAATGTATCTTTCCGATATAAACAGAGTAATGTCGGCGATGGCCGGCGGAGACTTCACTGTTCAGCCTGCGGTAGAATATCAGGGCGATTTCGTTGAGATGAAAAATTCCGCAGATGAGATCTGCAGAAAGCTCAGTGATGTTATCGGAGGTCTCAGTGTTTCGGCAAGCGAGGTCTCCGCAGGTTCATCACAGATATCCAACGGTTCGCAGCTTCTTGCAGAGGGTACGACACGTCAGGCTGCTGCGATCGAGGAGCTTTCGGCAACTATCAGCGAGATCACAGAGAAGATCGGAAACAACACCGAAAATGCAAGAGAGGCAGACAACTGTGCTGCACAGTCGGACGAACTTATCAGCAAGCAGGCTGCGGAAATGGAGCGTATGCGGACTGCAATGGAGGATATCAAGGAAAAATCCGATCAGATCAACAACATTATCAAAGCTATCGAAGATATTGCATTCCAGACCAATATTCTTGCGCTCAATGCCGCTGTTGAGGCTGCAAGAGCAGGTGAAGCAGGCAAGGGCTTTGCTGTTGTTGCCGATGAGGTAAGAAATCTTGCAACAAAGTCGGACGAAGCAACAAAGAGAACAGCTGTTATCATAACCGAAACAATGGAGTCCGTTGCCAAGGGCAGCGCAGTAGTTGCGGATACGGTAGAGCTTATGGGAAGAGTTTCGGAAATGTCTGCAACCTCCAAGGAGCTTGTCGGAAAAATATATGCCGCATCGGAAGAACAGGCATCTGCTGTCGAGCAGATCAACGCAGGCATTGCGCAGATCTCAGAAGTTGTACAGCAGAATTCCGCTACCGCAGAAGAAAGCGCTGCATCGTGTGAAGAACTCAACGGACAGTCGCAGGTACTTGCGGATCAGGTCGCTATGTTCAAGATATTGCAGTAATATCATAGGTGCTGCGAAGCCAAGCTAAAGTTTCGTCCACCTTTTCAAAGGTGGTAGGTGTCCGGAGGGCAAAGCCCTTGGTCGCTCTCGCAAGAGCGAAATACCCTAAACTAACAGTCAAAGCTTGCCGCAATAGCATAATCAGTAACAAATCAAAAAGCGCAATTCACAAAGATAATGGAGAACGAAATATGAGAAATCAAGTTTCGTAAAGCCATAATAGTGAATTGCGCCTATTCTTTATGTATGGAACACTATCCTCTGCAAGCAAATATGCGAACGAAGTGAGTATATCTGCTTGCAGACGCTTTATACTTAACGCCATCTAAATTTTGGAAAAAATCGGCGCAAAAGCCATATAAACCTGTTAAACAGCTACGAGATTGTCGGCTTGATTTTTTTCAAATTTTAAATGGTGTTTAGTACAAGACCTTGAATGACCCAACAAAAACAACTTCCAAAACAACGAAAAACACCGCCCATAAAGGACGGTGTTTTTCGGAATTAAGGAAGTTTATGAAAAAGAAAAAATGAAAGGTTGTCAAAATTATGGAAAATAAATATCATAACTGTTTATTAGTTGTTACCGTTTGATTTATTTTCTGTATATATTATAACATCGGAATCTTTAAAAGTCAAGCTTTTGGAAAATATTTATAGGATTGCACCAATTAGAATGATGTTTTTGTATAATATGCACAACAGGCGTCATTTTGCCCCAAAAACTGAAAAAGCAGACATTTTTCAGCCTGCTTTTTTGGTGAGTTATTTATTTGTATCGTAGTTCATACCTATTTTAATAGCCTTCATATTATTCTCGATCAAGTCTTTTTTATGCGGCGGAACTATCTTTTCAAAAACTTTTCTTATCATTTCTTCCGACTTGAATCCGCACTCGGCGAGAAATTTTCCTGCGAGGATAATGTTCGCACCGCCTTTTAAATCGGGGTCTGTATCGGTGAGTGCTGTTGCAGGCACTTTGCATACTCTGACATCGGTGCGTTCGATCTCGGAATCGACCATCGAGCTGTCAACAATGACAAGTCCGTTCGGTTGAACCTTGCCGATGAATTTATCGAGCGAGGGCGTGTTCATCACGATAAGGACGTTCGGGTTCACAACGAGCGGCGAGCCTATCGGGTCATCGGAGATGCATACGGAGCAATTGCACGTTCCGCCACGCATCTCGGGACCGTAGGACGGAAGCCACGAAACCTCCTTGCCCTCATAAAGTCCGAGGTTTACAAGCAGCTTTCCTGCGAAAAGTATTCCCTGTCCGCCAAAACCTGCGATAAGGATTTCGTGATCCATTTACTTTGCCCCCTCTGCCGTTACGTCTTTATATGCGCCGAGCGGATAGAACGGTATCATTACCTCATCTATCTTTTGAAGTGCCACTTCGGGCGAAACTCCCCAGTTCGTCGGGCAGGAGGAAAGGACTTCGATTATCGAAAATCCTCGCTTTGCCTTTTCATTCTCAAACGCCTTGCGGATAGCTTTCTTTGCCTCTCTTATATGCGGAACGGTGTTTACCGCAACTCTTTGTGCAAGTGCAACACCGTCCAGAACGGAGAGCATCTCCACCATTTTTATAGGATTTCCTGCGACGGAAACATCTCTTCCGTAAGGTGTCGTCTGCGTTACCTGACCGGGGAGCGAGGTCGGAGCCATTTGTCCGCCCGTCATTCCGTAGATAGCGTTGTTGACGAAGATAACGACAATGTTTTCTCCTCTTGTTGCGGCGTGAACAGTTTCAGCTGTTCCGATAGCGGCACAGTCGCCGTCACCCTGATAGGTGAAAACGAACTTGTCGGGGAGCGCTCTTTTTACTCCCGTTGCGGTCGCAGGTGCTCTGCCGTGAGCGGCCTCTATCATATCGCATTTAAAATAATCATAAGCCATTACAGCGCAGCCGACGGGCGCAATGCCTATCGTGTCGCCCTCAATGCCCATTTCATCTATAACCTCCGCAATAAGGCGGTGGATAATGCCGTGCGTACAGCCGGGGCAATAGTGCGTAGGCACATCGGCAAGGCTTTTGGGTCTGTCAAAAATTACAGCCATTGCAATTTTCCTTTCGTTAATTCCTGATTTCCGATAACTTCTTTATCTCGCCGAGGACTTCATCGGGGGACGGGATAACACCGCCCGTTCTGCCGAAGAAATGTACGGGCTTTGAGCAGTTTACAGCAAGCTTTACGTCCTCGATCATCTGTCCCATCGACATTTCGACATCGAGCAAAGCCTTTGCGTTTTTGCAGGCTTCGTTTATTTCCTTTACGGGGAAAGGCCAAAGTGTTATCGGACGAAAAAGTCCTGCCTTTATTCCCATTGCACGGGCACGGTTCACAGCCGATTTTGCAACTCGTGCTGCTGCACCGTAGGCTGTTACAACAATATCGGCATCATCGCAAAGATAGCTTTCCGCTTCGGTGTGGTTTGCCTTTATCACTTCATAGCGCTTGTAACGGTCAAGAATGGACTTCTCAAGCTCCTCGGGGACGAGGTAAAGCGAATTTACAATGTTGTGTTCACGCTTGAAGCCGTGTCCGTTCGTTGCCCAAGGCTTCGGCGGAAGTTCGGTTTTTCTTTCGGGGAAGGTCACGGGTTCCATCATCTGACCGAGCAGACCGTCAGCAAGTATCATCGCAGGCATACGGAATTCATCAGCCATATCGAACGCAAGCGTTACCTTATCGACCATTTCCTGAACCGAGCAGGGCGCATAAACAAGGAGCTGATAGTCGCCGTGACCGAGCGCCTTTGTTGCCTGCCAGTAGTCCGACTGAGACGGCTGGATTCCGCCAAGTCCCGGACCTCCACGCTGGACGTTGATTATAACGCAGGGCAGGTCTGAACCCGCAATATAGGAAACGCCTTCGGATTTGAGCGAGATTCCCGGCGAGGACGATGATGTCATAGCACGAACGCCTGCCGAAGCCGCACCGAGAACCATATTTATAGCGGCGATCTCCGATTCAGCCTGAAGAAAAACGCCGCCGTTTTTCGGCATATATTTAGCAAGATAAGCAGCGATCTCCGTCTGCGGCGTGATAGGGTATCCGAAGAAGCATTTGCAGCCTGCACGGATAGCAGCCTCGGCGAGAGCCTCGTTGCCTTTCATAAGATTTCTTTCCACTTTGTTCAGCTCCTTATTTTTCAACTTTTATTGCGCAGTCGGGACACATCATTGCGCACATCGTACAGCCTATGCATTTTGAATCATCAATGCAGTGTGCAGGAAAATATCCCTTTTTGTTCCGTGAATTTTTATCAAGTTCAACTATTTTTTTCGGGCAGACGCTTGCGCAAAGACCACAGCCCTTGCAGCGTTCCCTGTCAACGGTTATTTTAGCCATAGCTTTTCTCCTTATTTTTCCCAGATCTTTTTAACGTATATCTCAGCAGGGAAACGGTTCTTTACTTCCGCCTCTGCGCTTGTGTCAACAGTATATTTCAGCGGCAGACCCGTTAGCCTGCATACCTCATCGGCATAAGCCGTGCTGCTCTCGATAGTTTCTGCGGTCGTTTCTTCACCGAGATTGGAATTGTTCACGATCGCCGACATCGGTATTCCCGAAGCGTTTTCTATCTCACGCATAAACTCCACCGCTTCAGCGGCAGTTCCCGTCAGATAGCGGTACATATTTATAACGCATATACCCTCGATATCGTCAGCGTTCTGCAAAAGGAACTCCCTGTACCGTGCCAGTGCCGATGCGCCCGAATCATCTCCGCCGACATCGACAATGACCTTTCCCTCAGCACTCATAAAGTCCTCAATGTTGAACGAAAGTGCAGGAATGTCAAGGTTAGTGTTCGCATAAAGCGGCGCAGCAAGAGCGATCCCTTTTTCCGCAAAAAGCTCCGCAAAATCCGCACTTCGAAAATACGGATTGACTATATCAAGGTCAACAACGGTGACTTTTTCGCCTTCCTCGGCAGCCTTAACTGCGAGGTTCGCTGCGAAATTTGTCTTTCCGCTGCCGTAATGACCCGTTATTATTGTATATTTTTTTAGGTTTAAACTCATTTTGGTTACTCCAAGCATTACATCTGGTTTTCAAAACTATTATACATCGTTATATTAGTCTTGTCAAGAGATTAGAAAAACAATTTTTCGTAATATTTTGCAAAACCTCTTGTAATTTGTGAAAATATGTTGTATAATATTAAATAATTTAAGAATAGGATCTCATACGGAAAGGAGGAAATTTTTATGGCAAACGAAAACACATCGGAGCTTTCATCGCAGTTCTGGAATAAGCAGGAACGCTCCTGCCGACTGCCGCGCTGGAACGAGCTGCCCGAAATAGGACTTTATATGGATCAGGTGCTTACCCTTATGAGCAAGTATATCCGCATTTTTTCCCACGGCGAAGCGAACCTTACCCCGTCAATGATAAATAACTATGTCAAGCTCGGGATACTGCCCCCACCCGTCAAAAAGAAGTATTCGAGGGTGCATATCTCGCATCTGCTTATCATCTGCGCAATGAAAAGCGTCCTCCCAATACAGGTCATAGGTGCAATGATAGACCATCTGCTGAGATCGCGCACCGAAGAAGAACTGCTCGATTTTTTCAGCGAACAGTATGAGCAGACCTTTCATCAGCTCGTCGAAATTCTTCATAACTCCATAGATAACCAAACGGACGACGACAGCAGCATCGGAAAAATGCTTATAACAACAGCGATACAAGCCGCCGCAGTATCAAGCGGAAGTAAAATAATCTCCGAAAATGCCCTCGGCGAAATGCAGAAATTAAATATACTGAAATTGCAGAAAATTTCAAACAATAATTAAGGTCACATCTAAAATCCAGCGGCTAAAGCCTTATACAAAACACCATTTAAAATTTGAAAAAAATCAAGCTGACAATCTTGGATATATGTGAT
>URTF01000047.1 GCA_900550695.1 uncultured Ruminococcus sp.
AGATGCTGGAGGCTGAAAATGAAGATAACTGATGCTTTGCTTACGCCGAACAAGTATTCCCGACCGCAGATACCTTTGAAAAGTGTGAAAAAGGTTGTTCTGCACTATGTCGGGAACCCGAAAAGTTCGGCTATGGCTAACAGAAACTACTTTGAAAATCAGAAGAACGGTGGGAGATATGTTTCTTCGCACTACATAGTCGGTTTAAGCGGTGAGATACTGCGCTGTGTGCCTGAAAATGAAGTTGCTTATTGCTCTAATCAGGCGAACACATACAGTATCAGTATAGAATGCTGTCACCCCGATGCTACGGGGAAGTTTACCGATGCGACAACTGATTCTGCGGCTGAACTTTGCGCTTATCTGCTTAAAAAGTACGGGTTGTCGGTCAATGACCTGATACGGCATTATGATGTGACGGGCAAGCAGTGTCCGCTTTGGTTTGTGCCGACAAAGTATCAGTCTGCCGATGTTGCAAATGCTCGGTGGGCGGGGTTCAAGGCTTTGGTCTCGCAGAAGATGGAATGCAACGTACCTACAAAGCAGGAAACATCTTTTAAGGTGAAAATCTTGGACAATGCGCTCAATGTCCGCAAGGCGGCAGGTGTGGGAAATCCGATCGTTGGTGTTATACACAAGGGCGAGGTTTACACCATTGTCAAAACAACAGCGGTCAGCTCCGCAACTTGGGGCAAGCTGAAAAGTGGTCTCGGTTGGATCAACATCGGCGAAAAGTATGTAAAAAAAATATAGGAGGAATAACTACATGAACATCAATTGGAAGAGAAAATTATCATCAAGAAAGTTTTGGGCGGCTATCTCGGGCGTTGTTATCAGCGTTATGATCGCTTTCGGTGCTAATGCGGATTCGCAGGAAAAAGTCACGGGCGATATTACGGCAACGGGTACGCTTGCTATCTATATGCTTGCCGAGGGCGGCGCAGACAAGGCGGCTGTGAAGAAAAATGAGGACAGCGAGGGCAAAAAGGAATGACAGAGGGCATCATAACGGCTATAATCGCATTTTGCGGAAGTGCGGCGGCATCTTTGGGTGGAATACTTATCAACACAAAGCTGTCGAACTATCGCATTGAACAGCTTGAAAAGAAGGTTGACAAGCATAACAATATTATTGAGCGTGTTTACAAGCTTGAACAGAATGAAGCTGTTGTAGATGAACGCATAAAGGTTGCGAATCACCGCATTGATGATCTCGAAGAACATAGTGCAAAGGACTGACAGGTTTTATGGCACACATTGTAGGTGCGGTATCGCTTAACAGAAATGTTTACAGCTTGCCCGACATAGCCAAGTTTGAGCGCATAAGCGATGAGAGAATAAAAAAGCTTATGAATGAAACACTTCGGCGGACAACTCTTTCATCGGAAAACAAGTCGGCTACGGGAATCAAAGCGTTCTTTAATGAAATAGGCTGTTATGACCCGAATATCAACGTTTTTCTCACTCACGGAAGCCTATCCCCTTTTGCAAAGGCTATACGGATAGAGTTTGAGAAAGGCTATCGGGGCAAAAAAGAGATACAGTATGCGATGTTCTATGTTAAGAAGAGCGTTTATGATAACTGGCGCAGGCGGCACATTCCGTTCAATGATGCGGTAAATCCGAATATGTCCGAATACGGACTTCCAAAAACAAGCGACACACGGTCGGTAAAGATGAAGAAATGCCCCGAATTTCTGTATTTTGAAGATATAGTAAAGAGGTTAGGCTTTACCGTTCCCGAAGCTATTCAGCTTGCGTTAAATGAATATATGGAACGGCACAATGACGTTTTCAAGAGCGTTCCGCACTCTGAAATGATAGACGAAAGCAGGGTCAGGGAAAACAAAATGTCCCTGATCTTTGCTTATATCGACCCGAATGTAACGAACGCTGTCTATAAGATGTTACAGCGATATAATTCTGTGAACGTTCCTCACATCAAATTCTCGGAGTTCGCAGAAGCGGCGTTAGTCGAAAAGCTTGACAGGCTTTCGGTGAAATACACCGACCCTGCACTTTATAAGGAAATGCTTGAAGTGCAAAAAGCGGAAGAAAAGTTTCTTTCGGAACACGGCAATGAAAGGAAGTGAAACCTATGAACGGGAAAAATATGCTTGCTCCGACAAACGACATTGAAATGACAGATGAACAGGTCGAGGAAGCGAGGTTATCCCTTTTGAGCGGAACGCCTAACGCTTCTATGGTTTCACTTCTTCGCAGGAACGTTGATGAACGGAAGAAACGGCTTTCCGTACTTATTGATGAAAACAAGATTCAGAGTTCACAGCGACTTGCAAACGCTCTTTGCGAGCTTGATTCCGTGCTTCTCGATGAAGAGGTGCTTGCGGCGGTAAAGGACGGTATTGTCAACTCAAAAGACCCTGCCAAATCCTATAACGAGTTTGCGAAAGCTTCAACCGAGCTTTACAACCGAATGATGAAGCAGCAGCTTTCGACAGCCAACCCCGATGCACCGCAGAATATGAACAGCGGCAAGTCAATAAAGGTTGCTGTCTGTGACTCCTCGGGTGCGGTAATGGTTGCGATCGGGGGTGATGAATAACGCCTGAATGTGTTAATCTCACCAAAAAAGAGCGTTATGCTGAACCCGAGATAAGCTCAAAGGCTTCTTCCGTATGCTCACAATGCGGAACGACATTCCGGCAGGAATGGGACGATGAACGAGGGCGATACAGTGAGTTCAGGCTTTGTCCTTCGTGCAGAGCGAATTGTTCGCCGTCAAGGGTGAGCAAAAAGCAGGTCACGCTTGAATACAATCCTCACAAGTTTCAGTCAATGGTTCATCACAGCACCAAACGCTTTCGTGTTATAGCGGCAGGCGCAAGAGGCGGCAAGGACTACTGCTGTGTAGTTGAATTTTTCGCCTACTTGATGAAGTGTGCGAACGAAGACCGACCCAAAACGCTTATGCCAAAGGTAATGGGTTGGATAATTGCGCCGACGGAAACAATTGCCCGTCAGAACTGGCGTGACCTCAAACGTGTTATTCCAAAGGAACTTATCGCAGATGAGAGCCGTTCAACAGGTCAGATGACCTTAATAAATGGCGTTCTTATTGAACTTCATTCAGCGTATGACCCTGAATCGCTCGTTGCGGTAGGTTTGGATATTGTTCTTATCACAGAAGCGGCAAGAATAAAAGACCTTGAAACCGTATGGGACAACCTTGAAATGAGATTAAATTCTCCATACAAAGGCATTGGCGGCAAGGGCGGCGTTGGTCTTATAAATTCTTCGCCGCTCGGCAAGAATTATTTCTACAAGATGTTCCAGTTTGGCGTGAACAGCAAGCAAAACCCGATTTACGACCCCGACTGGGAGAGTTTCCATTGGACAACTTGGGACAACCCATATATGGCTGATAAGGGAAACGAAGTCAAGGCAAACGGCAAGACTTATAAAGAAAATCTGAAAAACAGAATGTCCGATGCACGTTATCGACAGGACATAATGGGAGAATTTCTTGCAAACAAGTATGCTGTTTTCCCGACTTTTGAGAAATGTCTTGAAGCTGTTCCGAAGTTCAAGACCCAAGAGGAAAGGGATAAATATATCGAAGAATGGCGAAGTCCGAAGTCGTTTATGACCTATTCAATAGGCTATGACCCCGCTTCGATAGGAGATTCACCCGTTTTGTGGGTCAAAGAGGACGAAACAGGAAAGATAATGCAGTCTGTATCGATGGACGGTTACGGTTGGACGGCACAGTTTAACTGCATAGCGATGTATTCCGCAAGGTACAACGGAGCAGTAGTAAAGTTCGGTCGAACGGGACACGAAACTGTAAACAGTCAACTTGCGGAGCGTGGCATTTCGACCGTGCCTATCAACGAACAGGGAGCAAACAAGGGAAACCTTGTTGAAAACCTTGCAAGAGTGGTTGAAAACCGTCAAATGATAATTCTTGATGACGGTTCGGAGATGACAGAGCGAATAAAAGTCGAGTTTTCCGATTATGTCCGAGACAGAAAGGGGAATACAATAGTCTATCACAACGGCAGCTCGGGAGATGGTCACGACGACCACGTTTCGGCTGCTTATTTTGTATTCTCCGATACGGAAACTATAAACCCGTCATTGCCGTGGTGCGGCCTTATCGGCGGAGCATAACAGAAAGGAGGTAATGAAAGCAGATGCCTTTATTTCCAAAAAAATCAAAAGCAAAACCTATACATATAGGCAGAGCTTCGGAAGTCAACACTTCCCGAATGGAATATTCGCCGTTCCGCACGAAAGGAACGAAGCTTCTTAACCGCTTGCGCAGCACATACGACGTTTACGATGCCATTGACCTGTTGGTCAAGGAACACCCCGACACGTCAATGGGTTATACAGTATTGCAGAGCCTTGTAAATCAGGGCGGACACATTGAATTTACTTCCTGCTCGGCGGCTTCATCGGCAAGAATACTTCGTGAATGGAATGAATTTGCCGAAAGGGTCAATGCTGTGAACTCAAACGGACTGGAAGGCTTGCTTATGCAGCTTCACGGATATGATTTCCGAAGCGGCGGAATGTGCTGTGAGGTCGTTGTAAACAGCGACTGCACAGATATTGAGGACGTTTATCCTATTGACCCTCGGTTCTTGAAGTGGAAGCTTGAAACGAGGAACGAAAATCAATCGTGGATTCCGTATCAATGTGTGAACGGAAAGCAGATCGACCTTTCCCAATCCAATCTGATATGGATCCCATACAATCCCGACGGAACGCCCTGCGGCAGTTTGCTGTTCGCTCCTGCTGTTGCGGCGGCGGATATGCAGCTTGAATTTTTAAACAGCTCGCAGATAGTCCTTTACCGAGTGGGAACGCCCCGATACGATATTTCGCTTGACCGTGAGAGTCTTATCAAATCGGCACCGCCCGATGTTGCGGCGAACCCCGTAAAGGCAAATGAATATATTGCAAAGGTATATGATTCCGTCAGGGCGAGCTTTGCAAACCTTTCCGCTGAAAATGACATTGTTCACACCGATGACACGAAGATAAGCACGATCGGCGGTGACAGTTCAGCATATTTTCAGGGCATTGCGGCTTATGCGGAAGTAATTGACGTTCAGATGATGAACGCTGTCAAGACGTTGGGAACGCTTATGAACAGACGTTCGAGCGGTTCTTATGCTTTATCGACGGTAGAGTTCAAGGTCATCGTGGATATGATAGAACCCCGACAGCGAGCCGAAAAACGACTTGTAGAGAGCATTGCGAGGATATGGCTTCGGGTTCACGGCTACAACTCAGATGTGACGTACACACCGAACCCGATAGAATGGCAGTCGATGCTTGACAAGATCGATTACAACCTCAAAAATGAGGAGTTCTATCGCCGTGCCGATGAATACGGCTACATTTCGCCCGATGAAGCGGCGTACAAGGTCACAGGTGCTGAAAAGGCTTTTGAAGAACGCAAGGGTCTTTTTGCATATATATCCAAGCTTTTAGGTATGGAAAATAACAATGAAAAAGGGAGTGAGAAATAATTGAAATTCGGTAATATCGTTAAATCCGCCGACACAGGGCAGAACGGATATTCGACAGATGAAATGGAACAGGTCAACAAGTTCACACGGCACAAGCTTACAGCGGACGAGGTTTATATCTTCCCTGTTGTAATGTGCGACAATGAGCTTGACCGTGACTATGATCATTTTACTGTTGACACATTGAAGCAGCTTGCAAATAGGTTCATCGGCAAAACTGTTATCTGCGACCATAACAGAAAAAATGCTAATCAGGTCGCACGAATTTTCAGCACAGAGGTGGTTCATAATCCGTCAGTAAAGACTTTCGATGGACAGGATCTTTATCAGTTGACCTGTAAAGCGTATATGCTGAAAAATGAAAGCACACAGCCTATCATCAATAACATTGAAGCAGGAATTTACAAGGAAGTTTCGGTAAACTGTTTTGTTGAATCACAGAAATGTAGTATCTGCGACAATGACTATTACGATTATCCCTTGTGCAATCATTCACGAGGCGAATATTATAACGGCAAAAGATGTACTGTCGAGCTTTCAAATGCGATTGATGCATACGAGCTGTCATTCGTTGCTGTTCCTGCACAGCCGGGTGCGGGCGTTACAAAGTGTTACAAATATAATGAAGCTATAGAAGCTTTAAAAAAGAAAGGAATGAACACTATGGAAGATTACGGAAAAATTAAAATGGCACTTACCGAGCTTGGCGTTGACCTTGACGGCATTGCAAAGTCGGAAGGCAAGGCTGAAAACGAACTTCCGAGTATGGGAGCTATTCTCGCGGCTGTTAAGAATAGTATTCCCGGTGCGGCAAAGACGGAAAATGCATTTCTTACTGCAAGTGCGGTCAAGTCAGTTGTCGGTAAGGAAATGACAAGCGAAGAGGTCATCGGACTTATCAAGAGTGCGAATGAATCGGCGGAAAAGGCAAAACTTTATGACGATATCAAGTCAAAGGCTATTGACAACGCTGTCAAGAGCGGTGTTAAGGCAAAGGGCGAAGCTTTCTCCGAAGATCGCTACCGCAAGATATTCGCTTCGTTCTCTGTTGATGAGATCAACGAACAGTCCAAGGAATGGGAGAATGAAGCAAAGTCGCTTATCCCGTCGGGCAGGAAGTCCGAAGACCCCGAAACAGATAACGGCGAAGCAAAGTCGTATATCAAACCAAACCTTAATTTCTAAAAACAGGAGGTAAAAACTATGGCAATCAGAGATATTATCGGCAAGGCTGTAACCCTCACAGGCAACGATGAAGTTGGTTACGGCAGCGAGGGAAACGCTGTATTCGGCGTTGTTGCACAGATCGAAAAGGCAGGAAATACAAATGTATATCCGCTTGGCTTTGACGGTGCAGCCGGAAGTGCAACATTTAAGCTTGCAGATACTACAAAGACTGCACTTGATTCTCAGGCAACTGACGATTATGTTGTAACCGTCAAGTTCGCTCAGATGGTCGAAAATGTTCCTATTTCAGCAACATCTTCAAAGCAGCCTTCCGCAGGCGGTGCGGTCGCAGTAGACGGTGCAGGCGGTCTTGTTAAGCTTGACACTCTTGCGGTGGCTACATCTGCGGCAACAGTTGTTCCGTTCAATGCGGTTGCAACCTCGGTTGACAAAACCGCAAAGACGGCAACTATCAGAATTCTTTAATAACAAGGAGGATAAAAAGTATGAACAGCATTAAAATTTCCGACAGCATTATCAAGGAAGTTCACAGCACAGGTCTTTCCGTTTCGAGTGTTCTCGAAAAGAACTTCGCAAAGGAACTTTCCGAAAAGAGAGAAGCCAATCCCTCATTAAAGAGCGTTTCGGCTACTAAGATCGCACTCCTCGATGCAGGTATTGACGGCAGCTCGCTGATTGAAAAGCTCTTTACCACCGATAACAACGACCTTCTCTTCCCTGCTTACATAACTGACCTTGTAGATCAGACTGTCAAGAGCAGCGATATTATGAAGTATCTCGTTTCCGACGAAACAGGCATTGACAGTATGGTTATCAAAGCACCTACGCTCGATCTTCTTTCCGAAGAGAACAAGAAGAACCTTAAGAGGGCGAGAGTTGCTGAGGGTGCTGAAATTCCCGTTCGTAAGGTGAACATCGGCACTAAGACTGTCGAACTTTACAAGAAGGCAATCGCTATGTCACAGACATACGAAGCTCTCAAATATTCGAGAATTGACGTTGCTTCAAAGATGTTCAAGGCTGTTTCGGGCGATATCGTAGGTCAGAATATTGATGAGATCGTCGCAACTCTCGAAGGCTGCAATGTCAAGACACTTGGCACAACCGCAACAGCAAACACCGTTACAGCCAACGAGCTTTTTGAAGCTTGTATGGATTATGCGCTCAAATACGGTTATGCGCCTACGACCGCAGTCGCAAGTGAGGAAATGTTCAAGTCGATCGCAAACATTATGTACAACACGCAGAATGAGTTCGGCGCAAACTCCAAGCTTGCTATCGAAGTTCCGCAGCTCAACAATATGAAGATCGCACTTGTTAAGGCTAATGTATCACAGAAGTCGGGCAAGAACAGAGTGCTTCTTTATAACAAGGATATGTCTATTCAGCGTTTCGTCGCAAACGGCAGCAACATCGCAGAGGTTCAGAGAAACATCTCAAATCAGACACAGCTCTCTACACTTTCCGAAATTTCGGGTTACGGCTCACTTATCGAGAGTGTAAGCGAAATCGTATCTGCATAAACGCTTATCCGGGGCGAACGGCTTATTCATTTACGCCGTTCGCCTTGCTTATATGAAAAGGGAGTGACATTGAATGGCTGAAACTGATTTTTCGAGCAGAGTATGTATGCTTTTATCTGCTGACAGTTCCGTTTTTTCGGCTGAAATGATAGAATCTGCTGATTTCAAAGGGACAGCGGAAATACTTGTCAAAAGAGCTGTTCCCGATTATGATGATATCTTGTCGGGAGATGATGCTGAAAGGCAGGAATTATTGGAAAGCTGTATTGTTGTTCAGACGGCCATTCTGCTTTCTCCGAACGTGCGCAAACAGCAGATCAAAATTGAGCAGACCACACACGCAAAGGTGGAATATTTCGATACTTCCGCTTTTGATGCACTCGTTGACAATCTGAATCTAAGGCTGAAGATGCTGTATGAAGAGCTGAACAAGACGGAATATTCATTACCGCCGCTTGTTTCTCTCACAAATCCGAACAGGCGTTTTCACGGAGCGGGGTTTGATATATGACTGTTAATTACGGCATAGTGAACAGGCTCGGTGAAGTGCTTGTCTTTGAAGAACATAGAAAAGAGATAAAAGCAAGCTTGAAAGGCTCGACAAATGCATCGTACAGCCTTGCAAACAGGGCGTATTATGTTGAAGGTCAGGCTTTCAAGGGAGATTACCAAGTTGGCGATTACTTTCGCAGGAAGTGTGAAAAGAATAACGTTTATATGGTATCTACCATAAGTTCAGAGCCGCTTGCGGACAATCTTGTGTATCTATACGCTATGCGCTGCAATGCTGTCATAACGATCATGCGGTACAAAGGGCGGCAGGCTGACGAATACGGCGATATCAAGGACGTTTTCGAGGAAATCCATACGGATATCCCTGCTTACCGAGATTTTGCCACACGTTCAGACAAGCTGACGAATGACGGCCGCATAGATCAGGCAATATACACGCTTACACTTCCGCACAGATTTCTGCTTTCGGAAAAAGACCGTGTTATAATGAAAACCAATATTGACGGCGAATACGCTGACAGGGCATTTTACGTTGAAAGCACGGGAAACGCTATTTCCGAATACGGTGGTTTCGGAGTTGACACGGCACAGCTTTCGCTTGATACAAGAAGTTAAAGGAGCTATTTTATGAAAAGTCATTTGAGAATATACAGCTTTGAGGACTACCGAAAAGAGGTTTTCGGCGGTGAAGAAGCTATGATAAGCAATGTTCGGGCGGCGTTGAAAGCTGACCCGTTTTTCCTTACGGACGGCATTATTCTTGCACGGCTTCATTCCGATATTGCAAGGTGCAAGTCGGAAGATATGGAGTATATGATATACAGCAATGACGAGGCTGTCCGTGAGAATTTCAGAACCTATGCTTTCTGCAATCTGCTTGGCTCAATATGTCACGCTCTTGCTTCGAGGTCGAAAAGTGCGCTGTTTTCTTCGTATGCTTCCGCAGACTGGCTCAAAAAGTCAAGGGAGTATTATCAAAAGGCTGATATCCTCGAAATTGCTTGGAGAAATAAGAATGTCAACAAAACCCAAACTGACGTTTAACTCCGCAAGGGCGGCCGCAGGCTATAAAAAAGCGGTTCAGAATGCGACAGACCAGATTCTCAAAGACCTTTACGAAGAGATCAGTCAAAGGCTGAACACTTCCGAGGGCAAAAAGGACTTGCAGAAAATGACCGAAAACGAGGAAATGATTTTCCGCAGGAAGGTCATAGGCTGTGCTGATGCTATTATGGACTCATACGGTACAGGTTCGGAAATGGATAAAACAAACCCATTTTACAACGCCTACCGTCATTCCTCGCTATGGAACGTTTCAAGGCGTGGAACTGTTGCCATTGTAGGACGGCACAAAGGGTTTTACATTGACATTTACGGCCGCAAACGCTATTCCACAGGACGGCGGGAAACCGAGAATATCGAAGATTATTATGAACCTATTTCACCGTCATACGCTTTTCAGAGAGCGGAAACGTGGTTCACAAAAGGAAACGGAAGCAAGGTCAACGTAGTACTTTCACGGTATCTTGCCGAATATATCAAGGGAATGTATCAATATTTCGATTACAGATAAAGAGGTGATCTTATGCCGATAACGCCATTTTCGGACAGGCTTGCGGTGATAGATATTATTGCCGGTGACCCGTACATAAAAAGTCTTGGCTTTGACCGTGACAAGATTTACAACACTTCTTACACAAATGAGAAGTTAGAAAAGGACACACGGCAGATATTCGTTTACAACACGAATTCGGAAAACGGCGATATTGACATTTACATTTCGCCTGTCATCGAAATAGACATTTCCGTACCTGTCGGGCAGGCGAGCAAAGCTTGTCTTGCGGCGGAACAGGTCATTGCCTTATTGTCGGGGCGAGAGATAAACGGTCACACGGCTTGCGAGCTTATAGCTCCCTCGCCTGTCAATCTCCCCTGTCAGTTTGGATATGAATGTATCGGGTTACGGTTCCGATACAATGCAACCATATTTAATACAGTCAAGACAGTATAACGCTGTTTTGGCTGTTGTTTTATACCCACTTTACGAAAGGATTTGATAAAATGGCTACAAGAAGAGTAGAAAAGAGCAAAACGAGAATCTTCAAGACGGCGGGACACTTCGTTCTCACAAAACGTCTTGCAGATGGGTCACTGTCGGAAAAGCCCGAGGACATTTACACTTCCGATTCAGCGATCATTCAGTCGGTCACGACAAAATATTCCTATCAGACAGAGAAGATGGAAGACGGCAACTCATTCTATGCGGCTGCCGAACATCCGACCTCGGCAGAAGCTTCCGCAGAAGTCGTAATGAATACATACGACAAGAAGCTGTGGGAGTTTATGACTGCGGCAACGCACACCACAACAGAGAACGGCTATTACAGAGATACAGCAGACACGTACATCATTCCCGATGACGGCATCGTAAAGGTCAACGCTTCGGCAATCAAGCCTAACAGCCTTGTTCTTGTCAGAGATAATGCGGGCGAAGATTTCACTATGCTGAAAGAAGGCACACCTGCCGCAAACAGCTTTACAGTTGATTACGCAAAGGCAACGCTCACATTCAACGCAGAGGATAAGGGTAAGTCTGTTTATGTGACCTGCTACAAGGCATCGAAGAAGGTTTCGACTTCCTCTGTCGGCGCACTTCCTACACTTTGCTCGTTCAAAATGGAGATCATCGGCGAAAACTGCGATAAAGACGAAACAGACCGCGTTGCTGACAACTTCATCATCTCGAACGTAAGAATTTCAGGCGATGTATCTGCACCTATCCGTCAGAAGTCCTACAACTCTTGGACTGCTTCGTTCGGTATCACGAAGCCTGCCGCAGGCGAAAATGCTATTGACTGGGTATCTGCTGAAAAGTCCGAGCGTTCGGCTGATGATACAACGGCTGATGCGACACTTTCGGCACTCTCTATCGGCAATCTCACGCTTTCGCCGACATTCTCTGCCGGAACAACGGAATACACGGCAGCAACTACCGATGCCACAAACAAGATCACGGCAACTGCGACTGACGGCAATGCGACTGTTGAGATCAAGAACGGTGCAGCTGTTGTTGCAAGCGGTTCAACCGCTACTTGGAGCGAGGGCGAAAACACCGTAACCGTAAAGGTAACGAACGGCTCTGCTGTCAAGACCTATACCGTAACAGTTACAAAGTCCTAACCGACTTTCGTAAACGAACGTACAATAAATATCCCCTCACAGGCGAACTTGTGAGGGGAATTTTTTAAAGGAGTTCCTATGAATAAAGAAAACAATCCGTCAGATGAACGTGAACTGCTGTTTGAATTGTACACGTTCACGGCATCGAACGGCAAAATATATTATGTCAAGCCTGCGACATTCAGGGAAGTTATGTCCCCCGACAGCGAGTTCACAAAAAAAATCGATTCCGTCGGCGTTCCCGTTCTTATTTCGGGTGGAAATCCCCGATTAAGCTGTATGGCGGCGATGAGAGATGAGAACCGCAAGTCGGCTTTGGCTGATATTGTCGGCAAGTATGTCACGGGTTCGGACGGTGAAGCCATAACGCTTGACAGCCTTGAAAACGACGGCTTTACTGTTGACGATCTTGTTCTGCTAATAAAGAGGTTCGCAGGAATCTCGGGGTAGACAAGTCACAGCTGATCAACGACGGCGGCAGCTGTGACGATGATAAGGGTGGAAGCTGGGCGGCGTTCTTTGCAGGATTGATAAAAGGACGAAGTATGACCCGAGAAGAGATTTTCTCACACTCTTTGCCGTATCTCGAAGCTATGAGCGGCGAGATAACCCGTATTCGCATTATTGAAGCAGGAGGAAACCCCGACCGTGACGATGAAGAGGACAGCAAAATCGGCACGGAAAGAGATTATTCCGTGCCGAATGATAATTGTGGTGAATCTGATGATATGTTTTATGGGAGATTGAATGAGATGTTAAGGTGATTATTCGGTATAGTCTCTGAATTTTGCAAGAATGGCGGTATCATCGTCTTCGTCTTGGCAACATAATATGCCATCACCTATCCGTTCCAAATTACTATTATACCATACTACTTCATAATATCTGCAATTGGGACGCAAGCTGTCAAAATCACGGCATTTAGTATATAGAAACTTATATCCCCATTTCTGCTTTTTAAGTTGGGCAAATGTCATTCCATCTTGGGGTTTATCGGGTAATGTTTCGTATTTGACTGTTGTTTTGGTATCTTTTGCAGAATATTGAGATTTGCTGTGGTTTTCAGATGAACTATGACTTTTAGATGAAAAATCGGAAAAATCGTGGGTTTTGCTGTAGCTCTCATTTACTGAATCGGTTTGGTTATTTATTGCAATACAACCGATAATAACAGTAACTATGCACATTATAACAGGCAAAAGTTTAGATGCGCCAAGATCCTTTGCGGCAAATGTTATAAGCAGATTCAGAAAGAAGTCGCCTATAAACATAAACAGAAAAATAGTCCAAAAATCAACATCGTGGTTTAGGCTTGTAGTATAGACTGCCGCCAAAATCAGCGAAACGATAATTGTACAAAAAATCGTTTGCTTTATTGCGCCTGCACATTTGTTGGTGGTTGAAGAGTAGGGTTTTACTGTTTCCTGTGCTTTTTTGGGTGGAACAACAATAACATTGTTCACAATGATACTATCGTTGTCTGAAATATTCTCTTTATCATAATCTGGATTTGCCGCTCCGCAATGCGGACAATAGAGCATATCCTTTGGAATAGGTAGGTGACAATATTCGCATAACATAAAATATTCCTTTTGTATTAATAGTACAACAAACTCAAATCATCGCCTGAAATTGTAGTGGAAGTATTATCCGAGTATTCTATAAGAATATTCGTGATAACAACTTTTTTTGCGGTTTTATTGTACAAAGCGTTTTCCCAAACGGTACCGTAAAATACATCAACCGGTATCGCTTCGCCCCTTTTATATTCGTATTGTTCCAATTTTAAAGAACCGCCGCCCGAACATATCGGACCCGTTTCTTTAAGCTTAAATACGGAATTATCAGTTATTTCGTCAGAAATAACATCGCCAACTCCATTGTAAACCTCAACAGTAAAGGTTATGTAATTTATCGTTTTTTCCGAAGTGTTGCAGTATGATATCTGCAAGTCAACACCGCCGGCACTATCAACATCTGAAACAATGGACTGGTAAATTCTCAATGTGTTGCGCATTCTCTCTTTTTGCTCGTTTTCACGTTCTTTCTGTTCACTCTTTTTCTTGTTTTCAACTCTGATTTTAGCTGTTCGGTATAAATCCAATGCATCTGAATATTCTTGACTATCAGGGTGATTTTCGTGAAGTTGTTCAGTTAGATACACAACTGTTTCGTATTTCTCTAAAAAGAAAGCTTCCCTAATACGGGATAATTGGATTCCTGCGCTGTTTTTTAATGAATTGTATTTATTCTCCAACTGAGCTATCTGTTCATCTTTTTGCGAAAGCTGAACTAAATATTGTTCGTTCTGAGCTTTCAGTTCTGCGTACTCCTTGTTGCTTACGCAGCCGCAAAGAAGAATGGTGCAGGAGATTACAGTTAAAAGTACCCGTTTCATAAAAATATCCCCTTTTGTAGATTAATTTAAGACCATAATACTACAAAATTATCCAGTTTGCAACAAGTATTTGATGATTTTGTTACATATAACAATACACAGATGCTTATTTTGTTACATTTTACATATTGACTTATGTCAGACAATATTATATAATTATGTCAGACAAAAGTTAGGAGGTGCAAATGTTGTCACCAAGAACAGGTCGTCCAACTCAAAATCCTAAGGAAGAACGCTTGACAGTACGAATTGACAATGAATGTTCTGAAATACTTTCAAATTATTGCAAAGAACATAATGTCAATAAAGGTGAAGCTATACGAATTGGAATAAAAAAGTTAAAGGACGATAAAAAGAAATAAACTGTAAGTGTCAAGCTTCCAACTAACCACTTACAGTTTACAGTACAAAATCACAGAGGATTTGTTAAATCTATTATAACACTTCCTCTGTGAGATGTCAATGATTTTATGGAGGAATTTTTATTATGGAGAAACTTAATAACACAGCAAAGGTACTTACCGAACTTTACAACTCACTTGACAATCTCAATGAAATTGATGTAATGAATCTTTCAATTGAAGCCGATAACGTTGAAAGTGCGATAAATATGGCATCTGCATTTACGGCAAGCCTTGACGATTTCGAGAAACAGCAGGAGATCATTACAGGCTACAGGGTAATGAATTCTGTTCTCACTGTTTTGAAAAACAGAATTGACGGTATTTATGACAAATTATTTGATATTAACCGTCGGTTCCGTGAAATATTATAAGGCGGTGGCGTTATGAATGATTTACAGATATTCTCAAACCCCGAGTTCGGTTCGGTGAGGTGCATTGAAAAGGACGGCGAAGAATGGTTTGTCGGAAAGGACGTTGCTCTTGCACTCGGATATTCCAAGCCGCTTGGTGCGATAGATAAACACGTTGATAAAGAGGACTCCCTGATTTGGGGAGTCCTCGACGGGAGAGGCTGTGTTCAGCAGACAAAGCTTATCAACGAAAGCGGTTTATATTCCCTTATCATATTAAGCGAGCTTCCCGGAGCGAGAAAATTCAAGAAGTGGATAACCTCGGAAGTCATACCCTCAATAAGAAAAACGGGCGGCTACGGAGTTCCGCAGATGTCGCAGAGCGAGCTTATTTTGAAGATAGCACAGAACAATGTTGAGCTTGAACGCAGGATAGCTGCCGCAGAGAGCGAAACAAAGGCTGTTTCGGAAAAGCTTGACAATGCGCTCGATGTTTTCACCGCTCCGACTTCGGAGAACTGGAAGGACGAAACCAACCGCATAATAAACCGAATGATCGAGGAATACAATCTCAATTACGGTGTATTCAGGCGCAAGCTTTATGATGAGCTTGAAAAATCCGCCCATTGTGACCTGACGGCAAGGCAGTCAAGGTTAAGGGGACGAATGGAAAAGGCAGGAGCTACATACGCCGAACGGCAGGCTATCTCGAAAATCGATATTATTTCCCGAGATGACAAGCTGAAAGCCATATTTGACGGAATCGTGCGGAAATATATGGCGAAATATATTATCAAGGCGGAATAGATTTAAAAGCACCTCTTATGGGGTGCTTTTTTATTCCCCTTTATACTATTATATATGTAATTCAACACACGTGCGTGTTAAAATGCGTGTTGGTGAGTGTTGACGTGTGTTGGTGCGTGTTGAAATGAGTGTTGAACAGATCATTTTCGTGAGGTCACGGAAATGATAACTGAATACAGCTTACAAGCGTTTTGGCAAGGACATAATTGTCCTTACCAATGCGCTGTTTTTATACCCAAATTTCAGGAAAGGAGCGGAAATGATGAAAGAAGCTATTGCCAAAATAATCGGCTCGGAGAAGTTCTTCCCTGCTTTGCTTATTTTGCTCGATATCGGGGCGGCTATTGTTTATGCCAAGCACAGGGACTGGCGAAAGGTCATTTACTGGCTTGCGGCGGCTATTCTCAATGCGGCGGTAACATTTTAGCACGGTCGCATTTAAAATGCGTGCGTGAAATTTTAAAATACAGAAAGGGTGTTCAAAATGGCAGACGGAGTTACTTCACAGGTACAGCACATTACCTCGCTTGACTTCGATATGACGAAGGCATTACAGCAGTTACAGGAATTGCAGGAGCGGTTCAACGCTGTTACACA
>URTF01000048.1 GCA_900550695.1 uncultured Ruminococcus sp.
ATACGTTTGGAGATATCTACTGGGGAACAAAAAAATAGGGTACTATTGTATGATCTCAAATCCTCTCGATAATGGTAATAGATAGAGTTACCATTAATAGGGAGGATTTGTTTATTGTAATTTTGAAGTTTCTTACAAAAAATAAGAAAGAAGCTTTGAGGGAAAACGTTGAATTATTTTACAATATATAAGAGAAGTTCTACATAAAAGAGTAATTACAAAGGAGAAAACCATCATGAATTTATCAAATATTTTCGAATCCACCGATTTTGTCCATGCCAGTGGCACGAAGGAGGAAATGCAGGTCGCGGAGTTTCTGAAAGGTCAGTGTGAGACACTGGGAGTGAAGGCGAAGATTGAGGGATTCCGGGTTGCTATGGGGGATATTGAAGAGGCGCACCTTTTTGCAGATGGGAAGGAGATTACCTGCAAGGCGTTTAACTGCTGTGGAAGCGGCGTTGTAGAGGGGGAGCTTTATTATATGCCGGGGACAGATCCGGTTTCTATGGCTGGGGCGAAGGATAAGATCGTGCTTCTGGATACCCAGGGAATTGGATTTTTCCCATATCAGGACCTGATGAAAGCAGGAGCAAAGGGGATCATTTTCCAGTACGGAAATATGTATTATCCAAATACAGATATTGACCAGCGCGATCTGCGCGAGGCCGTTGTAGGGGAAGAACGGAAAGTCCTTTGCGCCATGATCCATTCCAGCCAGGCTGTGGAGCTGGTGAAAAATAAGGTGAAGAATATTCGTTTAGAGGTGTCTCAGAAAGAATATGACGGGGAGTCCCACAATGTAGTTGCGGAGCTTCCAGGCAAACGGGACGAGTTTATTGTGCTTAGTGCCCATTACGATTCCACTTCTTTATCTCATGGCGCTTATGACAATATGAGTGGCTGCGCAGGCTTGCTTGGAATTATGGAGCAGCTGAAGGGAAAAGAACTGAACTATAGTCTTCGTTTCGTATTCTGCGGAAGTGAGGAGAGAGGGCTTCTGGGCTCTAAGGCATATGTGAAGGAGCATAAAGAGGAACTGGACAAAATAGTGCTGAACATTAATCTGGATATGATTGGAACTTACATGGGTAAATTTATCTCCTGTGTTTCCGCAGAGGATAAGCTGGCACATTATATTTCTTACATGGCAGCAGAAACCGGTTTTCCAATTGAGGCAAAGACCGGAGTATATTCCAGTGATTCTACACCTTTTGCAGACAGCGGGATTCCGGCACTCTCTTTTGCCAGGATTGCCAGCTCCAATGTGGCACCAATCCATTGCCGCTATGATGTGAAGGATGTTATGTCCATGGAGCAGCTTCAGTGGGATATTGATTTCCTGGCGAAGTTTACAGAGCGATTTGCAAATGCAGTTGTGTGTCCGGTTGCAAGGGAGATTCCGGAGAAGGTTAAGAAAGAGCTGGATGAGTATCTTTTCAGAAAAAGAAAAGAACTGTAAAAGGAAATTTAAATGTTATGAACACAAGTGAAACCAGATGTGACAAACTCTTGAAGATCAAAACCTCTGGCCGGGATGATTCCCGATCAGACCAGTACCGTTATCCTTATGAGCCAACGCCTTATTCTGTATTGGAGCGCCTGGCAAACAGCGGATATATCCGCAAGAAGAATGTGCTTCTGGATTACGGCTGCGGCAAAGGCAGAGTGGAGCTATTTATGGCGTATCAGACACGCTGTCATGCTATTGGAATTGAGTACGATGACAGGATTTTTGAAACAGCCTGTGAGAATAAAAACAGTGGGATTTCCGGTGAGCGCACCACATTTTTGCTGGAAAACGCGGAGCATTATCAGGTTCCTACGGAAGTGGACCGCGTCTTTTTCTTCAACCCGTTTTCCATTGAGATCCTCAGGAAAGTGATCGCCGCAGTAACTGCTTCTTGCTATGAGAAACCTCGGGAACTGCTGCTGTTTTTTTATCATTTATCTGACGTTGATCGTAGTCAAAATTTTTCAGATCAAAGAAATCAAAGCCCTGCTCTGTCCAATCCTGCTTTATAAACTCTGTAAGCTCGGAAACCAGTGACTTCTGCGTGAATTTTACGGGGTTGTTTTTCGTTGTGGTTATGAGCGAGGCTTCTTCGCCGATGATATCCATATCCAAATTGGGGAATGAAGCGTCTTTTACGGTAATTTCGGCGTTTCCGACGTGATAAGCTATATCAGTGCCGTTCACATTGAAAACATAATACACCAGTTCGGGTATCGCAACACAGCTCGTTCCGTTATAGCCCGAAACAGCGGAAACTATCCTCTGACCGACGGCATAGGAAGGGTCGCCCTTGACCTGCTCGCTCGGCAAGCCTGCTTTTGCGAGGTCTATCGTCATATCTATCGGCGTATCGTTCAGATAGTCATAATAGATATGCGCTTTATACAAGGTCGTGCTGTGTTTGAAAATATCATCGCCCGTTTTTTTGACCGCTTCTTCGGGCGAATACTGCGAGATAATCTCATAGCCGACAAAGCTTACGTCCTCATAAGCGTTCACATACTGCCGAAGCTCCTCATACGAGCCTGCACTTCCCAAGTGTCTGTCTGCAAATTTCACATTGTCATATATCGGCACAAAGCTTTCATCGAGAACATAGTCGGCACTGTTCAGTTTGATATCGGAAGCTTTGTTTTCACCTAAAAATTCGGGTGAAACAGTTTCGTTGATAACGCTGTCGATATAGTCCATATCAAAACGGTACGAAGAGTTTATACCGTGACTTTTTGCAAGCGCATCACTGTACTGCGAATAAAAATAAACTCGGTTGTCGGAATATCTTGCATCGTAATGCTGTATTGTCGGAAGAAGCAAAACATCGGTTATGTACGGCTCGCCGTCATCATATCGGTCAACGTAGAAGTCAAGCACACCTCCGATGAGATTTCTCGGCTTTGACTGCGCCGAAACGAAATTGCCGAGCGAATATGCACAGAGCATTTTTCCGCCGTCCTCACGCTCTATCCACTCGATATCACGCAGAACGTGTGGGTGCGTTCCGATTATCATATCTGCACCCGCATCGGCAAGCTTTTTCGCCGTGCTTCGCTGGATATCGGAAATAATACTCGAATCCTCAACGCCCCAGTGAAGCGAAACTATGCAGAGGTCGGATATCTCTTTCGCTTTTTTTATGTCGCTCACCATGCCGTCAACATCGTTCGCATTGCCTATTACAAGCTCCGAACCTGCAGGCAGTTTCAGACCGTTCGTACTCTCCGTATAGGAAAGAAACGAGAACGTCACGCCCTGCTCGGTAAGCGTTCGGATATTTTCCTTGTCCTCCGCATTGCGGTATGCGCCGAGTACGACAGCCTCGGGGCGTGAATCCCAATAGTCAAGGCAGGCTGAAAGTCCGCTTTCGCCCTTATCAAGAACGTGATTGTTCGCCATTGTGAAAACATCGAAACCAATATTTATCATATAGTCGCCGAGTGCTTTCGGGCTGTTGAAGCACGGATAGGTCGATGGCTTGAACATATCATTGCAGATAAGCGTTTCCTGATTGAGTATCGCAATATCGGCACTTTCGATATGATCGTCAACGTTGTCATATTCATAAGCGAAGTCGTAGCCGTCCCCGTTCGCACGGCGTGCCGCCTGCTCATAAAGACTGCTGTGGATAAGGTTGTCCCCTGCCGCCGCAATGTGTATATGCGAAGTGAGCTGAGGTTCATGCACGGTTTCGGCGGTCGTTGTTTCTGTAGTTTCAACAGTCGTTTCGGCAGTTGTTTCTTCCGATACTATATCGGTACGGATCGTAGCCTCGGCAGGAATTGCTTCTTCGACCTTTGAACAGCCCGAAGCAAATAAAAACGAAACGGCAAGCAGAAACGAGCTTACTTTATGAACTTTCATTTTGTTACCCCTCAAAAAATGATTGTCGAAATATTGTTTTCATAATTATAGTAAATTTTCGTCAAAAAATCAAGCATTTCTTCAAAAAAATACAAGCCAAGAAAAAAATTATTTAAAAAATCGAACAAAAGTTCTTGCAAAAATCGAACATATATGCTATAATATAGAACAAAGGGAGTGAGAGTATGGAACAGCATGATCGGATATATATTGCAATAGACTTAAAATCATTTTATGCTTCGGTCGAATGTGTCGGGCGAGGACTTGATCCGCTCGGCGTGAACCTTGTTGTCGCCGACCCGTCACGGACGGAAAAAACTATCTGCCTTGCCGTTTCGCCCTCGCTCAAAGCACACGGGATATCGGGCAGAGCACGTCTTTTTGAGGTAATAGAGCGTGTGAAGCAGGTCAACAACGAGCGCCGATACAAAGCACCGAACCGAAAATTCAGCGGCAAGTCCTATTATGCCGAAGAGCTTGCCAAAGACCCGTCGCTCGAGCTTGACTACATCGTTGCACCTCCGCAGATGGCAAAATATATGGAGGTCAGCACTCACATATACGAAATTTATCTGAAATACGTCGCTCCCGAGGATATTCATATCTATTCCGTGGACGAGGTTTTCATCGATGCGACCGCCTATCTTGACACCTACAAGCTTTCTCCCCGTGAGTTTGCGGCAATGCTTATCAACGATGTTATGGACAAAACGGGCATAACCGCCACCGCAGGCATCGGGACGAATCTTTATCTTTGCAAGATAGCAATGGATATCGTTGCCAAGCATATCCAAGCCGACAAAAACGGCGTTCGCATCGCCGCTCTTGACGAGATGAACTATCGGCGGTTTTTGTGGGCGCATACACCGCTCACGGATTTCTGGCGTGTGGGAAAGGGCTATGCCGACAAGCTTGAAAAAAACGGACTTCACACAATGGGCGACATTGCCCGTGCTTCGCTTGACCCGAACGAGGAAAATTTCCTTTACAAGCTTTTCGGCGTAAATGCGGAGCTTCTCATCGACCACGCTTGGGGTTACGAACCCTGCACCATTGCTGACATAAAATCCTACCGTCCCGAATCGAACAGTCTGAGCACGGGACAAGTTCTTCAATGTGCCTACACCGTCGCAAAGGCACGCATCGTTATCCGTGAAATGGCTGATATGCTCTCGCTTGACCTTGTGGACAAGCGGCTCGTCACCGATCAGATAGTTCTCACTATCGGCTATGACAAGGAAAACATCGGCTACAAGGGCGAAAGCACCGTTGACCGCTACGGCAGAAAGATACCGAAGCCTGCACACGGAACGATAAATCTCCCGTTCAGAACGGCTTCATCACGGATAATAACGGACGCTGTTGCCGAGCTTTACGACCGCATAACAGACCCGTCACTCTCCGTTCGGCGAATGTATGTTGTGGCAAATCATATTGTCAGCGAGAAGCAGACTTCCTATGAAACCGAAGAAGCCGTTCAGCTTGATTTTTTCACCGATACAGAAAAGCTCGAACGTGAAAAAGCCGCCGAAAAGGAACGCCTGCGCCGTGAAAAAGCAATGCAGCTCTCTATGCTTGAAATAAAGAAAAAATACGGAAAAAACGCCGTTCTGCGAGGTATGAACTTTGAGGACGGAGCGACTGCACGTGAGCGTAACGGTCAGGTCGGCGGTCACAAGGCGTAAATTTTTCAAAGGGAGGAAAGGTCTTGTCTGCGCTAAAAGCAACTCATAAATATGACGATATAATCAACCTGCCGCACCACACATCGCCAGCCCGACAGCCAATGTCGAGGATAAGCCGTGCGGCGCAGTTCGCACCTTTTGCTGCTCTGACGGGTTTTGAGGACTGCACTGACGAGGCCGCACGACTTACCTCCGAAAAGCCCGAGCTTACCGAAACGATGCAGAACGAGCTGAACGAAAAGCTTCGCATCATTACCGAGCGGATAGACGAACGCCCCGAAGTGACCGTGACATTTTTCATTCCCGATGCGCTCAAAGAGGGCGGTGCGATAACGCTTTTCAGCGGTTCTGTCAGGCGAATAGATGAGATCGAACGGAAGATGATCTTCACCGACCGCACCGAGATCCGGCTTGACAATATTTTAAAGATAAGTATGGGGGAAAATTAATGTATTGCTCGATTTATCCTGTCATCGGCAGGCAGACCGAACTGCCGTTCTATGTTTCGGGAATAGGCATTTCCGAACCCGAATATCACGTTATCCGTGAAAACGGACTTGCTTCGCACCAGTTTCTTTTCGTCAGCGAAGGGGCGGGAACATTCGGCATCGGCGGCAAAAGCTTTCCGCTGAACACGGGCAGTATTCTTTATGCGGCAAAGGGCGTTCCGCACGAATATTACCCGAACAGCGAGGTTTTCACAACGAACTGGGTCGTTTTCCGAGGCGAACATCTTTCCGAGCTTATGAGAACGCTCGGCTTCGGCGAATACGGCATTGCGGAAAATTCGGCAAACGAGACCGTGCGCTCGATGTTTAATTTGCTCCTTTCGGCGGCGAAAGAACCCGACTGCGATCCGGAAAAATGCTCCTGTCTTCTCTATGAATACATACTCGAAATGCGGAAAATATTTTGTCAAAAGCGAGGAAATGACCTTGCCGCCGACAGCGTGACCGACACCGCTGTACGCTACATAAATGAGCATTTCAGCGAGGATATAACGCTCGGTGCGCTTGCTTCGCCGGCGAATATTTCGGAACAGCATTTCTGCCGTCTTTTCAAGGCACGTTTCGGACTCCGACCTATGGAATATGTTGCGCTCAAACGCATTTCACACGCAAAGTCTTTGCTTGAAACCACGGACGAAAGCATTTCCCGAATAGGTGAACTCTCGGGATACCCCGACCCGAACTATTTCGGGATAGTTTTCCGACGATATGAGGGTGTTTCGCCGAGCCTTTACAGAAATATGCACGGCATCAGGTGATGTTCAGATTTTAAGAGTAAGATAAATATTTACGATTGAAGAACTGCGGTATTTATGGTATCATCTTCTTATGGAAATGATTTTCAAAGCTGAAAATATACGGGAAGAAAGGATCGTAATTATGAAAAAAGCAAGCTTCTCTATTGACGGTAAAAATGCGAATACGGCTTCAAATATGCGCTTTAGGGGCGCAGGAATGGTCACGGGAAACAATTCCTCACGGCTTCTGCTCGACTATAGATCGGAGCACCCGGACAGATACAATGAGATACTTGAATACACATTCGGCAAGCACGGCATCGGTGTGAATTTTCTGAAGCTTGAAATGGGTTCGGACGTGAATTCATCATCGGGAACAGAACCCTGTGTGAAACGATATGAGGACGAAAAAGCCGATGTTACAAGGGGTGCAGGATATCAGCTCGCCGCCGATGCAAAGAAGATAAACCCCGATCTGGAGCTTGATATGCTCTGGTGGAGCGAGCCGCTGTGGGTGACAAAGGCTGACGATGTTCACGCCGCACGTTACAAATGGTACAAGGAAACGCTTGATGCGGCGTATGAAACATACGGTTTGAAGTTCGATTATGTGAGCGTTGTGCGCAACGAGCGAGATGCCGATCTTGAATGGGCAAAGTACCTTTCGGAGCATTTGAAAAGCGAAACGAACTGTCCTTATGATTATTCAAAAATTAAGATAGTCGGCGGTGAAGAGGTCTGCACATGGGGTTTTGCCGACAGAATGTTTGAGGACGAAAAGCTTATGGCGGCGGTCGATGTTGTCGGCAGTCATTATACGAGTATGTCCACCGATGCGGCAAAAAAGCTTGCGGCGGAGTACGGCAAGGAGCTTTGGTTCAGCGAAGGCAGTTCGTCCATGAGTTACTCGCAGGGCACATACCGCTTTGACGGGAACGGTTCGGGACTGGGCGACCTAAACGGCGTTCTCGACATCGCCAACCGACTTATAATGATGTATGCAAGCGGCAAAATGACGATGTGCGAATTACAGCCCGTCATTGCGGCTTATTATGACGGCGTTTGCTACTGTCAGAAGCAGTTCATCTCCGCCTGCGACCCTTGGAGCGGATATTATTACCTCGACAGCGGATTTTTTATGTCACTGCATTTTTCGCAGTTCATCAAAAAAGGCTGGACATACATTGACGGTGCTTGCCACGCTGACGCAAAAACGGGAGGTGACGGTCATGCGCTTGTCGATTCCGTTTTCAGCTATATCACAGCCTGCGACCCCGACAGCGGCGACTACAGCACCGTTATCACGAACTCGACTTCCGAGCCTATCGTTTACAATATCACCGTTTCCGACCTTGCGAAAGCTTCGTCCGAGGTCGATGTTTGGGAAACGAGAGGTCCCGACAATGGCAGCTATGACGAGAATTATTTTAAGAAAATTGACACAATAACACCGACCGAAAGTAACGGAAAATATTCCTACAGCGTGACCGTGAAGCCTTTCTCGATGATAACTTTATCCACAGTCAAAGCCGTAAATGACTTTGTAAATATGCCCGAAAGCGAGCGTACTGTTCTCGCTCTGCCCTACTCCGATGATTTTGATTACAGCGAGGAATTTCTCCACGCAAGGGGCGGTGTGCCGAAGTTCACCACGGACGAGGGCGGCGCTTTCGAGGTTGAAAACATCGGCGGCAGAAATATTCTCGTTCAGCAGATAACGCCCGAAACAAAAGCCGAGGAATGGGGTTACACACCGAACCCGACAACGAATTTCGGTGACGACCGCTGGTACAATTACTGCGTTTCCGCCGAGATAAAGCTTTGCGAAAGTGCCGAACCCGACAAAAATTATGCAGGCATCGGACTTCGTTACAACGAGGGTCACAAGGGCGAAAGCGGTTACTGGCTCAAGCTCTCCGAGGACGGAACTTACTCGCTTATGAAGAACAAAAATGTGCTTGAAAGCGGCTCATGCAAGGCGAACGTCCACGATTTCACGCCGCTGAAAATTTCTGTTCGGGGCGGCAATATCCAATGCTTTATCGGCGGCAAAAAGCTCATTGACTTCACCGACAAATGCGTTCAGAGCGCAGGAAGAGCCGCATTTTACAGCTCGTTCGACCGAAATATGTTCGTTCATCTTCTCATTGAACCGAATGAAAACTGTTATGTCACACGCTATGACAACACCGACCTTTGCTGTGATTATTCGGGTGCTTGGGAGCATATCACAACAGGCAGCTTTGCAAATTACAAGCGAACGCTCTCAAACGGCAGTGCAGGAGCGGTCATGACGGTAAAATTCAGCGGAAACGGCTTTGCTGTTGTCGGCGAAAACAAGAATAATGCGGTCATAAACGTAAAAATTGACGGAAAAACCGCCGCAGAAGGCTTTTCCGTTCCCGAATGTGAAGCCCGTGACATTGCTTACGGCATTGACGGACTTGCTGACGGTTTGCACACGGTCGAAATTGAAGTCGTTTCGGGTGTATTCTCGGCTGACAGCGTTCAATTCACGGGCGGAAACGTTCCTTTTTCCGTAAAATAAAGTTTTATATATGATTAAACAGCCATATTCGGGACATTCTCGGATATGGCTGTTTTTGCTATAAATACAAGCAACATTTTGTAATATTTCACAAAAATAATATTTTAGTATTGACAGTACAGATAGTTAGTGATATAGTTAGTTACACAAGTAATTAACCAATAAACAAGGAGATGATATATTGGCTAACTTTGACGGCGAAAAGCCTATCTACATTCAAATGGCTGAATGGATCGAGGAAAATATCCTCACGGGAGTTTTCCCCGAAGAAACGCAGATACCGTCCACGACGGAAATATCGGCGATGTACAGGATAAATCCCGCAACTGCCCTCAAAGGGGTAAACATCTTGGTCGACAAAGAAATAATTTACAAGAAAAGGGGTCTTGGTATGTTCGTATGCACGGGTGCGGAGCAGAAAATTCGCAGTGAGCGCAAACAGGAATTCTGCGACAAGTACATCAAGTCGCTCATCAGCGAGGCATCGAAGCTTGGCATCACAAAAAATGAGATCATCAATATGATAGAGAAAGGCTGTGACGGGAATGAGCAAAATTGAAGTCAGAAATCTGACAAAAAGCTACGGCAAAACCACTGCGCTGAACAACGTCAGTGTAACATTCAAAGAAAACTGCATTTACGGTCTGCTCGGCAGAAACGGCGCAGGAAAATCCACCCTGCTCAACATCATTTCGGGCAGAACTTTTGCCGACTCGGGCGAGGTACTTATTGACGGAGTTAATGCAAGCGGCAACGACAGCGCACTCGGCAAGATACATCTGATGAGCGAGCAGCTTCTTTACAATCCGTCACTCAAGGTCAAGGATATGTTCAGAACTGCATCGTTTTACTATCCCGATTTCGACATGGACTATGCTTTGAAGCTTTGCTCGGAATATGAGCTTGACACAAACAGAAAGCTTTCCAAGCTTTCGACAGGCTACCGAACCATTGCAAAGGCTGTCAATGCGCTTGCCTGCGGTGCGCCTATAGTATTTTTCGATGAACCCGTCCTCGGACTTGACGCAAACCACCGTGACCTTTTCTACAAGCACGTTGTGAACCGCTACAGTGAACACCCTGCGACATTCGTTATCTCGACGCATCTTATCGAGGAAACAGCAGGCATAATTGAACGTGCTGTCGTTATCCAGAAGGGCGAGCTTCTTCTTGACAATGATGTTGAGGAGGTTCGTTCAATGGGTTACAGCGTTTCGGGCAAAGCGGCTGATGTTGACGGCTTCGCCAAGGGCAGGGAGCTTATGGGCGAGGACGTTCTCGGCGGCTTAAAGACTGTTTACATAAAGGGTCAGCTCAATGAAGCAGAGCTTCCCGAGGGACTTACAGCCGAGCCAATGAACTTACAGAACATTTTCATTCATCTTACGAATTCATAAAAGGGGGAATTTTTATGTCAGCAAACAGTATTATCGCAAACTGCAAATATCAGCTATACAGATTGAGATCAGTCCCGTTATTTTACCTTATTTGGGTGATCGGTTCTATGCTGATTTCCGCAACGATCAGATCCGTTGCAGAAAAAGTTCCGTTCAGTTTTCGCGAAACGGGACAGAACGGATTTGATGCTTTGATCGGCTTATTCGTATTCGGATATATGTGTGCAAACATCACAGACTTTTTCAACACAGCTGCCGCAAACGGTACTTCAAGGACAACAGCCTGCGTTTCCGCATACATATCATCGGTGATACTTTCTATAGTTTCGGCTCTTGAAGTTTCTGTAATTTTTCCGATCATGTCATTGATAACGGGAGAAGAAGAAATGTGGGGTGCATCGCTCTACGGTGTAAAGTCCATTCTGTATGATGCAGGTTGGAGCAATTTTGCGATAAGAGTTCGCTATTTCGGCATAGCTGTATTCAGCTACATTGCATTATGTGCTGCTGTTATCTTTATTGCTGCACTTATGTACAAACTTCCCGGCTGGGCATCTTTGATCACCATACTTTTATTGATCTTTATCCCGACAGGAGGAATTTATTTTGCACTGGGCGAAGATGCATTGGCATCATTCTGGTGCAGTGTTATGAAGCTGGTCGGACTTTCCTATCTTGATGATACGAGTTTGGATGCCTCGTTTATAGGCAACGCTTCGCAGGGTGCTGCGGTATTCATCGGCGCTTCGCTGATACTGCTGCTCATATCCTGCCTTATCACAAGACGTTCTTCGGTCAAGCCGCTCGCAATAAAGGGCAATTGATATTATGCTAAACACCATTTAAAATTCGGAAAAAACCAAGTTGACAATTTTGTAGCTGTTTTAACAGCTTTATATGTGATTTCGGCACTGCTTTTTTCCTGTATTTTATCGGTATTTAGCATTACCGCCGCATGAGTTCTTCACGTTCTTATGCGGCGGTAATTTTTGCTTTTTTTTTGCTTTTTAACTTAAATTAACATAAAAATTCTTGACATTTAAAATGCACTAATGTATAATTAAAAAGTAATTGTGGCTTTACCCGAATTTAATAAATTACAGAGGAGTGAGATTTAATGGACGTGGGAAGTACAGGTATAAAACCTCGAGGTAGCAAGTGCGAAGCGGCGGTTTCGGAAGTGTCCCCCGTTCGTTTCGTAATTTCACTTTAATGTTTTATGCCTCCCGCTTTTTTATTATGGAGCTGACAGAGCGAAACAACGCTTTGCCGTGTTCCGAAAGATGAGGAGGAATTTTTATGGAAAAAGATACCGCTGTGCAGCTTCTGACCGAGCGCAACTTCGCCAAGCTCAAATCCGAGCTTTCCGAGATGAATCCTGCCGATATCGCTGCTCTCGTTGAAGAAATGGACGAGTTTGACGAGTTCGGCGAGCGTGAGCTTACACTTTTATACCGAATTTTACCGAAAGAGATCGCTGCCGAGGTTTTCACCTATATGAACAGCGATCTCCAGCGTGTGCTTATCAATGCCCTTTCCGATAAGGAACTCCACGATGTCATTGATGAACTTTACATGGACGATACCGTTGACCTTATCGAAGAGATGCCTGCGAACGTTGTTTCCCGTATTCTCAAAAACACCGATCCCGCAACGAGAAATCAGATCAACGAGCTGTTAAAGTACCCGAAGGACAGCGCAGGTTCGGTAATGACGACCGAGTTCGTTTACTTCCGTGCAGACCTTACCGTTAAAGAGGGCTTCGACCAGATACGAAAGATCGGTCTTGCAAAGGAAACCGTTTATACCTGCTATGTAACGCAGAACCGCAAGCTTCTCGGCGTTGTTTCGCTGCTCGATATGCTTGTTTCGGATTATGAAACTCCCGTTTCCGACATAATGGAAACTAACTTTATCTGCGTAAACACTCACGATGACCGTGAAACAGCTGCGCAGATGCTTTCCAAATACGACCTTGCCGCTATCCCCGTTGTCGACGGCGACGGAAGAATAGTCGGAATTCTCACATTCGACGACGCTATGGACGTTATCCGTGACGAGGATATGGAGGACATGGAGATCATGGGTGCTATGCTCCCGTCCTCGTCAAGCAAGACCTACCTTAAAACGAGCGTGTTCTCGCTCTGGAAACAGCGTATCCCGTGGCTGATGCTCCTTATGATATCGGCGACATTTACGGGAATGATACTCACGCACTTTGAGAGCGCACTCGCCGTTGTCCCTGCGCTGACAGCGTTTATCCCGATGCTTATGGATACGGGCGGAAACTCGGGTTCGCAGTCGTCCGTTACGATAATCCGAGGTATCTCGCTTCAGGAAATTGAATTTTCCGACATTCTCAAAGTAATGTGGAAGGAACTCCGTGTCGGCATACTCTGTGCCGCAACAATGGCAGTTGTCGTGTTCGCAAAGGTAATGTTCATTGACCGAAAGGGTGCGACCATTGCGATTATAGTTGCGCTGACGATTTTCTTTGTAATAATCGTTGCAAAGCTTGTCGGCTGTTCGCTTCCTATGCTTGCGAAAAAGCTTGGATTTGACCCTGCCGTAATGGCTTCGCCGTTCATTACAACCATTGTTGATGCACTTGCACTTCTTGTATATTTCCTTATCGCTTCAAGAGTTTTGGCATTCTGATTTAAATAAAAAATATACCGTCGGGTTGATCCGGCGGTATTTTTTATGCAAAAACGCCGCACAACTTTCGCTGTACGGCGTTTCAGGCTGTCAAAAAAATATATTGCATTTATGCAGATTGACGAAAAAGAATTTTATAACTTGATGCTAAAAGATGAACGCCATACATATCCCGTCGGTGCTAAACGCTCGTCGCTTTGCTCCTCACGTTTATTTGCCGAGGATAGTTGTTCCGAACATAAAGAATAAGCGCAATTCACATTTTATAGGTTTACAGACCGATTTATCACGTTTTGTTTTACTTTTTGAATGTGAATTGCGCCTTTTAACTTATAAATATTTTGCTATTGCTCCAAACTATATGCTGTTAGTTTGGGGTATTTCGCTTCTGCGGAAGCGACAATGGGACGCCGTCCCCTTGACCCCTGCCACCCTTTGAAAAGCGTGGACGTAAACTTTAGTTGGCTTCGCATCGCTGCACTTTGTTTTTTTATTCCTCGATATAAACCTTAGCCATTACCTGCGGTGTTGTCGGCATATCACGGAAGTCGGTTTCAACTCCTGCGATCTCGTCGATAACGTCAAGTCCCTCAACTACCTTTCCGAATGCAGCATAGTCGCCGTCAAGGTGCGATGCGTCCTTATGCATAATGAAGAACTGTGAGCTTGCGCTGTCCTTCATCATTGAACGTGCCATTGAGATAACGCCTCTTGTATGCTTGAGGTCATTCTTCACGCCGTTTGATGCAAACTCGCCCTTGATCTTCTCCTTTGAGCCGCCCATTCCCGTACCCTCGGGGTCGCCGCCCTGGATCATAAAGCCGGGGATAACTCTGTGGAATGTAAGACCGTCATAAAAGCCCTCTTTTACGAGCTTTTCAAAGTTTGCAACTGTGATAGGTGCTTTATCGGGATAAAGCTCTATCTTCATCTTTTTGCCGTTTTCCATTTCGATTACTACCATTTTATTTTCCTCCAAAATTATTTATTATTAACATATTCAACAAATCTGTTGAAGCCTGCGATGCCCTTTTCGTCACGCTTGTAAACACCTGCGTGTTCAAGGACCTTCGCAAACACCTTGCCTATCTCCTGCTTGATGATATCATCGACATTTTCGGGAGTGATATCATACTTAGGAGCGAACTCCTCTGCCCAGTCTGCGTGTTTTTCGAGGACGGGGTCAGCACGCACTGCGCTTACGCCCTTATTGATAAGAGTATCTGCGAGCTTTTCCATTTCGCCTTTAAGACGTGCGGGAAGAACGGCAAGTCCCATTACTTCGATAAGACCGATATTCTCCTTTTTGATATGGTGAAGCTCTGCGTGTGGGTGGTAAACGCCGAGCGGACACTCGTCCGTTGTGATATTGTTGCGGAGAACGAGGTCAAGCTCAAAGTCATTGCCCCTCTTTCTTGCAATAGGCGTGATAGTGTTGTGCGGAACTCCGTCCGTTTCGGCAAAGATGAACGAATCTTCGTCGGTATAGCCTCTCCATGCGGTTAGGATCTTATCGCCAAGCTCAACAAGGCGCTCATAATCACGACAGGAAATTCTGATAACGGACATCGGCCACTTTACTCTGCCTGCCTTAACGTACTCAAAGCCTTTGAAGTGAAGCTCTTCCTCGATAGGTGCTTTCTCCATTGCAAAGGTGTAATGTCCGCCCTGAAAATGCTCGTGAGTAAGTATTGAACCGCCGACTATCGGGAGATCGGCGTTTGAGCCTACAAAATAGTGCGGGAACTGCTCAACGAAGTCAAAAAGCTTCGCAAAAGCGTCACGGTCTATCTTCATCGGCGTGTGCATACAATTGAGGACGATGCAATGCTCATTATAGTAAACGTAAGGCGAATACTGGAGCGCCCAGCGGTCGCCGTTTATCTTTATCGGGATAATGCGGTGGTTTTCACGGGCCGGGTGATTTACTCTGCCTGCGTAGCCGACATTTTCCTCGCAGAGCTGGCACTTCGGATAGGAGCTTTGCTTTGCATTGAGTGCGGCTGCGATAGCTTTCGGGTCTTTTTCGGGCTTGGAAAGGTTGATGGTAACATCGAGTGTGCCGTATTCGGTCTCGGTCGTCCATTTTACGTCCTTTTTGATGCGGTAGCGGCGGATATAGTCGGTATCGCAGCTGAATTTATAGTAAAAATCGGTCGCAGCCTGCGGTGATTTCTCACGGTAAGTTCTGCGGAACTTCTCGATAACTTCGGACGGGCGTGGCGTAAGACAGCCCATTATCTCGGTATCGAAAAGGTCACGGTAAACGATGCTGTCCTCGATGATGCCCTTTTCAACGGCGTAATCAAGGATATCCGCAAGTACGGGTTCAATCTCAACATCGCAGTAATTCTCATCGGGCGGGTCATACTCGTCCAGACCGAGCTTGTGGATAAGCATATTTGCTGTGTAAATCCTGTCCTCGGCTGTGATAAGGTTATTTTCAAGTCCGTAGCATATAAGCTTGCGGACGGCTGTATGGATATTATCTGACATAGCGCAGTCCTCCATTGACGGAAATAGTTATTTATATTTTACCATAATCCGTGTTCAAATGCAACAATTTTTATAAATTTTTTACTATTTGATAGCAGATTCAAGCATCAGCCTGCCGCTCTCGGAAAGAATACCATTGTTATAGGCAGTTTCGATATCCCAAAAAACTTTTTTCTCCGAGGAACGTTCATAGC
>URTF01000049.1 GCA_900550695.1 uncultured Ruminococcus sp.
CCCTGACCTACTGGTTCGTAGCCAGTCACTCTATCCAGCTGAGCTAGCAACGCATCTTCAATCAGCGTATTTTATTATAGCACTATGCAAGTCATTTGTCAAGGGTTTTTGCAAAATTTTTCGGAAAAATTTTTGATGAAATTTCTTGTATGAGAAAAACGGCTGTTCTGCGTACTTTTTTAATTTTGATTGACTTTTAAATATAAATGTGATAGAATTAAAAAAACGGACTTGACCTCTTTTTTACAGAAAGGTTGGATAAAAATGAAAAAATCAGTAAAGGTGATTCTTTCCGCAGCCGCAGCGATAACAGCAATATGCGCAGTCGCAGCGAAGCTTTTCTGCGATTATTCGCTCAAAGCAGGGGAGAAAGGCTTCACTGTCGATAAACTTCCACAGAATACCAAGAAAGAAACCGATGAAAAGCGTGATATCCTCAAAAACCGCACCAAGGAATATACCGAGTGGTTCAAGGCTCACTCCGAGGACGTTTTCCTGCTCACAAAAAGCGGCATAAAAGTCCACGCCGTTCTGAGCATGGCTGAAAAACATTCACGCAAGTACATTATAATGTGCCACGGCTACAAGGGCAGCGCATATAACCTCGGTTTTCAGGCTTATAACTTCACCAAAATGGGATATAATGTCCTCGCAATAGACGGCAGAGCATCGGGCAGAACAGAGGGCAGCTATATCGGTATGGGATATCTCGAAAAATCCGACCTCAAAGGCTATGTGAACTTTATTCTTGCCCGTGATCCGCAGGCGCAGATAGCTCTGTACGGCATCTCAATGGGCGCAGCTGAGGTAATGATGGCTTCCGCAGACGGTCTGCCGCAGAATGTCAAGGCTATTGTCGAGGACAGCGGCTATTCCGATGTAAAGTCGGTGCTGAAACGTCAGACGCGCGATACGCTGCATATTTTCCCCGACCCGATAGTGTTCCTTGCTTCGCTCTATGCAAAGTTCGTCATCGGTCTTGACTTCAAAAAGGCAAGCGCCGTTGAAGCCGTAAAAAATACAAATATCCCGATACTCTTTATTCAGGGCACGGAGGATAAGTGCGTACCGTTTGAAATGTTCGATACCTTGTATAAGAGCTGCGCAAGCGAAAAGGAAACCTACGTTGTCGAGGGCGCAGACCATATGCAGTGTGATGTGATCTGTCCCGAAAAATACTACCGCACGGTCGATGATTTCCTCAGCAAATATATAAAGTAAAAAATAATGCGTTTTCATTGCAAATTGCTTTGAAAACGCATTTTTATTTCTTCGGAAATAATTATTCAATTCCTTTTTCGGCAAACTCGCATATCTCGGCGAAGAAACCGAGTTCGGAAAGCTTTTTCCTACAGCTTTCAGCATTTTTTCGGTCGGAGAATAAACCGAATACAGCCGAACCGCTTCCGCTCATCTGTGAAAGCGATGCTCCGCCGTTTTTCATCTCCGAAATTAAAGCTTCGACTTCGGTATTTCCCGAAACAGCTTCAAAATCGTTGGAGCAAAGCCTTGCCCAGCTTTCAAATCCGCCGCTGAAGTCGGAAACCTCCCACGGGGAATGTTTTATCTCTGTGCTGTCGATCTTGGCGTAGGCTTCTTTGGTGGAAACACCGAGCTTTCCCTTTGCGATAAGAACACATTCACATTCAAGCGGCGAAAGGGGAGTTATCACCTCGCCGATGCCCTCGCAAAGCGCCGTTCCGCCCACTATGCAGAACGGAATGTCTGCACCGACCGAAGCGCCTATTCTGCAGAGGTCTTTCTGCGGAAGCTTAGTGCCGAAAAGCGTGTCAAGACAGCATATAACAGCGGCGGCATCGGCACTTCCTCCGCCGAGTCCCGCTTCGGACGGGATATGCTTTTCAACAGTTATCTTAACGCCCTTGTCGGCAATATCGGCGAAGCGGAAAAATTCACGGGCGGCTTTGTATGCGATGTTCCGGTTGCCCGATGGTATCCCGTTCCCGCAGATCACTTCAATTTCGGCTGAATCTGTTTTTTCAACGGTAACAACATCGTGAAGCGAAATGCTCTGCATAATGCTCCGCAGGCTGTGATAGCCGTTCGGAAGTCTGCCCGTGATATTGAGGGTCAGATTTATCTTTGCATTCGCCTTTACAGAAAGCTTATCCATTGTTCTTTTTGAGGTCGTCGAGGTATTCTCTTATCGCTTCAACAGCGGTTTTGAGATGCTGGAGCGAATAAGCGTAGGAAACTCTTATGTAACCCTCTCCGCAATCTCCGAACGCATCGCCCGGAACGACTGCTACCTTGTGCTTGTAAAGGAGATCCTCGCAGAACTGCTGGCTCGTAAGTCCCGTTGACTTTATGCAGGGGAAAACATAGAACGCACCGCCCGGTTCAAAGCAGGTAAGACCAAGCTCGTTGAAAGCGTTGACAATGTATCTGCGGCGCATATCGTATTCTTTTACCATTGCCTGAACGTCGTCATCGCACTTTTCAAGCGCATCGACAGCGGCATACTGCGAAACTGTAGGGGAACACATTATTGCGTACTGGTGGATCTTGAGCATCTGCGAAACGAGAGGCTTCGGACCTGCAAGATATCCAAGACGCCAGCCTGTCATTGCAAATGCCTTTGAAAAGCCGTTTACATAGATAGTTCTTTCCTGCATACCGTCGATCTCGGCAATGGAAACGTGCTTGCCGTGATAGGAAAGCTCGGAGTAAATTTCGTCCGTGAGAACGAGGATATTCGTTCCCCGAAGAACGTCGGCAACGGCTTCAAGCTCGGGTCTTGTCATAATTGCACCCGTCGGATTGTTCGGGAACGGCAGGATAAGAAGCTTTGTTTTATCGGTGATCTTTGCACGAAGAGCCTCGGCTGTGAGCTTGAAGTTGTCCTCGGGCTTGGTTTCGATAACAACGGGAACACCGTGCATAAGGTCAACGATAGGCTTGTAGCATACGAAAGACGGCTCAACAACGAGGACTTCATCACCGGGATCAACAACGGCTCTTATGCAGAGGTCGATAGCCTCCGAACCGCCGACAGTTACGATTATCTCGTCCTTAGGGTCATATTTAAGGTCATATTTGCGTTCAAGATATTTTGAGATCGCACAGCGGAGCTCGAGAAGTCCCGCATTTGCGGTGTAAACTGTCTTGCCCTGCTGGAGAGTGGTTATAGCCTTGCTGCGTATCGTCCACGGAGTGGCAAAGTCGGGTTCGCCGACACCGAGCGAGATGACCCCCTCCATCGAGTTTGCAATATCAAAAAATTTACGGATTCCCGACGGCTTTATCTCCTTGCACTTGTCGGAAAGTATTCGGTCATAGTCCATCATGGAGAAACGAAACTCCTTTCATCTTTGTCATCGGCATTTATCATAAAGCCCTTATCCTTGTATTTTTTGAGGAAGAAGTGCGTAGATGTTGATACGATGCCCTCAATAGTGGAAAGACGCTGTGCAACGAACAGAGCGATCTCCTTATAGTTTGTGCCGCTTATGGTAACGGCGAGGTCGAATGCGCCCGACATGAGCGTAAGGCTCTCAACTTCTCCGTATGATAAAATTTTCTTGGCAATAGCGTCAAAGCCGAATTCAGCCGTCGGAGTTACCTTTACTGCGATGAATGCGGTAACGTTGTCCTTGTCTGCGAGTTCGTCATTGAGGATGGCGGAATAGCCCTTTATAACGCCGCTGCTTTCATATTCTTTTATCTTTGCCGCGACCGCTTCTTCGGTGCTGCCGGTCATTGAGGCGATTTCCTTGTTGGAAAGCCGAGCGTTCTGCTTGAGGAGTTTTAAAATATTGTCCATTACAACCCATCCTTTTTTTCAGATCTGCAGCAAATTTTATCGGTTTGCTGCGATACATATTATTATAGCACATAAGAAAAGCAAAGTCTACAATTTTTTTTGACATTTTACAAAGGCTTTTCAAATTGTCATTTCTGACAAAAATTACAGCACAAGGTGGAAAAAGAGTTTTCTTATATGATACGTCACAAGTTCGTTAATAATTTAACTTTAAATTTGTTTAAATTTAGTCTATTTTTGCGGAAAAGGTTGTGATATAATATCTTGTATATATTGTTTATAAAATTATTTTCGGAGGTTTCTTTCTATGAGAGCTGTTATAACTGTTGTTGGTAAGGATACAGTCGGTATTCTTGCAAAGGTCAGCGGTATCTGCGCTGAATTCAATGCTAACGTTACCGAAGTGACCCAGAGCGTACTTCAGGATATGTTCGCTATGATAATGCTTGTTGATATCTCGAAGCTTGACAAGAGCTTTGCGGAGCTTGTTGACAGAATGACCGCTCTCGGGGACAGCATGGGTCTTAAAATAAATACAATGCACGAAGAGATCTTCAACACGATGCATACCGTCTGAGTGACGTATTTTTCAGAACTGGAGTTATATTAAATGCTTAATGTACATGATATACTTGAAACAATAAGAATGATACAGGACGAATGTCTTGATATCAGAACGATCACGATGGGCATTTCGCTCCTCGACTGTATCGACAGCGACATCGACAAGGCTTGTGATAAAATTTACGATAAGATCACGGCCTGCGCAAAGGATCTCGTTAAGGTCGGCGAGGATATCGAAAAGGAATTCGGTGTTCCTATCATCAATAAGCGTCTTTCCGTTACGCCTATCGCAATGGTTTCCGCTGCCTGCAAGGAAAGCCCCGTAAAGTTTGCGCTTACAATGGAAAAGGCTGCAAAGGCTGTCGGCGTGAACCTCATCGGCGGATATTCCGCACTCGTTCAGAACGGCTTCGCTGCCGGAGATGAAAAGCTTATCAATTCCATACCCGAGGCTCTCGCATCGACAAGCTGCGTTTGCTCGTCGGTAAATATCGGCTCAACAAAGAGCGGTATCAACCTTGATGCTGTAAAGCTTATGGGCGGCATCGTCCGTGAGTGCGCAGAAAAAACCATCGATAACCAGTGCTTCGGTGCTGCAAAGCTCGTTGTTTTCTGCAACTCCGTTGACGATAACCCGTTTATGGCAGGCGCTTACCACGGTGTCGGTGAGCGTGACTGTATGATAAATGTCGGCGTTTCGGGACCGGGCGTTGTCCGTTCCGCACTTTCCAAGTACCCCGATGCCGATATCACACAGATATCCGATATCATCAAAAAGACTGCATATAAGATCACAAGAGTCGGTCAGCTCGTCGGCACAGAGGCTTCAAAGCGTCTCGGCGTTCCGTTCGGCATCGTTGACCTTTCGCTCGCACCTACTCCTGCAGTCGGCGACTCCGTTGCGCATATCCTCGAAGAGATAGGTCTTGAAAGCTGCGGCTGCTGCGGTACTACTGCTGCGCTCGCACTGCTCAATGATGCGGTTAAAAAGGGCGGCGTAATGGCTTGCTCAAAGGTCGGCGGACTTTCGGGCGCATTTATCCCCGTGTCCGAGGACGCAGGAATGATTGATGCTGCCGTTTGCGGTTCGCTCAAGATAGAAAAGCTCGAAGCTATGACGGCTGTATGCTCCGTTGGTCTTGATATGATAGTAATTCCGGGCGATACAACTGCGGAAGTCATCTCCGCTATCATCGCCGATGAAGCTGCTATCGGTATGGTAAACAACAAGACCACAGCAGTAAGAGTTATCCCTGCTATCGGAATGAAGGAAGGCGAGTTCCTCGATTGGGGCGGACTTTTCGGCAAGGGTCCCGTTATGAGCGTAAACAAGTATTCGCCTGCTAAGTTCATCAACAGAGGCGGACAGATCCCTGCGCCCCTTCACAGCCTTAAAAACTAAAGGGAACCTCTAAAAACCTCCCTCACGGTAAATTTTCTACGACTTTGCGCATCTTCCGCGTTAGCGAAACTTGAAATACATCAAGTATTTACTGCGTTTCGCTGCCTTGAAGCTGTGCAAAGTCCCAACGAAAATTTGCTCGTGTTCCGGTTTTTAGAGAACCCCTAAATTATATTAGGAGGTCTATGTAAAATGTCAACAAAAGCAAATTACCCCATTAATGAAATCGGCGCTGGAAAAGTCGGTTTCTCCAGAACCCGTTCTATCATCGAGGCTGCTTTCTATGGCAACAACGTAGTAAAAGTAAACACTCTTAAGGAGGCTTATAACCTCGCTAAGAACTCTCCGGGAACGATCGTTACCGATATGCCTATCTACCGCGGCGAAGAATTCGGACTTGATTCCGATGCTAAGGTTCTTCTCTTCAACGACGGTGCTGTTACAGGCCGTTACGCTGCTGCACGCCGCATCAAGGGCGAACCGGGTGTTGACGAAGTTAAGCTCGACAAGGTAGTTATGGACGCTGTTTACAAGACACGTTTCAAGAAGCTCTATCACGCTACCTGCTTCGTTGGTCTTGATAAGGAATTCATCGCTAAGGCTCATCTCCTCATTCCTGAGGGCGAAGAGAACCTTCTCTACAACTGGATGCTCAACTTCCAGTATATGTCCGATGAATATGTAAAAATGTACAAGGATTCCAAGCCTATCGGTGACGGCAAGGAACCTGATATCTACATCTTCTCCGATCCTCAGTGGAAGCCGACAGAGAGCCCTGACGTTGATTACAGCTGCCTCTCCGATCCTCTTACACTCTGCTACTTCGATACAAACCAGAACTGCGCTGCAATTCTCGGTATGAAGTATTTCGGCGAGCACAAGAAGGGCACACTTACAATGGCTTGGGCACTTGCTAACAGAAACGGCTATGCTTCCTGCCACGGCGGTCAGAAGGAATACACACTTGCTGACGGTTCTAAGTTCGTTGCTTCCGTTTACGGTCTTTCCGGCTCCGGTAAGTCCACACTTACACACGCTAAGCACAACGGCAAGTACCCTGCAATCAAGGTTCTCCACGATGACGCATTCATCATCAACTCCGATACATGTGCTTCTATCGCACTTGAACCTACTTACTTCGACAAGACAGCCGATTATCCTACAGGCTGCCCTGACAACAAGTATCTCCTCTCCTGCCAGAACTGCTCCGCTACAATGGACGAAGACGGCAAGATCCAGCTCGTAACAGAAGATATCAGAAACGGCAACGGACGTGCTATCAAGTCCAAGCTCTGGTCTCCTAACCGTGTTGACAAGATCGAATCTCCTGTTAACGCTATCTTCTGGATCATGAAGGATCCTACAATTCCTCCTGTTATCAAGCTCAAGGGCGCATCTCTTGCTGCTGTAATGGGTGCAACACTCGCTACAAAGACATCTACTGCTGAACGTGTAAAGGCAGGTACAGACCTTAACGCACTCCGTATCGTTCCTTACGCTAACCCATTCAGAACATATCCTCTTGCTAACGACTACGAGAAGTTCAAGAAGCTCGTTGAAGAAAAGAATGTAGCTTGCTACATCATCAACACAGGCGACTTCATGGGCAAGAAGGTAAAGCCTGCTGATACTCTCGGAATCCTCGAGACTATCGTTGAAGGCAAGGCTAAGTTCGAAAAGTGGGGTCCTTTCGAGGATATGGAGATCATGCCTTGGGGCGACTTCGAAGTAAACCTCAACGACAAGGACTACGCTGCTCAGCTTAAGAACGCTATGCAGAACCGTCTTAACAGCGTTGAAAAGTTTGCAACAGACAAGGGTGGCTACGATAAGCTTCCTGACGATGCAGTTGCAGCTATCAAGAAGGTTGTTGACGAAGCAGCAGCACTCTAATGCGTAATGCGTAATGCTTAATGCATAATGCTTAATTAAAAAACCAAACCGCAATTCACTCCCGAAAAGGTGTGGGTTGCGGTTTTTGTTTATACTAATTTTTAAACTGAAAGTGTACAAAAAATCAAGCAAAAACTCGCATATGTGGGTTTTGCGCCGATTTTTTGTCTACACTTTGATTAAAAATTAGTATTAGTATAAAATTTCAAGAAAACAGCCGTAATCAACGTTGAAACAACGTAAATTACGGCTGAAAATTTTTATCGTAGTGAAAAAGCTGCATTTTGGGAAGAGATAATAATTACGCATTACGCATTAAGCATTATGCATTGATTATAAGCCATTTTCCCTTGGATCTGGTCATAAAGAGCGTTTTCTGCTCGGTTTCGTGGTCTTTTTCATTGTAGACCGTGACTTTTACATTGACATTGCAGCCGCTTTCCGTCTTTTCACGTGAAACAAATTCGGCTGAAACTGTGAAATCCTCGCCCCACTCGGCGATATACTGCTCACGGAGGGAATCAAACTCCTTTTCGGAGATCGATTTTTCGCCGAAGCATTGCCGGTACTCCTTATAAATGCCGTGGGTGAACGATGAATACGCTTTGTCAATGGTTTTCATCTGTCCGCTTGTCGCAGACTTGATAACTATGAGTACCACAAGAGCTGCGACTGTCAGCGCACAGAAGATAATGCTGATAATTTTTGCTGTTGAATTTTTGCTCATCGGCAGTTACCCTTAGTCAAGGATAGCGCCCTTCGCAGCGGAAGAAACATTCTTTGCGTAACGCTTTAAGTAGCCCTTAAGCTCCTTGGTCTTTGGCTTGAATGAAGCCATACGTCTGTCGATCTCTTCCTGCGGAACGTTGAGCGTAAGTGTGCAGTTCGGGATATCGATGGTGATGGAGTCACCGTTCTCAACGATACCGATGATGCCGCCCTCGGCAGCTTCAGGGGAAACGTGACCGATAGATGCGCCTCTTGATGCGCCGCTGAAACGTCCGTCTGTGATAAGAGCAACGGAAGAACCAAGTCCCATACCCTGAATTGCGGAGGTAGGATTGAGCATTTCTCTCATTCCGGGGCCGCCCTTTGGACCTTCGTAGCGGATAACTACAACGTCGCCCTCAACGATCTTGCCGCCGAGGATAGCAGCCTGTGCGTCCTCTTCGCAGTCATAAACCTTTGCAGGGCCTGTATGGGTGAGCATTTCGGGAACAACGGCACTTCTCTTTACAACGCAGCCGTCAAGTGCAAGGTTGCCCTTAAGAACAGCGATGCCGCCCGTTGTGCTGTATGGATCGTCGATAGGACGAATGATGTTTGTGTCCTTGTTTACGCAGCCTGCAATGTTCTCGCCGACAGTCTTGCCCGTAACGGTCATAATGTCAGTTGCAAGAAGTCCCTTCTTGCTGAGTTCGTTCATAACAGCGTAAACGCCGCCTGCTTCGTTGAGGTCTTCCATATAAGCATGACCTGCAGGTGCAAGGTGGCAAAGGTTAGGTGTCTTTGCGCTGATCCCGTTTGCAATGTCAAGGTCGAGCTTAACACCACATTCGTGTGCAATTGCAGGGAGGTGGAGCATACTGTTTGTCGAGCAGCCGAGAGCCATATCAACAGTAACAGCGTTGTGGAAAGCCTTTTCAGTCATAATGTCGAGCGGACGGATATTTTTTCTGTAAAGCTCCATTACCTGCATACCTGCCTGCTTTGCAAGGCGAAGTCTTGCGGAGTATACAGCAGGGATAGTGCCGTTGCCCTTAAGACCCATACCGAGCGCTTCGGTAAGGCAGTTCATGGAGTTTGCTGTGTACATACCCGAGCAGCTTCCGCAGGTCGGGCAAGCCTTGTTTTCATATTCTTCAAATTCTTCTTCGGTGATCTTGCCTGCGGTGTATGCGCCAACGGCTTCAAACATACTTGAAAGCGATGTCTTGCTGCCCTTGACGTGACCTGCGAGCATTGGACCGCCCGAAACGAAGATCGTAGGTACATTTATTCTTGCCGCTGCCATAAGAAGTCCGGGGACGTTCTTGTCGCAGTTAGGTATCATAACGAGAGCGTCAAAATGATGAGCAAGAGCCATACATTCGGTCGAATCAGCGATAAGTCCTCTTGTTACGAGGGAGTATTTCATACCCTCGTGACCCATTGCGATGCCGTCGCAAACTGCGATTGCAGGGAAAACGACAGGTGTGCCGCCTGCCATTGCAACGCCCATTTTAACGGCTTCAACGATCTTGTCGATGTTCATGTGACCCGGTACTATTTCATTGTAGGAAGAAACGATACCAACGAGCGGACGCTCCATTTCTTCCTTTGTGAATCCGAGCGCATTGAAAAGTGAACGCTGCGGAGCTTTGTCCGTGCCTTCACAGAAAAAGTTTTTGCAGTCATTGCATTCATTGTTGCAACCCATTTTTATATACTTCCTTTCGGTCGGAAGCGTTATGCGTTTCCGAAATATTTGCTGTAGTTTAAAATATATTGCTTCGCCAGTCGGTCGAATTTTGTCTGCTCAAAGCATCGGCGAAAGTCCTTATCCTGCGCAGAAAAGCTTACATTCTCGCTGAATTCGAGAAAATCGACAAAGCTTCGTCCCGAGGGGCGCTTGTCCGCACCGACTTTGACCGCCGAATCAACGATCTCCGCAAGCTTTTCATAGCCGACAGCACGGAAACCGTTCGCTGCGATGCCGAGAAAATCGTTCGAGAGGTTGAAAACCGCTTCGGAGAAACCGCTGGACAAGACCTGTTTCAAGGTTATCTCTGCGCAGTAGATGTTAAGGCAGGGGGTGGGCAGGCTGTTGAGCTTTTCGCCCATATCAGACCAGTCCTCCTTGAAGCTTGCTTCTATCCAAGCCGTAACTGCGCCGACTATCTCATTTTCGGGCATATCGGCAAGCTCGCTCCGCTTCAAGTCCTTGCGGCGAAGCTGATCTTTCATAAAGGAATCGGCGTCCTTTATATCCGATGCGAAAAAATCAAATTTGCTCATATCATGAATTGCCGAGGAAAGCCGCACCGATGATGCCTGCGTCATTTCCGAGCTTTGCAACGGTTATCTCGGTGTTGCAGTCGAGCATTCTTGTGTAAACTTCCTTTTTAACGAGTTCCTTCATCGGAACGAGAAGAGGATCACCCTCGTTGCAGACACCGCCGCCGATGCAGAGAATGTCGGGCTGGAAGATGTTGATAACGTTTGTGATACCTGCTGCGAGGTACTTTATGTACTTGTCAACAACAGCCTTGCCTGCTGCATCGCCTGCTCGCATTGCGTTGAAAGCGTGACGGGCGGAAACCTTGCCGTCCTGCTTTTCATATTCGGCGAGAATGCTCGATGTGTTTTCTGCGATAGCGGCCTTTGTCATATTGATAAGACCCGTTGCGGAGGAGTAAACTTCAAAGCAGCCTTTTCTTCCGCAGGTACACTGAGGGCCGTCAACGGAGATGACCATGTGTCCGATCTCTGTTCCTGCGAGGTTTCTTCCCGTGAAGATCTTGCCGTCGATGATAACGCCTGCGCCAACACCCGTTCCGAGAGTTATGCAGACTGCATCGGTAGCGCCCTTTGCCGCACCTGCAACGAATTCGCCGTAAGCGGCGGCGTTTGCATCATTTGCAACGTAAACAGGCTTGTTGATATGCTCCTGAATGTACTTTCTTATAGGAACGTTGCTGAAACCGAGGTTGTTGGAGTAGGGGATAGTTCCGTTGATGTTGTCGGCGATGCCGGGAGTGCCGATGCCTATCCATTCAACATCGTCAATGGAAATTCCTGCGTTCTGTGCAGCTTCGATGCTGACCTTAGCCATATCGTCTGCTATTTCCTTTGCAGGACGGGGGCAGTTGGTCTTGGTCGTAGCCTTTGCGATGATCTCGTAATTTTCGTTTACAACGCCTGCTTTGATGTTAGTTCCGCCGAGGTCGATGCCTATAAAGTATTTCATTTTTCAGTTCTCCTTTAGTCTATCCTTGTAAGAATTGCCTGAGATTTGCCTTCGATGGTGTATTTGCCAAGTCCTGCGGGGAGAAATGCCGTTTCGCCCTTTTTGAGTGTGATATCGCCGTCAGCCGACTTGAGCGTTACATCGCCCTCGAGAACGAGGACAGATTCAAACGATGTTTCGTCAGCATTGAATTCAGCGGAATTTTCAATATCTATCTTATAAACGGTGAAATATTCGCACTTGGAAAGGAGTTTCTTGGTGCAGCCGTTTTCGGTAACTGCTTCGGTTGCGGGATACGGTTCGGCAGGGCAAAGATTTGTTACGTCAAGAGCCTTTTCAATGTGAAGAGGTCTTGTCTTGCCGTCTGCACCGACTCTTCCGTAGTCGTAAACACGGTATGTAGTGTTGGAGTTCTGCTGAATTTCAGCGATGAGGATACCCTTGCCGATAGCGTGGAGAGTTCCCGAACGGATAAAGAAAACATCGCCCTTTTTAACGGGAACGGAGTTGGTTATTTCGAGCAGAGTGTTGTTCCTGATGCGCTCTGCGAATTCTTCCTTTGTAACGTTTCTCTTGAAACCGTAAATAAGTTCTGCACCCTCGTCACAGTCAACGATGTACCACATTTCGGTCTTGCCGTATTCGCCCTCAACACGCATAGCGTATTCATTGTCGGGGTGGACCTGAACCGAGAGGTTGTCCTTTGCATCGATGAGCTTGATAAGAACGGGGAAGTTCTCAAAGCGTTCGCAGTTCTTGCCGAGGATAGCCTTGCCCTCTTTTTCAATATATTCAGCAAGCGTCATTCCTTTTGCTTCGCCGTTGTCAATGACCGAGTTGCCGTCCTTGTGGCAGGAAAGCTCCCAGCTTTCGGCAACCTTATCGAAATCACAGTCCTTGCCGTAAACATCACGAAGTTTTGTGCCGCCCCAAAGGTAATCCTTGAAAGCAGGCTTTAATTTCAGCGGATACATTATAACATTCCTCCAAAAATAATTTATCAGTATAATTATACAACACTTTTATCGTAAAGTCAACAAAAAGTATGATTTTGCACAGTTTATCTGCGCTAAGTTGTCAATGATAGGTGATCCATTTCAGCGAACTGCGCAAAAAAACGAGCAGGTCATTGTTAGGCTGACCTGCTCGGATGTTTTTATTCTGCGTACTTATCAAGATTATCCCAGTCTATATCCTCATCGGAGATATAGCCGCTTTTTTCCGCATCATCTATCCGCTTGCGCTCATCGGAAGTAACCTTTGTAAAATCGGGATCCCAAGCAAGCACAAAACGCTTGATAGTTTCATACGCAAGTTCCTGCTCCTGTTCGGGAAGCATCTCATACATTTTAACTATCTGCTGTGTTCTCGGTGACATACAAACAACCTCCTTATTTATAAATATCTCCTAATAATACTGCCTTTACACTTTATATTATAGCACATCAATTATAAGTCTGCTATATAAGTTTTATACAATATGCCTGCTATATATTTGTGTATTATATTACGGTGCTGCATACAAAGCTATTTGTCAAGCGTATGATAAACATTATTTTAGATGTTATATGATTTTGCTCAGTTTATCTGCGAAGAACGGTCGGTTAAGATGTTATCGATATACTATATATATTAGTTGGATTTAAACGTATTTTGCAGGATATAAAACATAAACTTGCAAATATATATAAACTGTCTGTGAACTGAAACATTTAAAATGTGAAGTTAAAATATAAGATTATTTCATAAATCAAGCTTAAAAAGCTATAAAATCACAAATAATCAATTAAAATGCATGAATAAATAATAAAAATTGCATAAATTTCAAAAAAGTGCTTGACAAATGTATTTTTGTGATATATAATAAGACCATAGAAAACAGCAAGGGCGCTGTGGACGAACTGCAAAGGCGGAGTTCGGTTCACAGCGTCCTTTCTATTTTGCTAATGGGGAGATCAAAGGAAATCAACATTTCCCGATTAATGAAAGTGGAGGAATTATTATGGAAAGCACAAACATCTTGGAGATGGTCTCCGAGAACACCTCATCGCTGGTATTCGGCGTCTGGTTTCTTATCGGCGCGGCTCTCGTATTCTTTATGCAGGCAGGCTTCGCAATGGTCGAAACAGGCTTCACAAGAGCGAAGAACGCAGGCAACATCATTATGAAAAACCTTATGGACTTCTGTATCGGTACAGTAATGTTCATTCTCATCGGTTTCGGACTTCTTTTCGGCGAAGACCTTGTCGGACTTATCGGCAAGCCGGGTTTTGATATTCTGACTCAGTATGAAAACTTTGATTGGTCGAGCTTCGTATTCAACCTTGTATTCTGCGCAACGGCTGCAACGATTGTTTCGGGCGCTATGGCAGAAAGAACAAAGTTCCTTTCCTACTGTGTATATTCGGGCGTTATCAGCGCACTTGTTTACCCAATCGAGGCACACTGGATCTGGGGCGGCGGCTGGCTCTCTCAGATCGGTTTCCACGATTTCGCAGGTTCGACCTGTATCCACCTTGTAGGCGGTATCGCAGCATTCATCGGTGCGAAGATCCTCGGACCCCGTATCGGCAAGTTCAACACTGACAAGGACGGCAAGGTAACAAAGGTAAATGCTATCCCGGGTCACTCACTTACGATCGGCGCACTCGGCGTATTTATCCTTTGGTTCGGCTGGTACGGCTTTAACGGCGCAGCAGCAACAAGCATCGATCAGCTCGGTTCTATCTTCCTTACAACAACAATTGCTCCTGCAGTTGCAACAGTTACCTGTATGATCTTTACATGGATAAAGTACGGCAAGCCTGATGTTTCGATGTGCCTTAATGCATCGCTTGCAGGTCTTGTAGGTATCACAGCTCCCTGCGACACAACAGACTGCATCGGTTCTGTAGTAGTTGGTATCGTTTCCGGTCTTCTTGTAGTATTCGGTGTATGGCTCCTTGACCATAAGCTTCACATTGACGACCCCGTTGGTGCTGTTGCGGTCCATATGATGAACGGTATCTGGGGTACTATCGCAGTTGGTCTTTTCTCCAATCCAAAAGTTCCGGGCTATTCTCTCGTTGACGCTGACGGCAACACACTTGCAGGTCTTTTCTACGGCGGCGGCTTCAAGCTCCTCGGAATCCAGTTCGTTGGTCTTTTCGCAGTTGCAGCTTGGGCAACAGTTACAATGATAATCACATTCGTTATCATCAAGAAAACTATCGGTCTCCGTGCTTCCGTTGAGGAAGAAACAAGAGGTCTTGATATCACAGAACACGGTCTTGCTTCCGCTTATGCAGACTTTATGCCTGCTTCAAACTCCGTATTCACAGGCGCAGTTTCCGAAGAAGAACCTGTTGCGGAAGTTCCTGTTACTGTTGTTGACCGTCCTCATATCGAGCGCAGCGCAGACAGCAAGAACAAGTACACAAGAGTTGCTATCATCTGCAAGCAGAATAAGTTTGAAACACTTAAAAATGCTCTCAGTGAGATTGGCGTAACGGGCTTTACGGTAACTCAGGTTCTCGGCTGCGGCACACAGAAGGGCGCAGGCGAAATGTACCGTGGTGTTCCCGTTGAGGCAACGCTTCTTCCAAAGGTAAAGGTAGAAGTCGTAGTTTCCAAAGTTCCCGTTGAAACTGTAGTTGAAACGGCTCGCAAGGCTCTTTATACAGGTCACATCGGTGACGGTAAGATCTTCGTTTACGATGTTGAGGACGTTATCAGAGTTCGTACAGGCGAAAGCGGTTATGACGCTCTTCAGGACGCCGAAGATTGAGGAAACAGTACTTATTTTTAAAATCATTCAATTGTACTCTCCTAAAGTATTATAAATGAACCAAGTGAAAACAGCAGCACCGCAGTTTTGGTCGGAAGATCAAAGCTGCGGTGCTGTCTAATACTAAACACCAATAAAACTATAGACAAAAAATCGGCGCAAAAACCAT
>URTF01000050.1 GCA_900550695.1 uncultured Ruminococcus sp.
CCCTTTGAAAAGCGTGGACGTAAACTTTAATTTTGTGCAACTTTTTTCGACAGACTGGAATCGTCCGCCGCAGGCTCAACTGCGGCGGACGATCTTTTATTTATTCTTCAAAAACAATACCCCTATCGAACCTGCTCCGCAGTTGCTCAATATCGTTGCGGAGGCTTTTTCAACGATCATCTCGTCAAAACAACAGAGTCTTTTCACCTCGGTTTTCACGTCGGCGAGCATCTCCGCTCCGCAGCCTGCGTGGGTGATAAAGACCCTCTTTCGGTCTATCGCTCCGCTGCGGCGGAGTTCGCTTCGGATATAGCTTCGCACCGATTTTTTATAATCGCCTATTTTAAGAGCCTTCAGTGCGAGGTGTCCGTTTTTAAGCGAAAGAACGGGGTGGATCAGCATCGCCGAGCAGAGCGTTTTTACCGTTTTTCCCGTAAGTCCGCTGAGATAAAGATGATCCGCATTTTTCGCTATGAAGCTTGTCGATATGCACTTGCCGATGCGTGAACATTCCCGGATTATCTCCGAAGCCGAACAGCCGCTGTCACGCATTTCGACCGCTTTTATTATCATAAACGCCATTCCCGATGAGAACTGCTCCGAATCGATAATGCTGACCCGTCCGCTGTCCCTGCCCATGAACGAGAGTGCCGTTCGGGCATTGGTGTAGGAATTGCTGAGTTTGCCGCTCAAAGAAATATGTATGATCTCATCGTATTTTTCAAGCTGCCTGCCGAAAAAGATCTCATACTCCATCGGCTGAGGTGCGCAGGTCGCAGCCTTTATGCCGCCTCTTTCGAGGTATTCGATGATGTTCTGCGAATCGACCTCGCAGCCGTCACGGAATCGCCCCGTATCGGTCGTGATGTAAAAATACATTATCCCGACATCGTGCATCTCGAAATATTTCTCGGGAAGATCGCAGGCACAGTCGGAGGTTATCCCTATCCTTTTCATACAAGCACCTCTTTTTTTCGTTCGGCGGCATCTTTCTGCGGCTCGGCTGTCCTTATGCAGCGTTTCGGAAGATAGTTCCGCAGTATTTTGTCAAGCACCTCAACTTCGATAGGCTTTGCAAGAAAATCGTTCATTCCCGAACTGATGAACATCTCCCTCGCACCGTTGACAGCGTTCGCCGTAAGCGCTATTATCGGCAGACTGCGGAAATATTCTCCGTTTTGGTTTCGTATTATTTTAGTCGTTTCAACGCCGTCCATTTCGGGCATCATATGATCCATAAATACAAGATCAAATTTTTCGGTGCGAAGCATTTCGATCGCCCTCGCACCGCTTTCCGCAGTAAAAAGCTGCATCTTGTATGGCTTCATAAGTCCTGCCGCAACTTTCAGATTGAGCGCATTGTCATCAACGATAAGAATTTTCGCCTCGGGTGCGGTGAATTTTATCTGCATATTACGGCTTGTGACAATGTTTTCATTGTTGAACGCCGAAACTGCGGAGATCGAATAGAACGGCTTGTAGATACAGTGGATATTGCTCGGCAAAGTCACTGCGTCTGACCTCTCCTGAACGACATAAACATTCGATGTTTCCGCAAATTCGCCGATAAGCTTCGGGTCTTCCATATATTTTTCCCTGCTGACGAAAAGGTGGGTTATACTCCTGCGCTCCGCCGCAGCTTTGAGCTTTTCGGCAGTATCGCAGGTCATTATTTCAACGTGAAGCATATCCTCCATCTTTTCAAGATTTCCCGCAGCACGGCTGCACCGTCCCTCGGTGTCAAGAAATGCCGCAGCGCAGACATTCTGCGGTTCTTTTACAGCTATAAAAGGCTCGCTGTCCTTGACTTTGAGCGGAATTACGAAGCGAAAATCCGAACCAACGCCGTACTCGCTTTTCACGCTTATAAAACCGCCCATCTGATCGATGATTTTTTTCGATATCGCGAGTCCAAGCCCCGTTCCCTCAACGGAGTGGTTTTTCTTCGTGTCGACCCGGTAAAAGCTCGTGTAAAGCTTGTCAAGATGCTCCTCGGTAATGCCTATGCCCGTGTCTGCGACCGATACGAACAGATTTATTCCGTATTCCTGCCGTGTTTGTGAAACGGTGAGAGTTATGCTGCCCTTTTCCGTGTATTTTACCGCATTCGTCATAAGATTCACTATGACCTGGCGGATCCTTGATTCGTCGCCGATTATTCCCCTCGGGATATTCGGGTCGGCATTGACGATGAACTCTATATTCTTGCTGCCGCGCCTTGTTTCCGCCATACTTATTGCCGCATTTATGGTCGAAGCGATGTTGAACTCATCGGGAACAAGCTCGAATTTTCCCGAATCTATTTTGGAAAAATCGAGGATATCATTTATTATCGCAAGCAGGCTTTCTCCTGCCGCACGGATACAGCAGCAGTTTGAGCGAACGTTGTCGCTCAGGTCGTCTTCACGGAGAACAAGCTCGCACATTCCGACTATCGCATTCATCGGGGTGCGTATCTCGTGGCTCATATTCGCAAGGAAATCCGACTTGGAGTGTTCCGCTTTTTTAGCGTCCTGCACACTTTGGATAAGCATTTTTTCGTAGGTATTAAGTCCCTCGATAAAAATATAAAGCACGATGAGCGCCGTTATCATCATCGATATCCTGACAACGAATTTCGTTATTTCCGCACCGTTGGAAAGATTTATGTCAGTCATCGCAACAATGTGATGAATTACTCCCGACAGCACAAGCATTATGTAACAGAACAGCAGCTTCGTATCTCTGTAAGCGGACAGAACCACTGCGATCTCAATGAACACTGCGACCGAATTATAAATGCTCTCCTCCATGATACTGCAGGTAAAAACATTGATGTAAGACATAAGCATAAGCACGGTCGCCTGTGCCTTTATCGTAACACTCGGGTGAAAAGTCACCACCGCCGCAACGCAGGCGAACACCGCCGCCATAAGGCAAACGCCCATGCGCCAGCCTTTGCAGATACTTATAATGCACATCGCCGCCGAGCAGAGTTCAAAGATGAACCAAGCGCAGACCGCCGCCGTTTTCTTGTCAGTCAGAATATTGCCGTATCTCATTTTCTTTCGCCCCTTTGATATGCCAAGAATATTTAACACGTTTTATGATATTATTTTAACATATATGACATTAAATGGCAACAATTTCAGAGCAAAATATTTAAAAATATAGATTTTTTGTGACAATTCTATAAAAACAAAGATATCAATTTTCCGACTTTTTGATTTTTAGCTTTTATTCGACAAGGTTCGACCAATAAAAAACAGCATCGGAACTTTATTGTCCGATGCTGTTTGCGATCTGTTTATTTTTCTTTGCTTTCTCATGATACGGGTCGCTGAAAAATTTTCTGCTCATAACAAATCCTACCGCTGTTGTTATCACTTCCGTTATCGGATATGTCAGCCAGAAATACTGCAAGCCGAAGCGTGAGAAAATATATCCGAGCGGCACGAACAGGAACACTGTTCGTATTATCGTCAGCACGGAGCTTTTGAAGCTTGCGCCGACCGCTTGGAAAAGCACGGGATATGTCAGCGATGTTACAAGCGGGATAAAGCTTATCCCGATTATATGAAAGGCATTTATACCGATAGAAATGACCTGCTCGTCTTTGGAAAAAAAACGGAGCAGCTGCTCGGGGATAAGCAGGAAGCACAGCGTTCCGAGAAACATCAGCGCCATTCCGAAAACGACCGACTCTCTGAGCGTTTTTTTGCACCTTTCTACATTTCGTGCGGCATAATTATAGCTTATCACGGGAACGATGCAGGTCTGCATTGCTCCGAGAGGGATAAATATCAGCGACTGCCATTTGTAATAAAGTCCAAGCACAGTTACCGCTGCGTCCGAGAACTCCGCAAGGATAACGTTCAGTCCGAAAATATAGAATGTATAAGCCGACTGCATAAGGATATTCGGCAGTCCGAGGCGGAATATCTTCGCCGTATAGCTCGGGAATTTTTTCAGCTCGGGCGGCTTGCAAAAGCCCTTTTTCATTACGACGAGAGCTGCGGCTATCTGACCTGCGACCGTTGCCGTCGCCGCACCTGCGATGCCCATTTTCGGAAGTCCGAACAGACCGAAAATAAGCAGAGGGTCGAGGATAATATTTATCACCGCACCGATTATCTGCGCTGTCATCGGCGTTTTCATATCTCCTCTCGCCTGAAGTATCTTCGTCCAGACGCTTTCGAGGAAAAGACCGAAGCTGAAAATGCATACTATCCTGCCGTATGTAACAACATCTGCGATGACCTCGGGCGAGCTTGTCTGCGTTGCGGCGTAAGCAGGCATTATCGCATAGCACACCGCCGCAAATATGACCCAAAGAATCGCAGCGAGCGGCGTTCCGACACCTGCATACTCATTCGCCTTGTCCTCATGCCCGAGTCCGAGCTGCGCCGCCATTACCGTATTTATGCCAACGCCCGTTCCGACAGCGAGCGCTATCATCAGAAGCTGTATAGGATAAATTACCGACAGCGCCGTAAGTCCGACATCGGAATATTTTCCGACAAAAAGGCTGTCGATGATATTGTAAAGCGCCTGAATAAGCTGCGCAAGCATTACGGGCGGCGCAATTTTAAGCAGTATTCGGCTTATCCTTTCCGTGCCGAAGTAGCTGTTGTCCTCCTTTAACTTTTCCATAAGAACCTCACTTTTTACAGAATATTCTCCCAACGTTACAGTATAATGATTAATTATTAACTTTTCAAGCATAATAGCAAACACCAATAAAACTATTTTTTTCCTGTATTTTATTGGTGTTTAGTATTAGTATAAAAGCCGCCCTGCTCTGTGAGATGCTCACAGAACAGGGCGGCAGGCAAAACAAAAAAGATAAATTTATCGGACATCACTCCGTCGGATCGTCATTCTCCTCGGAGTAATAATAGCTCGGGTCGGATTCATCACCCATCGGCTCGGGAACAACTTCGGCAGTTCCGCCGAGAATTTTGAGCATCGGCGAAGCGAATAAGCATATAGCCTTGTTCTTTGCGCTTATCTCCGCCCTTGCAACATCTCCGCCGAACTCTCCGTCAAGCGTCCACGGGATCGATCCGTCAGAGCTTACGACCGCTTTTCCCGTCTTGAAATAGTAGAAGCAATCCGCTTCAAGGTTTCGTGCAAGCAGAGCATTTATCGTCTGCTGAAGTTCGATAAGATTCTTCGGGTTCTTTATGAAAAGGCCCTCCATAATGCCGTCATTCATCAGTACGTCCTTGCCGCCGAGACCTTTGAAGCCTCCGACCGACATCGAGTTGCATATCATACCGTAGATGAACTCGTCCTCGATAACGTTTCCGTCATATTCGACCTTGACTTTGTACGGCTTCATACTGTTAAGGCGCTTTATGCGAAGTCCCTCTGCGATGTATGCAAGACTGCCGAAAACATTCTTCATCTGCTGTGAAGTGCCGTAGCTGACATCGGTAAAAGCACCGAAGCCTGCAACGTATGTGAAGAATTCGTCATTAAATGCGCCGATATCGACCTCTGCGGTTTCGCCCTTGACTATCTTTTCAGCCGCCGCCGTCATATTGTGCGGTATGCCAAGGCTCGAAGCGAAGTCGTTCATCGTTCCCGCAGGAATATAGCCGAGCGGTATCTTTTCGCCGAGGTTCATCAAGCCTTTAATTGCTTCGTTCATAGTTCCGTCGCCGCCGCTGACAACGATAACATCGTGGTCTTTTCCCGTTTCAGTGATAACATTTACAGCGTCAAGCTTCGCCTGAGTCGGGTGAGCCGTGACTTCATAGCCTGCCTTTGTGAACGTATCGAGTATCTGAAGCAGGTGGAACTTTATCTGTCCCTTTCCTGCGTGAGGGTTGAAAACAAAAAGCAATTTTTTCATAAAAAGCTCCTTTCGGGGATAAGCTTTTCCCCGTTATGTCATTACAGCAATGCCGCACGTTTTGTTACGAATGTGCGGCATTATTTTTAGAGACGACCTGAAGTTATTATAGTCCGGATTTGTGTTAAATGATACAGAAACAGGTGAAAATCAGACGAAATCCGTGTCCGTTTTTCAGAAAAGAAACTCATAAACATTTCCGAATATCTCCCTCACCCAGTACGGCGGAAGATAAATCGGAACTGTTCGTGCGGCGCAGCATTTTACGTCAAGTCCCTGCTTTTTCGCTATCGTTTTTGCACGGCGGAGGTGATATTCGTTTGAAACTATCGCAATTTCGCCCGAAATGCCTTTTTCTTCGAGCAGTGCCTTTGAAAAAGCCATATTTTCACGGGTGTTAGTCGAATTATCTTCAATGATTATCCTCTCGGACGAAATTCCACGCTTTTCAAGCTGACGTTTTATACATTCAGCCTCGGAAATAAGCTCGTCCTCGCCCTTTCCGCCCGATGCGACAGCTACAGCCTCGGGGTATTCTTCAAGGTATCGGCAAGCCGCACTTATCCTCTGCATAAGCATTGGACTTGGGTTTTCCCCGTGTACTCTGCAGCCGAGAATGATTATCGCCGCAGGATCGGTCGGTTTGTCGTTCGCCGCCTTTATCATAAGTGCGGAAACGACCGCTGAAATTATGATGAAAACTACCGCCAGCGCAGCGATAATGCAGAAAACCGTCCGTGCCGCTCTGCTCGTTTTTATCAGCATAAAAATTTTCCCGTGGAAAACGGCAAAAAGCGCAAGCACAGCTCCGCCTGCCATTATAACGTAATTTCCGAGATTAAGGTGAATGTTCGGGTTGAACAGCGGCGCAAGTCCGAACAGAAAACCGAGCACGGATACTATGAAAAGTATCGTCCACCCGATGCCGCCGAAATTTATCAGCGTTTTCAAAGCTTAAAGCTCTTCAAGAGCCTCGGTCAGAGCTTCGGCAAGCTGGTCGGGGCAGGAAGTTCCCCTGCCGTTGCAGTCGATGCCTTTCATTCGTGAAATAGCTTCTTCCGCTTTCATTCCCTTTACAAGAGCCGCAACGCCCTGAGTGTTGCCGTTGCAGCCGCCCTGAAAGCTGACATTCTCAACAACGCCATTGTCGGAAAGCTCAACGGTTATTTTTTTTGAACAAACTCCTCTCGGAGTGTATGTGTATGTCATTTTGGATCACCTCTTGATAATTACTTTTTTGATCTTGCCACTCCCGATTCAACTGCTGCCTTTGCAACTGCGTCCGCAACGATAACTGCAACATTCTTGTCGAATGCGTTCGGGAGGATAAAGTCTGCGCAAAGCTTATCGGCAGGAACTGCTGCTGCGATAGCGTAAGCTGCGGCACGCTTCATATCTTCGTTTATATCACTCGCACGAACTGCAAGTGCGCCCTTGAAAATTCCGGGGAATGCAACAACGTTGTTGATCTGGTTCGGGAAGTCGGAACGTCCCGTGCCGACAACGAATGCACCTGCTTCCTTTGCAGCGTCGGGCATAATTTCGGGAGTAGGATTTGCCATTGCGAAGATAATGGACTTTTCAGCCATTGACTTTACCATTTCGGGCGAAACAAGGTTAGGCTTCGATACACCGATGAAAGCATCAGCACCCTTGAGTGCATCGGCAAGTGTGCCTCTCTTGTGGTTCTTATTCGTGAGCTTTGCCATTTCATAGTGGGACGGATTCTTGAACTCGTCGCCGTCGCAGATTATTCCTGCGAGGTCAACCATTATAATGTCGCCCATTCCCATTGAGATGAACTGCTTTGCAATTGCACAGCCTGCCGCACCTGCGCCGTTGATAACGAGGGTCATATCCTCGAACTTCTTGCCTGCGACCTTTGCGGCATTGAGCATTGCGGCAGATGCAACGATAGCCGTTCCGTGCTGGTCATCGTGGAAAACAGGGATATCGCATCTCTCTTTGAGCTTCTTTTCGATCTCGAAACAGCGAGGTGCGGAGATATCTTCAAGGTTGATCCCGCCGAAGCTGTAGGAGATAAGCTCTACCGTGCGGACGAACTCGTCAACGTCCTTGGAATTCACGCAGATAGGGAAAGCGTCAACGCCCGCAAATTCCTTGAAAAGTGCGCATTTGCCCTCCATTACGGGCATAGACGCTCTCGGACCGATGTCGCCCAGTCCGAGAACGGCAGTACCGTCCGTGATAACAGCAACAAGGTTGTGTCTTCTTGTAAGGTCGTAGGAAAGCTCAGGGTCCTTTTCAATTTCAAGGCAAGGCTGCGCAACGCCCGGAGTGTACGCAAGCGAAAGCTGCTCACGGTTTTCGACCGTACAGCGTGAAACTACCTCGATCTTTCCCTGCCATTCGTAATGCTTCTGAAGTGATTCGTCCATAATGCTCATTTTAGTATTCCTCTTTTTTATTATAATAGTATCACGCCTGCTTTGTCTTGTTCGCAAGCTTGATTATTTTGTCGATGTTTTCCTTTGATGTGTAGTAATTGCCGAGATGAGTGGGGCGTTCATTGTAAAGTCCGTGGAAGTCCGAACCGCCCGTTACGATAAGGTCATACTTTTCAGCGGTTTCGCAAAGCTTCTGCTGCTGTTCCTCCGTTGCAGAGTAATGATAAGCCTCAATACCGTCAATTTTGCCGCTCTGCGCAAGCTCCTCAAGAAGCTCGGCAGAATCATACATCATCGGGTGAGCCATTACAGCAACGCCCTTTGACGAATGAATAAGATCAAGCACAAAATTAACATCGGGATATTCACGCTCAACGATGCACGTTCCGTTTTCATGATTGAAGAGTTTATGATTGAGCTTTCCGTAGAAATGAGTGGTGTAGCCGTATTCGATGAGAGCGTGCATAATGTGCTGCTTGAAGATGCTCTTTGAACCCGTTGCGTGTTTCATAACGCTTTCAGCAGTTATCGGATAAAGCTTCATAACGTTTTCCACCATCTCGGCGGCGCATTTTCGCCTTATCTCGCAGGACTTTATGCAAAGCCCCTCCAGACGGTCGGGCTTCTGCGGAGCGTAGCAAAGAATGTGTACCTTGCGGTTACGCTTCTTGTCCCAAGCCGAAAGCTCAACACCGGGGATAGTCTGAACACCGTAGCGTTCACCAAGGACTTTTGCGCGGTTTATCGACGACATTGTGTCATGATCGGTTATCGAAATGAAATCAATGCCCGTTTTCTTTGCCTGAACGATAATATCCTCAATTCCGAGAGAACCGTCGGAAAGAGTGGTATGGCAATGGAGGTCGCCTATCATAAACTCATCTCCTTATTAAATTGGAAACAATGCGGAAAACGCTCCGCAAAACGTAAAAAGCCTGAATATACGTATGTTTAATTATACCATAAAATACAGCATAAATCAATAGTTTTTTAAAATTCGGAATGAGGTGAAAATTGCAGTATGCTTTTTCAATAGTCTGTATCCCGTCTTTAAAATAAATCAAAGGCGGGATTTTTGTGCAAAATATATATTTTTGAACAAATTGATAAGAAATGTTTGACGAATAAATCGAAATATGGTATAATATAGGCGACAACAATTTCTGCCGATCAGGCGGTTTGGAGGAGTTTTATATGCCACAGAAGTTTTGCCCGAATATTCCGGATAAAGTAATCAGAAATCATCTTATTGCCGTTTTCGGCGTGTGCCTTGCGTTCTGCATAATCAACCTTGTGACAGGTTATGTTCTGACGGGCATTTTAACGGCGGCTATGGGTATAATAGTTCCGCTTATCGTACTTATTTTTATGAGGAAAGCTTCAAACCTCACAAAGGGCATCTTTCTCACGCAGGCTACGGCCGTTGTTATCGTTGTCCTTTCGGCGACCAAGGGCGAGCTTCACACTATGGCTGCGCTTTTAGCCGCAAACTTTGCCATTGGCTCGATATATAACAGCGTGATCAATATCGATATAACATGGGTGCTTACGAATGTGCTTCTCGTTGCAGGTCTTTTTGTGAAGGACAAGGTCTACAGAGGTGCGCCGAGCAATGTTATCATCAACGGCGTTGCGGGAATAAACGTTGCCGCATTTATGCTGAGGCTTCTTATCAAAAATACCGTTTCGCTCATCGGAAAAGCAGAGCAGGCTGCCGATGAAACAAAGGGACTTCTCGGTCAGGTCAAGCAGAAAATGGACGAAAGCAACGCCCTCGGCGAGCGTCAGGCTGACATTATGCATCAGGTTTCCGCTATCGCTTCGTCCCTCGGCGGATCGGCATCGTCCATGCTTGATATTTCAAGCAGACTTACAGCCGCTTCCGAAGAGCAGGCAAGTACCGTTGCGGATATCCTTTCCAACGTTGAAAGCTTCGCCGAGGAATCGGAGCGCTGCCTTAACGAAGCGGAATCCGCCGCAGAAGCCGCAGGCGAGAGCGCTTCAAAGCTCAACGAGAGCAACCGCAATATGCAGCAGATGGTAAAGACGATGGAAGAAATAAGCGAATCCTCGAACAAGATCAGCAGCATCATCAAGACTATCGAAGATATCTCGTTCCAGACGAATATCCTCGCCCTCAATGCAGCCGTTGAAGCCGCAAGAGCAGGCGCAGCGGGAAAAGGCTTTGCAGTCGTTGCCGATGAGGTCCGCAACCTCGCCAACAAGAGCGCAGAAGCCGCAAAGAACACCACAACGCTTATCAACGAATCCATAAGCGCAGTATCAAACGGCACGGAATTCGCAAGAACAGCCGCAGAGCACATGGAAAGCATCATCGAATCCTCACAGCGCAGCGAAAGCCACGCAAGAAAGATCGCAGAGCTCACCGAAGCGCAGCGCAACTCCGTTGACGACATAAAGACAAGAATTGCCGCTGTATCCGATGTTATCACGCAGAACACCGAAACCGCATCGGAGAACACCGAGATCGCACGTTCGGTAAATGCTGAGATCGAAAAGATGAATGTTCTTGTTGCGGACAGGTGATTCAATTCGTAATGCGTAATGCATAATGTTAAATTCGGTATTTTAACCAGAACCTCTGTAGGGGACGGGTTTCCTGTCCTGCACCGCAAGTCGTTAATAAAAATAAAACGAACACCCTTGTTTTTATCTGATAAAAGGATAACAACAAGGGTGCTTTTGTTATTGTGATAAACCCTATAAAAATATAAATTTATACCAAACACCAATAAAAAACTATACAAAAAATCAAGCAAAACTCTGATATATGGCTTTTGCGCCGATTTTTTTCTATAGTTTTATTGGTGTTTGGTATTAGTATCAAATGCAGTTACGAATTACAGGGAAAGATCTGCTTATCGGCTTTGCGGTTCTTTTTGCTGCGGCGGCGCTTTACCTTAACGTGCTTTGCGTTCGGGGCAGAGGGCTTTGTGTTCTTTACTGCGGCCTGCTGAGAAATCTGAACTGCGATAGCCGCATTTGCAACGCTTTCATCAATAAAGCTCTGCTGCGAATCAACAAGCTCCTCACCAAGCTTCGGCTGCTTATATTTATAGGAGCTGTCGGGGAGCATGATCCTTGCCTTTACGTTATCGGCAAGCATCGTGTTGAAGATGTGGACGATCCTTTCACGGACGTGTTCATCATATATAGGCGCTGCGACCTCGACACGGCGGATAGTGTTTCTTGTCATAAAGTCGGCGGAGGAAATATAAAGCTTCATATCCTTGCCCTTACCGAACATATAGATCCTTGCGTGTTCAAGATAACGTCCGACGATGCTCGTTACCTCGATATTGTCGGTGTAGCCCTCAACTCCTGCAACAAGGCAGCAGATACCTCTTATCACCATTTGAATTTTCACGCCGCTCATCGAAGCTTCGGCAAGCTTATCGATAAGAACACGGTCGGTGACGGAGTTCATCTTCAAGCCGATATAAGCTTCTTCGCCGTTTTTGGCTTTGGCAATTTCGCCGTCGATAAGCTCGATTATCTTGTTCTGCAGGCTGAGCGGCGCAACAAGAAGATGCTGCGAGTCCTCAACGAGCGTTCCCATTGAGAGGGCGTTGAAAACCGCACCTGCTTCGGCTGCGATATCACGGTTCGCTGTCATAAGGCAAAGGTCGGTATAAAGTGCGGAGGTCTTTTCATTGTAGTTGCCCGTGCCTATCTGGGTGATATATTCAACGCCGTTTCCGTTTTTGCGTGTGATAAGGCAGAGCTTGGAATGAACCTTAAGGTTCTCGGGACCGTAAATTACCGTACAGCCTGCATCTTCAAGCTGTTTAGACCAGCCGATATTGTTTTCCTCGTCAAACCTTGCACGAAGCTCAACGAGAACGAGGACGTTCTTGCCGTTTTCGGCGGCGTTTACGAGTGCCTCGACTACCTTTGAATCGGACGCAACACGGTACAATGTTATCTTTATCGAAACAACATTCGGGTCATAAGCCGCTTCATTGAGCATACGCAGGAAAGGACGTATCGATTCATACGGATAATAGAGCAGAACGTCTTTTTTGAGTACCTGATCGATAACGGGCAGTTCATGAACTATCTCACGTGATCTCTGCGGAACGGCTCTCTTGAAGAAAAGCTCGGGGTCGGCACTTTCAAGCTTCGCACGGAGAGGAAAAACGCAGGAAAGGTCGAGCGGTGACTTCTGACGGAAGATCTTATCGGGTGTGAGTTCAAGATTGCTGCGCAGGAATGCGAGCGATTCCTCGTCCAGCTTGCGTGAAAGCTCCATTCTTACAGGCGAAAGCTTTTTGCGCTTCTGCAAAAGTGCGGTCATAACTTCACGCAGGTCAACTTCGTGGTCGTAGAGCGCCTCTTCCATATTTATGTCGGCATTTCGGGTGATCCTCACAAGGGATTTGCAGAGTATCTTATAATTTTTGAACACGATCGGCATATAATGAAGTATAAGCTCTTCGACAAGCATAAATCTCATTTTATTTGCGGTCGGGAGGAAGATAACACGCGAGAACGAACCGCTTGCCGCGATGATGCCGAGCTTCATCGACTGCGACTTCGATTCAAGGTGCGCAACTGCATAGATCTCCTTGTTTTTGAGGAACGGGAACGGGTGGCGCTTGTCGATTATCTGCGGCGAAATGAGCGGAAGTATCTCCTTGGTGAAATAAACACGCAGGAATTCCTCCTCTTCCTTGGAAAGCGCCTTGAAATCGACCTGTTCAACGCCGTACTGCTCTTTAAGGCGTGACATTATATCGCTGTAAGCCTTGTCACGCATAAGCGCAAGTTCCGTGCAGCGTGCAAAGATAGCCGTTAGCTGCTCTGCGCAGGTCATATCGGTCTTGTTGTCACGCTCCTGATCGTCAACGAGCGTTCTGTCATAGAGCGAGCCAACTCTTATCATAAAAAATTCGTCAAGGTTGGACTGGAATATCGATGCGAAAAGCAGACGCTCTCCGAGCGGAACACGTTCGTCCATAGCTTCTTCAAGCACACGTTCATTGAATTTAAGCCAAGAAAGCTCTCTGTTGTCATAGTATTTTTTCATTGCCGTTTTATCCTTTCGGTCAGCAGGGGGTTCACGCACACCGCCCTGCGAAGTTATGTAATTATATTTCCATTATATTATAGTACGGCGTTAAAGTCAAGAAAATTCTATGTTAAGCCGTCTATCTGCCGTCTATCCCGGTCAAGGTCGGGCGAGCCTCAAACATTAGATTTCAAAATTTCGCCTTAAAATAAAGAAATCGGCAGAATTTAGTCTTAATCGACTATTGCAATTTTTTTGTTTTTATGTTAAGATATTCACAACGGATACACAGCAAGCTTTTCTTCCGTAAACACCAATGCATATTATAAGAGAAAGACAGGTGAGATTTTATGGTGATTTTCTGGATAATCGTCCTCGTTGCAGCGATACTCGCAGAGGCAGCCTCGGCAGCGCTCGTTTCAATATGGTTCGCCGCAGGTGCAGTCGCAGCACTCATCGCAGCTGCACTCGGTGCATCGTGGATAGTGCAGCTGATCCTTTTCGTAGTGTTCTCGGCAATACTGCTGATATTCACTCGTCCGCTCGTGAAAAAGCTTTTCCCGAAGAAATTCATACCGACAAATTCCGACAGCTACGCAGGCAAGACCGCCGTTGTTGTCGAGGATATCGATTCGGCAAGAGGTCTCGGAAGAGTTCGCTTCAACGGTGTTGACTGGATAGCAGTTACGGAACACGAAGAGCTTATCCCCAAAGACACCGTTGTACGCATTAAGGAAGTCAGGGGAGCAAAACTGCTCGTTGAAAAAGCTGATGCTTAAATCAGCCTGACAAAAAATCAAAAACAGAAAGAGGTAATCATTATGCCCGGTATTACAGCAGTTCTTATTATTTTGGCTATCATCGTTATTCTTGTCCTCATCAGCGGTATCAAGTTCGTTCCGCAGGCTCAGGTCTATATCGTTGAGCGTTTCGGCGCATTCAGCAAGACCCTTGAAACAGGTCCGCACTATGTTGTTCCTATCATCGACAAGGTAGCAAAGAAAGTTTCCATCAAGGAACAGGTCGCAGACTTCAAGCCGCAGCCCGTTATCACCAAGGATAACGTTACAATGCAGATAGACACAGTTGTGTTCTTCCAGATCACAGACGCAAAGCTCTACACCTACGGCGTTGAACGTCCTATGAGCGCTATCGAGAACCTTACCGCAACAACGCTCCGTAACATCATCGGTGAAATGGAACTTGACGCAACACTTTCTTCCCGTGACGTTATCAACACAAAGATCACATCGCTCCTCGACGTTGCTACCGACCCTTGGGGCATCAAGGTAAACCGTGTCGAGCTTAAGAATATCCTTCCTCCGAGAGAAATTCAGGACGCAATGGAAAGACAGATGAAGGCAGAGCGTGAAAGACGTGAAAAGATACTTCAGGCAGAGGGCGAAAAGAAGTCGCAGATCCTCGTTGCCGAAGGTGAAAAGGAATCGAAGATCCTCCGTGCCGAAGCCGATAAGCAGGCAGCTATCCTCAAAGCCGAAGCTGAAAAGCAGGCTCTTATCCTCCGTTCCGATGCCGTAAGACAGCAGAAGATACTCGAAGCGCAGGGCGAAGCTGAGTCTATCGCACTCACACAGCAGGCTCTCGCAGACAGCATCGTAAAGCTCAACGAAAGCAACCCGAGCGACGGCGTTATCGCTATCAAGGGACTTGAAGCATTCGGCAGGGCAGCAGACGGCAGAGCAACAAAGATCATCATTCCGTCCGAAATTCAGGGACTTGCAGGACTTGTCACCTCCGTAAAGGAGATCGCAAACAACAACGCAGCCGCTCTCCCAACAAACACACAGCAGAAATAAATTCGGAATTAGGAATTCGGAATGCGGAATTAATTTAATGCGTAATTCGTAATTGCGCAACAATGTTGAGCATCGTAATTGCGTAATTATTTTTGTTCCGCATATTTGTCACGAAACACCTAATTTCCGTATGGGACGGGTCGCCCGCCCCGCACCGCAAGGCGTTATTTAATAAAGCAACAGACCTGTTTCCATCGGGATATCATTGTGATTCCCTTTGAAAACAGGTCTGTTTTATGTTGTTTATACTAAACACCATTTAAAATTTGGAAAAAATCAAGCCGACAATCTCGTAGCT